>JBAXEJ010000015.1:0-45031 GCA_037140475.1 Gallionellaceae bacterium
TAATTACTCAACTCCAAATCCTTCGTTCAGACTCATTTAGGGATTGGAAAATACTTATTGCTCGGCACACAAGCGCTCCACAATCAAAAAATGACCGCGCCGCCTACAAATTGTGAACTCGCGACTGTCAGCTGTCTGGCAGCGAACTTAGTGCTTAGCTAAACCAGAAAAACCATCTAGCGAAATTATTGATTGAGGTAAAATGCCGCTGTCTTCGAAACGTTTTTATTCATGTCTTCCTTGCGCAACGCCATCACACCCGAACGATTAGTTCGCCAAGAAATCTTGGCGCTTAACGCTTATCACGTTCCTCCGAGCACCGGCATGATCAAGCTGGATGCGATGGAAAACCCCTATTTATTACCCGAAAGTTTGCGTGCTCAAGTTGCGCAAATGGTCGCTAGCGCTGAAATTAATCGCTACCCTGATGCGGGTGCGCACAGCTTAAAAGAGCGTATTCGCCAAGTGAGTGCATTGCCATCGGGCATGGATGTGCTTCTCGGTAACGGATCGGACGAGATTATTCAGCTACTGGCGATGGCCGTGGCAAAACCGGGTGCGGTGTTGCTGAGTGTCGAGCCTTCGTTTGTGATGTACAAGATGATTTCTGCCTTCACTGGCATGAGTTATGTGGGCGTGCCGTTGACCGAAGATTTCTCCCTCGATTTGCCAGCGATGTTGGCAGCGATTAAGCAGTATCAGCCTGCGCTTGTATTTTTGGCTTATCCCAATAATCCAACGGGTAATCTGTTTGATGTAGAGGCGATTAAGAAAATTATTGAGGCGGCGCCGGGCTTGGTAGTGGTTGACGAGGCTTATTACGCGTTTGCGCGCGATAGTTTTCTCCCGTTGCTGGGCCAGTATGACAATCTCTTGGTGATGCGCACGTTTTCTAAGTTGGGCATGGCCGGTTTGCGATTAGGGTTTTTAGCGGGTAGTAAAATTTGGTTAGAGCAATTGGAAAAATTGCGCTTGCCCTATAATGTGGGCGTTTTGCCACAATTAGTCGCTGAGACTTTATTGGCAAGTCACGATGTGTTGTTGCAACAAGCTGAGCAAATAAAGCAAGATCGAGCGTGGCTTTACGAGCGCTTGGTGGGGACGGTAGATGTACACGCGTACCCAAGTGAGGCAAACTTTATTTTGTTTCGCGTAGGGCAGGCGACCAAGGTGTTTGAAGGCTTAAAGCAGCGCGGTGTATTGATTAAAAATTTGAACGGTGGGCATTCGGCCTTGATTGATTGTTTAAGGGTCACGGTTGGTACACCGGAACAGAACGAAGCATTTATTGTGGCATTGCAGGACACGATTAACCATCTCGCATAAGGCGAAACATGCGTAGCGCAAATATCACTCGTAATACTTTAGAAACCAAGATAAACGTGAACTTGGAATTAGACGGAACAGGCAAAGCCAAGTTCGACACCGGTGTGCCATTCTTAGAGCACATGCTCGATCAGATTGCGCGTCATGGTTTGTTGGATATTGATGTTTCTGCCAAAGGCGATCTGCACATTGATGCTCACCACACGGTAGAAGATATTGGTATCACGCTAGGGCAGGCATTTGCTAAAGCGATTGGCGATAAGAAAGGCATTCGTCGTTACGGTCATGCTTATGTGCCGTTGGATGAAGCTTTGTCGCGCGTGGTGCTGGACATTTCTGGCCGCCCTGGCTTAGTTTTTAATGTGGATTTCGTGCGTTCCAATGTGGGTGAGTTTGAAGTCGATCTCATTCGTGAATTTTTCCAAGGGTTTGTGAATCACGCTTTGGTAACGTTGCACATCGATAATTTGGCTGGCGATAATGCGCACCATCAAGCCGAAACTATTTTTAAGGCTTTTGGCCGGGCGTTGCGAGTCGCGCTTGAGTTTGATCCGCGTATGGTCGGTGTGATGCCTTCCACTAAGGGTAGCCTGTAATTCGTTTATGGTTGATATTGCAATCGTAGATTACGGTATGGGTAACTTGCGCTCCGTGCATCAAGCCCTGCGCAAGGTGGCTCCGAACGCATCGGTGAGTGTCACGGATGACGCGAAAGTCATCGCGGAAGCTAATCGCGTGGTGTTTCCCGGGCAGGGCGCGATGCCCGATTGCATGCGTGAGCTTGAGGCGCGAGGCTTGCGTGGCGCTGTTGTTGAAGCCGCGAAAAATAAACCTTTTTTGGGAATTTGTATTGGTCTGCAAATGTTGTTTGAACACAGCGCAGAGGGTGACGTGCCGGGTTTGGGAATCCTGCCTGGTGAGGTGATACGCTTCAAAAGCAATTTACAAGATGCGCAAGGCGGGCGCTTAAAAGTTCCGCACATGGGGTGGAATGAAGTACATCACGCCGAGCATGTTCTGTGGGATGGAATTGCGCAAGATGCGCGCTTTTACTTTGTGCACAGTTATTATGTGCAACCTCGCGATGATTTGCTAACGCAAGCGACGAGTAACTATCCGCAACCTTTTGTGTGTGCGGTTGCAAAAAATAATTTGTTTGCTGTTCAGTTTCACCCGGAAAAGAGTGCTGCGGCAGGTTTGAAATTGCTGCAGAATTTTGTTAACTGGAATCCCCTGTAATCGTTCAAAATTTTATGGATACTAAAACGCTAATTATCCCTGCAATTGATCTGAAAGATGGTCAATGCGTTCGGCTTAAACAAGGTGTGATGGAGGGCGCGACGGTCTTTTCTGAAGACCCCGCTGCGATGGCCCAACATTGGATAGCGCAAGGTGCACGGCGCTTGCACTTGGTGGATTTGAACGGTGCATTTGCGGGCAAGCCTAAAAATGAAGCCGCCATTCGTAGCATTATCGACGCAGTGGGCTTGGATGTGCCAGTGCAATTGGGAGGCGGTATTCGCGATTTAGAAACGATTGAACGCTATCTCGACATCGGTATTGCCTACGTCATTATCGGCACGGCCGCAGTCAAAGTGCCTGGTTTTTTGCATGAGGCGTGCGATGCATTCCCCGGTCACATCATGGTTGGGCTAGACGCTAAAGGCGGCAAGGTGGCGGTAGATGGCTGGTCAAAATTAACAGGTCATGATGTCGGTGATTTGGCGCAGCGTTTTGAAGGTTACGGCGTGGAAGCGATTATTTATACTGACATCGGTCGCGACGGCATGATGAGTGGCGTAAATATTGAAGCCACTGTTGAATTGGCGCGTCCGCTGCACGTGCCGGTAATCGCGAGTGGTGGAATTACTAATCTGGATGATGTGCGCAAGCTCTGTGCGGTGCGCTCTGAAGGTATTACCGGTGCGATTACGGGCCGAGCGATTTATGAAGGCACTTTGAATTTCCGTGAAGCGCAAGCCTTGGCTGATGAGTTGTCACCGAAAATTTAATGCTCGCTAAACGTATTATCCCTTGTTTGGATGTGACTGCAGGTCGTGTGGTCAAGGGCGTGAGCTTCGTTGAGCTGCGCGATGCGGGCGACCCAGTAGAAATCGCGCGCCGTTACGATGAGCAGGGTGCAGATGAATTGACCTTTCTCGATATCACGGCCAGTTCTGATGATCGCGGCATCATCTTCCGCATCATCGAGCAAGTCGCCGAGCAAGTATTTATTCCGCTGACAGTGGGTGGTGGTGTGCGCGAAGTGCAAGACGTGCGCAATCTGCTTAACGCAGGCGCCGACAAGGTGAGCATCAATACCTCGGCGGTAGTGAATCCACAACTGGTGGCAGATGCTTCCGCGCGTTATGGATCACAGTGTATTGTGGTAGCGATCGATGCCAAGCAAGTGCAACCCGGAAAGTGGGAGGTGTTCACTCACGGTGGTCGTAAAGCGACGGGATTAGATGTCATCGAGTGGGCGAAAAAAATGCAGACCTTTGGCGCGGGGGAAATTTTGCTGACGAGCATGGATAAAGATGGCCAAAAAAGTGGTTTTGATTTGGCGCTCACTCGTGCAGTGACTGAGGTGTTAGAAATTCCTGTGATTGCCAGCGGTGGTGTGGGTAACTTGCAACATCTCGCGGATGGTGTAAAGCAAGGTGGGGCAGATGCTGTGCTTGCCGCGAGTATTTTTCATTTTGGCGAATATACCGTGCAGCAAGCAAAACAGTTCATGGCAACGCAAGGTATCGAGGTGCGGTTATGACACGGTGCGCGAATGCGACTGGTGCGGGACAACAAAGTTGCGGTGCAGACTCATGCGCACAGCGCGTGATGTTGGAGCCAATAACCGCATCGCACCTCCTGATGGAGCCACTAGCCATTCCACTAAGCCAGCAAGCTGGCAAGTGGCTGGTTATCCCGCAAACGGCTGGCTTCGCCAGTAACGAGTCGGAGGTGCGTTTGTGAGCGAATCTTGGTTGAATAAAATTAACTGGTCAGAAGATGGCTTGGTGCCTGCAATTGCGCAAGACGCAGCCACAGGGCGTGTGCTGATGGTGGCGTGGATGAATCGTGAAGCGCTCAAATTGACGGCACAAAAGAACGAGGCGGTCTACTGGTCTCGCTCCCGTAAGAAGTTGTGGCATAAAGGCGAAGAGTCGGGGCACTTTCAAAAAGTAAATGAAATCCGTGTCGATTGCGACAGTGATGTCGTGTTGCTGCAAATCGAGCAAATGGGTGGCATTGCCTGTCACACGGGCCGAGAGAGTTGTTTTTTTAGTAAACTAGAAAACGAGCAATGGATAGATGTGGATGCCGTCCTAAAATTGCCTGACGAGATATATAAAAAATGAACCATGATATTTTGCAACGGTTGACGGAAACGCTTGAAGCTCGCAAACAAGCTGCGCCAGATTCGTCCTATGTCGCAAAGTTGTTCCACAAGGGTGAAGACGCTATCCTGAAAAAAGTCATTGAAGAGGCAGGCGAGGTTTTATTAGCTTCAAAAGATAATGACACGCAGCACCTTGTTTATGAAGTAGCTGATCTGTGGTTTCACACGATGGTCTTGCTGGCGCATAAAAATTTGCGTGCGGCTGATGTGCTAAATGAGTTAGCTCGCCGTGAAGGTGTTTCTGGTATTGAAGAAAAAGCGAGTCGCAAATGAGTGCCGATTGCATTTTTTGTAAGATTGCGCGCGGGGAGATTCCGAGCAAAAAAATATACGAAGATGATGAGGTGTTCGCATTTCACGACATCAATCCGGTTGCGCCTGTACACTTTATGTTGATTCCTAAGAAGCACTTATCATCTTTACTAGAGGCGGATGCAACTCACGCAGCGGTGCTTGGGAAAATGTTGGTGTTGGCGGCGAAGCTGGCAAAAGAGCAAGGGTTGGAGAAAGGCTTTCGTACCGTGATTAATAGCGGTAAAGGTGGCGGGCAAGAGGTGTTTCATTTGCACATACATATTATCGGTGGCGGCAACATTCCGCCAATGGTTAAACGAGCATAAACAAGGAGAAAGAAAATGGGTTCATTGAGTATTTGGCATTGGCTAATTGTTTTAGTCATCGTAATGATGGTGTTTGGTACTAAAAAATTGCGCAATATGGGTAGCGACCTAGGTGGCGCAGTGAAGGGTTTCAAAGAGGGCATGAAGGGCGATGATGAAGGTAAGCAGTTGTCTGCAGATGGAAAGACGATTGAAGGTGAAGTGAAAGATAAGTCGCACACTCACTAAACAATCAATCCCCATGTTTGACATTGGATTTTCAGAGATTCTAGTCATTGCAGTTGTTGCGCTGATTGTCATCGGCCCTGAGCGCCTGCCTAGTGTTGCAAGGACTTTGGGTCACTTATGGGGGCGCGTGCAACGTTATGTGAATGGCGTGAAAGCTGATATTTCGAGAGACATGGCGCTGGAAGAAATGCGTCAAGTGCAGCAAGATGTGCGGCAGCAAGTTGCATCTACAACGGATGCGCTTGCTCTGGTTGAGCAGGAGCTTGATCAGCGCATGCAGAAAATAGATGAAGAAGTGGCTAAAGGCAATCAAAGCCCCGTTAAACATTTCAGTTCGGCAACCATAAAGCCGCCTGAGCAAAAAGTACCCGAACAACAAACTTTCCCCATTGACTGATGACAACAACTGAAAGTTTTATCGGTCATCTAATAGAGCTGCGCAAACACGTTCTTCACTCTGTTGTTGCAATTCTCATTGTCTTTATCTGTCTTTTTCCGTGGGCTTCTGATCTTTACACCTTGCTTGCTCAGCCCCTGCTTTCAAAATTGCCCAAGGGCGGACAGATGATTGCGACGGATGTGACTACGCCGTTTTTTGTGCCGATGAAGGTGGCGCTGATGGCGTCTTTCCTTATTGCACTACCGTATATCCTGTATCAAATCTGGCGTTTTGTTGCGCCTGGCCTATATGCGCATGAAAAGCGTTTGGTGTTCCCGTTGGTGACAGCCAGTGTGGTGTTATTTTTTGGCGGGATGGCGTTTGCTTATTTTGCGGTCTTCCCGATAGTGTTTGGATTCATTACCTCTAGCGCCCCTGCTGGTGTCGCGGTGATGACCGATATTGATAAATACTTAAGCTTTGTATTGACGATGTTTATGGCATTCGGCATTACTTTTCAAGTGCCGGTGGTGGTGGTGGTGCTGGTCAGAATGGGCTGGGTGACAACCGAGAAGTTGCGAGAAATCCGACCCTATATCATCGTCGGTGCGTTTGTGATTGGCGCGATTTTTACTCCGCCGGATGTGGTGTCACAGTTTATGCTGGCGATGCCATTATGGTTGTTATACGAAGCGGGAATTGTGATTGCTGGATGGATGGCTCCACCCGTGCCTAAAACAGAATAACGTCGGATTACTCCTGCACTTTAGGTTTGGGGCGTTTGCCCACCATCACTTGTACGACGACCGGTTCTTGGTTGCGGAGTAACTTCAGCATCACACTCTTGCCTGGCGGCAAAGCAGAAATGGTTTCTAGCATGGTGGACGAGTCCCCTAATTTTTTATCAGCAACTTGAGTCAGAATATCGCCCGCTTTAATGCCTGCCTTGTGTGCAGGGCTGCCACGAACGACTTCAGAAATTAGCACCCCTTCGGTATTACCCAGCTTAAATGATTCGGCCAATTCAGGCGTGACGTCCTGCACAGCAACACCTATCCATCCGCGAGTAACTGAGCCGCTTTGAATAATCTGTTCCATGATTTTCTTGGCGGTACTCACCGGAATTGCAAAACCAATGCCGAGCGAGCCGCCATTAGGAGAATAAATGGCGCTGTTAATACCAATTAAGTTGCCATTTGCATCCGCAAGTGCCCCGCCGGAATTGCCAGGATTGATGGCGGCATCAGTTTGAATAAAGTTCTCAAAGGTATTTAATCCAAGGTGATTGCGTTTAAGCGCACTGACGATACCCATTGTGACCGTTTGACCAACGCCAAAAGGATTGCCGATGGCAAGAACTATGTCCCCAACTTTGGATTGTTCGGCATGACCGAAAGTGATGGCAGGTAAATTACTGGCGATGTCGATTTTGATGACGGCAAGATCAGTTTCGGGGTCTGAGCCAATAATATGTCCTTTGGCATTACGCCCATCAGTTAGAGCGACTTCAATCTGATCGGCTCCTTCAATAACATGATGGTTGGTTAGAATATATCCATCGTGGCTGACGATTACACCAGAGCCAAGACTGGAGCTTTGTTGAGGGGTGTTGTCTTCAAACTGGTCACCAAAGAAAAAGCGAAATCTGGGGTCATCCATAAAAGGATGCGCCTGAGCTTTAACCTCATTGCTAGTGTAAATGTTGACGACAGCTGGCATCACTTTTTGGGCTGCGACACTGAATCCCACAGATGGGGTTTGGCTATTACTGGTTGTCGTGTTTTCATAAAGCGTTACTACGCCGTTGCGTGCGGCGCTAGGTAACAACGACGGTTTTAGCGTCTGGATGATGAATAATGCCGCTAGGCCGATGGTGGTAGACTGAGCGAAGAGAAGCCAAAATTTGCGCATAGTTGAAGTAATTCACTAACAAAATGGAAAAAATAAATGCAGCTAACTGACCTTAAGGATTATATCGGAAGCCTTCTCGAAGTTGATCGTTTTCGAGACAACTGCCCAAATGGTGTGCAAGTTGAAGGGCGTTCCAAGGTATTGAAAATTGCGACAGGAGTAACCGCTTCACAGTTGCTTTTAGATTCGGCAACAGCATGGGGGGCTGATGCGATCATCGTTCACCACGGCTACTTTTGGCGAGGAGAGGATGCGGTAATAACGGGAGTAAAAAAACGCCGCATTGCCCATTTATTGAGTCATGACGTTAGCCTGTTGGCTTATCACTTGCCGTTAGATGCCCATGCTGAATTGGGCAATAACGCTCAATTGGCAAAACTGATGGGTTGGCAAGAGCAGGGGCGGTTCGGGGAGCAAGATGTTGCGTGTTTCGGGGAATTGATTCGAGCGCAAACATTGGGTGAGTTGGCGGATGGATTGAAGCAGAAACTTGAACGTGAGCCGCTAGTCATGGGTGACTTGGCGGATGGGGTGAAAAAAATTGCTTGGTGTAGTGGCGCGGCACAAGGTTATTTCGAGCAAGCAATTGCGCTTGGAGTTGATGTTTTTATCACGGGGGAAATTTCAGAGCAAAACGTGCATCTGGCTCAAGAGTCTGGAGTTGCTTTTATTTCGGCAGGGCATCACGCAACAGAAAGATACGGTGTCATGGCGCTGGGGAAGCATTTAGCAGATCAATTTGGGCTTGAGCTTCACCATTTTGAGCTAAATAATCCAGTGTAATCAATGGGAAGCGAGCTCGACGTTGCAATTCTGGTTGCCGTTGCGTAAAATCTTGCGATTGAATAATTTTTGTAACTTAAATTTTTGGAATTGGGGCAGCGCCATTCAGCTGTAATTGGCGTCTGGATTCATTGGCGTTAAGCGGAGGTGTTATGCAAATTAGTAAGTTAATTGGAACGGTGATGTTGGCGGCTATGTCGCTCAATGTGTGGGCTGTTGATGGTGGTGCTCTTGTTAATCAAGGTGCTGATGCAGTAGCGGACGTGAGTTTTAAAGATCATATTCAGCCGATTCTTCAAGATTACTGCGTGAGTTGCCACTCACCAAATGCAAGGGGTTTTACGGTAAGCGGGTTGGATTTGACATCTTATGAAGGCGTGATGAAGGGTACGCGCTTTGGTAAGGTTGTTATTCCTGGCAATAGCGAGCAAAGCACTCTAACTAAATTGCTGACTGGCACAAATAAAGGTTTGAAAATGCCAGCTGGTTTGAATGAAAGCGGCACGTTGGACAAGCGCTACATCACTGCGATGCGTAAGTGGGTTAAGCAAGGCGCGAAAAATAATTAATGTGGATTGAGGATTGTCGAGTCCTAGATTGAATCTAGGGTTCAAGACGAATTCAAAATGATTTTTAGTTTATAAAAGGGTATTGGTCATGACAGATAATGTAGATCACAGTAAGAGAAATATGCTGCTTGCCGCTACGGCAGCAGCTGGAGGCGTTGCCGCAGCAGGCGTTGCCGTTCCGTTTGTGTTTAGCTTGATGCCAAGTGAGCGTGCTAAAGCAGCAGGCGCGCCAATTGAGGTTGACATCAGTGCGATTGCTCCAGGAACGATGATTAGCGTGGAGTGGCAAGGTAAGCCAGTTTGGATTGTGCATCGCACACCAGAAATGCTAGAAACTCTGTCAAAGCGTGATGCAGATTTGACCGACCCAACATCTTCTGTGCCTCAACAACCAGAGTATTGCAACAACGCAACTCGCTCTGTGAAGCCAGCGATTTTGGTAGTGTTAGGCGTATGTACGCATTTGGGATGTTCTCCATCTTTTCGACCTGAAGTTGCTCCTGCGGATTTGGGCGCAAACTGGGCGGGTGGTTGGTTCTGCCCATGCCATGGTTCACGTTTCGACTTAGCTGCGCGAGTTTTTAAGGGCGTTCCGGCGCCAACTAACTTGATTATTCCTCCTCACAAATATCTGAGCGAGACAAAGCTGCTGATTGGTGATGATAGCAAGGGAGGGGCTGCATAATGAATGCAATGAAAAAACTGCTTGGATGGGTTGACGATCGCTTCCCATTAATTGAAACTTGGAAACTTCATCTTTCTGAATATTACGCACCAAAGAACTTCAACTTCTGGTATTTCTTCGGCGGCTTAGCGTTGTTCGTTTTGGTTATTCAGATCGTCAGCGGCATTTTCCTGACGATGAATTACAAGCCGGATGCGTTATTTGCCTTTGCTTCTGTTGAATACATCATGCGTGACGTGCAGTGGGGCTGGTTGTTGCGCTACATGCACTCAACTGGCGCTTCGCTGTTCTTCGTGGTGGTTTACCTCCATATGTTCCGCGGCATGATGTACGGTTCGTACCGTCAGCCACGTGAGCTGCTGTGGATCATCGGCATGATTATTTATCTCGCTTTGATGGCTGAGGCTTTCATGGGCTACTTGTTGCCATGGGGTCAGATGTCGTATTGGGGCGCGCAGGTGATTGTGAATCTATTTGCAACCGTTCCGTATGTTGGTAATGACCTGTCTACTTTGATTCGAGGCGACTTCGTTATCTCTGACATTACGCTGAACCGCTTCTTCGCGTTGCACGTAATTGCAGTGCCGCTGTTGTTGGTGGCGATTGTTTTTGTTCACTTGGTCGCGTTGCATGCTGTGGGTTCAAATAACCCAGACGGTATCGAAATCAAGAAAAACAAAGGTGCAGATGGTCATCCACTCGATGGCATTCCATTCTTTCCGTACATGGTTGCTAAAGATGGCGTTGCGACAGTTGCCTTCCTGATTGTGTTTAGTGCAGTACTGTTCTTTGCCCCAGAAATGGGTGGGTATTTTATTGAAGCCAATAATTTTGTACCGGCTAACCCAATGAAAACTCCATTGCACATTGCGCCAGTTTGGTACTTCACTCCGTATTACGCGATTCTGCGTGCGGTACCGCCGATGTTTGGTTCACAGTTCCCAGGCGTTGTAGCAATGGGTGTTGCGACTATGATTTTCTTTGCACTGCCATGGCTAGATCGCGGCAAAGTGAAGTCGATTCGTTATCGCGGCCCAATCTATAAGGCATTCTTGGCGGCATTCGTAGTGAGTTTTCTTGGCTTGGGTTTGTTAGGAACACTTCCTTCAACACCAACTTACACCAATATTGCTCGTGTGTTGTCGGTTGTGTACTTCGCATTCTTTATTTTGATGCCTTGGTACACCAAGATAGATAAATGCAAGCCAGAGCCTGACCGCCTGACATCCAAATAATTAAGAGAGGATTGTTGACATGAATGCAATCAAAAAACTAGCTGTTCTGGTGCTGCTGTTGGCAGCGCCGGTAATGGCGGTCGCGAATACTGAAGAAAAGCTAGACGTGGCCCCCATTAATTTAAAGGATCAGGCTTCGTTGCAACGGGGTGCTAAGTTGTTTGTATCAAGATGCTTGGCTTGCCACTCAGCCTCGTACATGCGATACAACCGCCTGGGCGACCTTGGCATGAAAGAGGCGCAGATCAGAAAAGATCTGGAGTTGCCTGATGAGGTTAAAACAGGCTCCACAATGCAAGCCGCGATGGATGCGGCTTCTGCAAAAATGGCCTACGGCGTAGCGCCACCTGATCTGAGCGTGATCGCACGTTCTCGTAGTGCAGATTGGCTCTACACCTATCTACGTAGTTTCTATGTAGACACCACTCGGCCGAGCGGTTGGAACAACACGGCATTTCCTGGCGTAGGTATGCCATTCGTGTTGGCAGACATGCAAGGAGAGCAAGCTCTTGAAGTTGAAGAGCATGGTGGTCATCATGTACAGAAGCTTGTGCTTAAAACCCCAGGCTCAATGCCCGCAAAGGAATATGATACTGCGATCACTGATCTGACTAACTACCTGGTATTTATGGGTGAGCCAGCAGTTTTAGTGCGTCATCAGATCGGTTGGATTGTGCTTGGCTTCCTATCTATCTTGCTGATATTGATGTTGGCTCTGAAGAAGGAAATTTGGAAAGATATAAAGTAGGCCTAATTTTAGCCTACCGAAATTTTCAGCACCGTTTTCATATGTAAAATCAATTGGGCGGAGCTTTCAGCTTCGCCCAATTGATTTTAAGATGCCCCTAGGCATTGCTTAGTTGTTCAATGATTGAATTGCGTTAGATAAACGTTAACGCAATCATCAGAGTTTTAGGAGGGATGTTTTGACAACTGTTTCGCGTACTTTGAGTAGTTACATTTTGATTGAAAATAAAACGGATAGTGGTGCGAGAAATTGCACTCACTCATTAAAAGGTTGAGCCGCGCTATGATGACACTTTATTCAGGAACGATTTGCCCATACAGCCACCGCTGTCGCATCGTCCTATTCGAAAAAGGCATGGATTTTCAGGTGATTGATGTTGATGTATTCAACAAACCGGAAGATTTGGCCGTGATGAATCCGTATAACAAGGTCCCTGTACTTGTTGAACGTGACTTGATTCTTTATGAGGCTAACATCATTAATGAATACATTGATGAGCGCTTTCCTCACCCACAGTTGATGCCCGCCGATCCCGTGATGCGAGCTAGGGCGAGATTGTTTTTACATCGTTTTGAGCAAGAGTTGTTTTGCCACATTGAGGGGTTGGAAAGTGGTGTCGTTAAAACGGTGGAAAAGGCTCGAATCGCTGTTCGCGAAAACTTGACGCAGATTGCTCCCGTGTTTACCAAGCAAAAGTTCATGCTTGGGGATGAGTTTTCAATGTTGGATGTTGCGATCGCCCCACTGTTGTGGCGTTTGGATCACTACGGTATTCAGCTCGATAAAGATGCCGCTCCACTGATGAAGTATGCAGAGAGATTGTTTTCTCGACCTGCTTATAGCGAAGCAATGACACCTTCCGAAAAGGCAATGCGTAAGTGAGTGAGCTTTCCACAAAACCATATTTAATTCGAGCAATATACGAGTGGTGCGTGGATGGCGGCCAGACGCCTTACCTAGCGGTTAGGGTTGGTGAATATACGCAGGTGCCAATGGCGTACGTTAAAGAGGGAAAGATCGTACTTAATATTAGTGTTGAGGCGGTCAGAAACTTACATATCGGTAACGATGCAATCAGTTGTAGCGGCCGGTTTGGCGGCGTGTCTCACCAGATTATGGTGCCCATCGAATCAGTAATGGGGATTTTTTCAAAGGAAAATGGCCAAGGTTTGGTATTTCAGGAAAGTGATAACTCTTCGAATTTGACCTCGGTTACAGCAGGCGAGGGTAGTGAGGGTGGAAAGCCACCGGAAACGCCGCCTCCTTCTGGGAAGCCTAAGTTAAGAGTGGTGAAATAAAAACGCGGCCTGTAGGCCGCGTTTTTATTGCTAGCTGAGTAATGCGAATGCGTTTAACCAGCAGTAATAACAGCTTGCATTTTGCTCATGGCCTTTTGTTCAATTTGGCGAATACGTTCTGCTGAAACTTTGAACTCAGCTGCAAGTTCGTGCAGAGTTGATGTGCTATCCGCATTGAGCCAACGAGCCTGAATAATACGACGGCTACGCTCATCCAAACTGTCCAAGGCTATCTTTAAACTATGATTCTCCATCTGGTCAAATTGCGCTTGCTCTAAAATTTGATCAGGCTCAGCGCTGGAGTCCGCAGCCAAATAAGAGATTGGAGAAAAGCTTGGCTCGTCATCAAGTACTTCTGGATCAAGTGATGTTTCGTGGTTGCCAAAACGAGTTTCCATTTCAACAACGTCACGTTCGCTGACATTGAGCTCTTTCGCAATGCGAGCGACCTCTTGCGGGCGCAAAACATCTAGTCCACTCTTCATGCTGCGCAAATTAAAAAATAACTTACGCTGAGCCTTAGTCGTGGCGATTTTAACCATGCGCCAATTACGCAAAATATACTCATGCATCTCCGCGCGAATCCAATGCAACGCAAAGGAAACCAAACGCACGCCGCGATCAGGATCGTAACGCTTAACCGCCTTCATCAAGCCAATGTTGCCCTCTTGAATCAAATCGGCATGGGGCAAGCCATACCCCGAGTAGCCACGAGCCACGCTGACAACAACGCGCAAATGAGACAACACCAACGCACGCGCTGCATCCAAGTCGTTATCACGACGGAATCGCGTTGCCAAATCAACCTCTTCTTCTTGCGACAGAATAGGCAAATTTTTGACCGACGTTACATAGCTGTCGATGCTACCAACAGCCAACGGCATAGGTAAAGATAAGTTATAAGTCATGGTGAATACCTCCTTTGGAATTATTCTAGCACTCCGGTAGGGAGAGTGCTAGTCAAATAAAACACTGTTAAAACAGGGGGCTAAATTAAAACGAAGAGAAATAAAAGCAGAAAATAATAACCTACTGATTTATTTGGGTTCAATGCGGCCAAGGTGCTGAGAAACAGAAAGCCAGGCACCTAACCAACCTAGGTAAGTGGAAAAACCAAGTAAGGTTAGGCTGTCATTAACAGAGAGGTGTTGCAAACTGAAGCTGCTGGTGTAAAGCTGATTTAAAGGGGCGAGACTAATATTAAGAATTAGTAAACTAAAGGCGATGATTAGCCAGGCCGCTGCGCCCCCAAACAAGCCTTGTATGAAGCCAAAGTACAAAAAGGGGCGGCGAATAAAACCATTCGTTGCACCAATCAATTTTGCGACTTCGATTTCTTCACGCTGAGTCAGTATTTGTAAGCGAATGGTATTGAAGGTGATCGCGACTAAAGCGAAGCTGAGTAGACCTGCCAAGATAAAAACAGCAAGTCGACCAAATTTTAGTAAGGCTTCAAGTTTGTGTGCCCAGGCTGAATCAAGTTGCACATGCTCCAGTTTGGACCAGGACTTTAAGTCGTCACGCAATAGTTCCAATTGTTGACTGGTAAGGGGGGCTGGATAAATGATGAATGCATCCGGTAAGGGATTTTGCGTTAAACCAGCAACCACATCAGATAATCCAGTACTTATCTGCAATTGTTTAAGCGCTAAATCACGAGGAACAAATTCAATGTGATCAATCGCCGAGTGTTGTTTTAGTTGTTTAGAAATGCGCGTGATTTCATCGGGAGAAGTCCCAGCGGCAAGAAATACGCTTATTTGCGGCGTACCAGCCAATTGCTGCGCGAGATTTTGCACATTTTTTAGCAGCACATAGCCTCCAATCGGCAGGCTGAGGGCGATTCCAATAACAACAATATTCAGAACGCTGGCAAACGGATTTTGTAATAAGCGTTGAAGAGTAAAACTAATGACTTGGCCATGCTGAAAAAAAGTAGACTTCATCAGATTAGCTCTCCATGCTTCAGGGTCAATGCGCGGCCGGAGAGGTGCTGAAGAGCAGAATTATCATGTGTGGCAATCAGTAGAGTGACACCAACTTGATGAAACGAATGAAAAATACTCATGATTTCGTTCGAGTACTCGCTATCTAAATTGCCGGTAGGTTCATCGGCAAGCAAAATGGTGGGGCGATTCACGATCGCACGTGCGATGCACAAACGCTGTTGCTCGCCTCCTGAAAGCGCAATGGGATTGGCCTTCTCACGTTTCAATAAACCTACTTTATCTAAAGCAGCACGTGCCCGCTTGGCACTTTCGCGAGGATCGAAGCCACAGATTTGTAAAGGCAACATCACGTTGTCGAACGCACTACGATCAAATAGTAACTTGTGATCCTGAAAGATAAGTCCGAGGTTGCGACGTAAATAGGGCAATGCGGCACTCTTGAGTGACTTAATGTTCTGGCCTTTGACTAGAACGCTGCCTGTTGTTGGGCGTTCAATAGCGGCAATCAGATTTAGTAGGGTGCTTTTCCCTGCACCCGAGTGGCCAGTGAGAAAAACCATCTCACCTTCGGCAATTTCAAAGCTTAGATTTTTTAAGGCTTCGTAGCCACCAGGAAAGCGTTTATAAACCTGATTAAATTTAATCACAGCTCAACTCCTAGAAGCGCTGCAACAAAGTCTTCGGCAACGAAAGGGCGAAGATCATCCAAGCCTTCGCCCACTCCAATAAAGCGGACGGGGATAGGATGTGCTTTAGCAATGGCGGCGATAACGCCACCCTTAGCCGTGCCATCGAGCTTTGTGAGAATCAGGCCGGTCACGATTAATGCATCATCGAATGCTTTCACTTGGCTCAAGGCATTCTGTCCGGTGTTCGCATCCAAAACCAACAGCACCTCGTGCGGTGCATCGGGCAGCACTTTAGCAATAACGCGTTTAACCTTTTTAATCTCTTCCATAAGATGAGCTTGAGTGGCTAAACGTCCGGCAGTGTCTGCCAGCACAATGTCGATGTTGCGCGCTTGTGCGGCATGCACCGCATCAAAAATAACAGCAGCAGCATCGCCACTCTGTTGCGCAATCACCGTGACATTATTGCGTGCGCCCCACTCCATGAGTTGCTCACGCGCTGCTGCGCGGAAGGTGTCTCCGGCAGCGAGTAAAACAGATTTGCCCTGACCTTGAAAATATTTTGCCAACTTGCCGATAGAGGTGGTTTTGCCAGCCCCGTTGACACCACAGAGCATAATCACAAAGGGTTTGTGATTATCAATGACAAGAGGTTTTGCGAGAGGTTGTAGCAATTTAAGCAGCGCATGAGCGAGTGCTTCTTTAATTTGAGGGATCTCAGTTAATTTCTGTTCTTTCACTTGGCGACGTACGTCAGCCAGCAAAAGATTAGTGGCATCCATGCCAACATCAGAGGTGATGAGAATGGTTTCGAGCTCGTCATAAAGCTCATCGTCGATGCGGCCACTGCGGCTAAACAATTCTGAAAGCTGGCTGCCTGTGCGAGTCAGGCTATTTTTTAAACGGCCAAACCAGCCTGCCTTTTCAGGAGAGTTTTCGGCGTTAGATTTTTTGAGGAAACCAAACATTACATTGCGTTAGCCTGTGTTCGCGGGACAACAAAATGGCGCATAATACGCGCCCATCACAGCGCCTTTTTGCGCTGTTGTCATTTTATTCTGATTGATCCGCCTTGGGCTAAAAATATGCGTACAGGTTTATTGAGTGGAGTTGCGGCGGCGTTGTTACTTGCGCTGGCATCGGCAAATGCAACGGTATTTGAAAAAACATTGAGCAACGGCCTAAAAGTGATTGTCAAAGAAGACCATCGCGCGCCGGTGTTGGTACAGCAAATTTGGTATCGCGCAGGCAGCATGGACGAGCGCACCGGCACAACGGGCGTTGCGCATGTATTGGAGCACATGATGTTTAAAGGCACTAAATTAGTGCCGATGGGCGAATTTTCCAAACGCATTGCGGCGGCAGGGGGGCGGGAGAACGCCTTCACCAGTTACGATTACACCGCGTATTTTCAGCAGCTACACAAATCTAAATTGCCATTGGCGATGCAGTTAGAGTCTGATCGTATGAGCAATTTAAATCTCACCGCGGAAGAATTCGGCAAAGAGATTAAAGTTGTAATGGAAGAACGTCGTATGCGTACCGATGACGAACCTCATGCCTTGATGTATGAAAAACTCATGGCTGCCGCTTATCAAGAACACCCCTATCAGCACCCCATCATCGGCTGGATGAGCGACCTAGAGGCGATGACGGCTGCCGATGCGCAAGCGTGGTACAAAATCTGGTATGCGCCAAATAATGCGGTGCTGGTCGTGGCGGGTGATGTGCAAGCAAGCGAAGTTTTTAAACTGGCAGAAAAAAACTACGGCAAAATTGAGGCGCAACATTTACCAGTTCGTAAAAATTTTACTGAACCACCGCAGATAGGCATCAAGCGCCTTGTGGTGAAGGCGCCGGCCGAATTGCCACATTTGGTCATGGTGTATCACACGCCTACTTTGCGTGATGCCGCAAAAGATACCTTACCGTATGCACTTGAGGTGCTGGCGGGAGTACTGGATGGTAATGAATCTGCACGCTTGAATACAGTGCTAGTGCGCGAGCAACAAATCGCTAGTGATATTGGCGCCGGCTACGACAGCACTGCGCGCGGTCCAAGTATGTTCACGATTGAGGGCACACCCTCCGCGGGAAAAACGGTTGCAGATCTGGAAGTGGCGATACGCCAACAACTCACGAAATTAATTCAAGAGGGCGTGAGCGCGGAAGAGTTGCAGCGCATCAAAGCTCAGGTGACCGCCAACGAGGTTTACAAACTCGATTCGGTTTTTTATCAGGCTATGCAAATTGGCCAGATGGAAAGCATTGGCTTAGGACATAAGGCAATTCCGGTGATGCTCAAAAAACTGCAAGAAGTCACCGCGCAACAGGTGCAGGATGCGGCGCGCGAAATTTTAAAAGACGACAATCTCACCGTGGCGACACTGGATCCGCAACCCTTATCTGGCAAGGCTAAGAAAGCAGGAGGCAATGCTCATGCGCGCTAATATATTGATTATATTTGGCTATTTGTTTTTTTCGAATGCAGCTTTCGCTACGCCGAAGATCCAGCATTGGCAAGCACCTAGCGGTGCCCGAGTTTACTTTGTTGAAAATCACGATCTGCCGATGCTTGATGTGGCGGTGACCTTTGCGGCGGGCAGTGGCTTCGAGGAGTCAACTAAACTGGGTGTGGCCATGATGACCAGTGGCATGCTCGACTCCGGAGTGGAGGGCATGAGCGAAGATCAAATTGGACTGAAACTGGCAGATATTGGAGCGCAAAAAGGTGGGCAGTTTGATGCCGATCGTGCGGGTATGAGCATTCGTACTTTGAGTAGCAAAGTTGAAAAAGACCTTGCCCTTGCCATTCTTGCTAAAATTTTGCAACAACCTTTGTTTCCAGAAACAGTGCTAACGCGTGAGAAAACTCGCCTGATCTCTGCGCTGAAAGAGGCCGAGACCAAGCCCGAAAGTATCGCTGCCAAAGCCTTTGGCAAAGCCGTGTTTGGAGCCCACCCTTACGGTCGGACAGCGGAGGTGGCAGACATAGAAAAAATTCAGCGCGCAGATCTCGTTAATTATTACCAGCAACATTTTGGCGCTAAAAATGCGGTCGTTGCCTTGATGGGTGATGCAACCCGGACCGAAGCAGAAGCAATGGTACAACAACTCACTGTAAATTTGCCCGTAGGTGGTGCAAGCACGCGAGTCACCCCCGTGACTTTGCAAATACCAGCGAGTGAGCAGCGTATTTCACACCCTGCCACACAAAGCCATATTTTGATTGGCGCGCCGGGCATTGCACGCAACGACCCTGATTATTTCCCACTTTATGTAGGTAACTATATTTTAGGGGGCGGCGGTTTTGTATCGCGCCTGATGAGTGAGATTCGGGAAAAGCGTGGCATGGCTTACAGTGTTTACAGCTACTTTATGTTGATGCAGCAACCCGGTGCGTTTCAGCTGGGTCTGCAAACGAAAAAAGAACAGGCGGATGAAGCATTAAAAGTAACGCGCGCAACACTGCGCGAATTTGTGGAAAAAGGCATCACTGAAAAAGAACTCAAGGCGGCAAAAGATAACATCATCGGGGGGTTCCCTTTGCGCATTGATAGCAATAAAAAAATACTTGATTATCTAAGTATGATTGGTGTCTATAACCTGCCTTTAACTTATCTCGATGACTTCAGTAGTAAGGTGGATAAGGTAACGGTTGCGCAGATCAATGACGCATTTAAAAGACGCGTACATCCCGATGCAATGGCGACAGTGATAGTGGGTGCTCCGGAGAGTAAGGACGGTCAGTAGAGCTTGCTCCCTTAATCTAGCTAAGCGCATAATCCAAAAAAATGAATTAATTTTCGCGATGAAATTTTCAGAACAATTCCCCGCAAGACTTGCTAGTCGATTTGCTTTCGCCGCGTTGCTCTTCCTGGTCACCTTGACTGGTTTTGCACAACCCGCGCCTTCTGTTGCCGCCACTGCAGTGACAGTGGTAATGGATGACAACTACCCTCCCTATATTCAGCGCAATGAAGACGGCTTGCTGTCTGGCTATTTGGTGGACATCTGGGCGTTGTGGGAAAGAAAAACCGGGGTCCGTGTCAACTTGGTCGCCACCGACTGGGCTAAAGCACAGGGGCTGATGAATGCCCACCAAGCCGAGGTGATTGACACTATTTTCGAAACGCCTGAACGGATGAAGAAATTAGATTTTTCTTTACCGTATGCTGCAATCCCCGTTTCAATCTACACGCATATCAGTATTGCCGGCATTACTGATTTGAAGTCACTACGAGGATTTTCGGTTGGTGTAAAAAAGGGGGATGCTTGTATTGATAAACTTACCTCTGCCGGTATCAATACTTTTCAACTGTTTGATAGTTATCAAGCGTTGATTCAGGGCGCGATTGAGCAGAAGGTAAGAGTGTTTTGTATTGACGAGCCCCCTGCAAATTATCTGATTTATCGCTCCCAAGCAGAAAGTAACTTCCGCAAGGCGTTCTCTTTATACACCGGTGATTTTCATCGTGCGGTGCATAAAGGAGATGTTGCTACCTATAAACTTGTCGAAAGTGGGTTTTCCAAAATGAGCTCGCGCGAATTGGAAGATTTGCACAGTAAGTGGATGGGGAGCAGTTTGGACAAAATCCCTTACGCAAAATATTTGCGCATAGGGCTGGGGGCATTAGCATTACTGGTTTTGATTTCAATTATCTGGGTATGGATGCTCCGTCGGAAAGTCCGCCAAAAAACGATAGAGCTGGTCGCACAACAACGCGAACTGATCGAATCGCGAAATTTGCTCATGACGATTATTGACACGATTCCAATGCGAGTTTTTTGGAAGAATCGCGAGTTAAATTACCTCGGCTGTAATACAGCTTTTGCCAAAGATAGTGGGATGAATAGTTCCAATGAAGTTGTTGGAAAAAACGATTTTCAAATGGGTTGGGCTAGCCAAGCGGAACGTTACCGAGCAGATGATGAAGGGGTAATGTCGTCAGGCAAGGCGAAACTTTCTTATGACGAGCCACAGACAACGCCGGGGGGTAGTTTAATTTGGTTGCGCACTTCTAAAGTGCCGCTCAAAGATCTAGCAGGAGAAACGGTTGGGCTATTGGGAACCTATGAAGACATCACCGAACGCAAAGAGAATGAAGAAACGGTTCGTCGTAGTGAAGAGCGTTTTCGCTTTATGCTAGAAAACAGCCCTATTGCCGTAAGGATTAGCAATATTGCTACCTCGCAGGTGGTGTTTGCCAACCAACGTTATGCTGAATTAATTGAGTCGAAAGCAAGCCAAGTTAATGGCGTCAATCCAAGGCAGTTCTATGCGAATCCGACGGATTATGACGAGGTTATTGAGCAGCTTGGCAGGGGCGAGCAAGTTACCAATCGCTTAATCGAACTGCATATTCCTGGTGACCATGCTAAAACAAAATGGGTGCTGGCATCTTACGTCCGCGTTGAATATCAAAATGAGTCGGATGTGTTGGGTTGGTTTTACGATATTTCAGATCGTAAAAAGATGGAAGAACAGGTGCAGCACATGGCGCATTACGATGCGCTCACCGATCTGCCTAATCGAACATTGTTCTCTGATCGTTTGCATCAGGCATTAGCTATCGCCAAACGTGATCAATCCCACTTGGCAGTGATGTTCATTGATCTCGATAAATTTAAACCGGTTAATGACACACTAGGTCACGATGTAGGTGATCTGCTGTTGAAAAGTGTTGCCCAGCGCATACAGGAATGTTTGCGCGAATCTGATACGGTGGCGCGAATTGGTGGCGATGAGTTTATTGTGCTGCTGCCTACGATAGAGGCAGAGCAAGATGCATTTCGGGTTGCGGAAAAAATTCGGTTCTCACTCAATCAGCCTTTTGCACTTGCGGATCATCAATTAGATATTTCTTCAAGCATCGGAATATCCATTTATCCAGAGCATGGCGTAGAGGAGCTGCAACTCATTAAAAATGCCGATGTCGCGATGTATTTTGCTAAATCTGGCGGGCGTGACAATGTGAAAATATTCGGGCCCGAGATGTTACAACTCAACGCCTGAAAAATAGTTGCCGACTAAGCCGCTTAAGCAAGGAGTTCAAATTAATAAAGTACGGATTATTGGTGGCTCGCATCGTCGCCGTTTGATTGAGTTCCCAGATGCGGAGGGTTTGCGTCCAACGCCGGATCGAGTGCGCGAGACCTTGTTTAATTGGCTCGGTCAAACATTGGATGGACATCGGTGTTTAGATCTCTTTGCGGGCAGCGGTGCACTCGGATTCGAGGCGGCCTCGCGGGGTGCGGATGAGGTTGTGATGGTCGAGCGTAACCGCGTCGTGCATCGGGTTTTACAAGAAAACATTAAAAAATTAGGGTTTACTAAAATAGCCTTGCGCAGTGATGATGGGCTAGAATTCGCCAAGCAGTTAGGGAAGTCGTTCGACGTTGTTTTTCTTGACCCGCCATTTCAAAGTGATTACTTGCCGAAACTATTACCGCTATTGGCCGATCAATTGGCACAAGACGCTGTGGTTTACGTAGAAAGCGGAGCCCCTTTTGAATCGGATGAGACTTGGGCGGTGATCAAACAGGCGAGGGCGGGTGCTGTGTACTATCAACTATTGCAGCACAAACAAACATGATAAAAGTTGTTTATCCAGGCACATTTGATCCAATTACCCGAGGCCACGAAGATGTGGTGCGTCGTGCGGCGGGTCTGTTTGGAGAGGTCATTGTGGCCGTAGCGGAAAGTCGTAATGGCACGATGTTTTCAATCGACCAACGCGTGGCAATGGCGCAAGAGATTTTTGCCGATTGCGATAATGTGCGGGTTGAAGGTTTTAACGATTTGCTGATGAACTATGTGCGAGCTAAAGATGCGCGCGTGGTGTTGCGCGGACTACGTGCGGTGTCAGACTTTGAATATGAATTTCAGATGGCGGGGATGAATCGGACATTGAATTCCGACGTAGAAACGGTGTTTCTGACGCCTGCTGAAAAATATACTTTTATCTCCGCCAGCATGGTGCGCGAAATCGCCCGCTTTGGTGGAGATGTGAGCAAGTTTGTGTCGCCCTCTGTGGCGGCTAAGTTGAAAGATAAAAATCAAACTAGAGGAGAGTAAAAATGGCGCTACTAATTACTGATGAATGTATTAACTGCGATGTGTGTGAACCAGAATGCCCTAACGATGCGATCTCGCAAGGCGACACCATTTATGTGATTGATCCGAATAAATGCACCGAGTGCGTGGGCCACTACGATACACCGCAGTGTGTGGAAGTTTGTCCAGTGGATTGCATTCCTAAAGATCCCGCTCACGTTGAAAGCCCAGCGCAACTACAGGCTAAGTATGACAAGCTGATGGCTGCAAAAGGCTAATCAACTGTGCGCAGTAGTGCTGTGATTCATTAACAAAAAATATTTATATGACTGAAATGCATCACATCATTATTGTCGGCGGCGGCGCCGCTGGCCTTGAGTTAGCAACGAAACTTGGCAATAAACTGGGGAAGAAAAAAAGGGCAGAAATCACCTTAATTGACTCTAGCCGCACGCACATTTGGAAGCCTTTGTTGCATGAGGTCGCTGCGGGCACGCTAGACTCCTCCGAGGATGAATTGGAGTATTTGGCACAAGCGCGCTGGAATTACTTTCGCTATCGCCTAGGGCGAGTGGTTGGGCTAGATCGTGCAAGCAAAGAGGTTCTACTCGAACCCACACTCAACGAAGAGGGCGAAGAGATTATTCCGGAGCGTCGCTTCAAGTACGACACTCTAGTGTTTGCCGTCGGCAGTCTCAGCAACGATTTCAATATTCCAGGGGTGCAAGAGCATTGCTTGTTTTTAGATAGCACGGAGCAGGCGGAAAAGTTCCAGAAAAAATTACTCAACTGCATGCTCAAGGCTCACACACAGAAAAAGCCGATCAAACAAGGTCAGCTGGATGTAGCCATCGTTGGCGCAGGGGCAACCGGTGTTGAATTGGCGGCACAGTTACATCACGTTACCCGCCTGGTATCTGCTTACGGCTTGGATACAATTGATCCCACTGAAGACATCAAATTGCATGTGATTGAGGCCGGACCACGAATCTTGCCGGCACTGCCGCCACAACTCTCTTCGGCGGCGATGGCTCAATTACATCGTCTCGGGGTGGCGGTCCATATCAATCAACGTGTCACCGCAATTAATGAACAAGGCGTTGTGACGGCGACTGGAGGGACGATTCCTGCGGCGATTAAGGTATGGGCGGCGGGCATTAAGGCCCCCATGTTCTTGAAGGATATTGCGGGCTTGGAAACAAACAACATCAACCAGCTGTTGGTTAAGCGCAATCTGCAAACCACACGCGATGCCGATATTTTTGCGATCGGTGATTGTGCAGCATGCCCAATGGCAGACGGAAGTGGCAATGTTCCACCACGCGCGCAAGCTGCGCATCAACAGGCTTCCACCTTGTTTAAATCTATTCAGCTTCGTTTAAAGGGCCAAGAGCTACTTGACTACACCTATCGTGATTACGGCTCGCTCGTGGCGATGGGAAAATACAGCACGGTGGGTAACATGATGGGGGGCTTGGCGGGCTCGATGATGATTTCTGGATACATCGCACGCTTTGTGTATTTGACACTTTACAAAGTGCACCAAGCAACACTTTACGGTTGGCCGCGTGCCCTACTGATCGCTTACATGCACATTTTGCGTAAGGGAATTGATCCGCAGGTTAAGTTACATTAATTCACTGCCCGCGCGCATCGCTTAATGCCTCGTGGGCTTCTTCAGTTTCATCTTTTCGATTTCATACCAAGCGTCAGTTAAAGAGATAGCCTGTGCGATGAAGGCATCAAAATAGGGTAGTAATTCTCCAACATCGGGCGTCTCGCTGCCAAAGCGAAATTCGAAGATGGCGACTTCTGCGGTTTCTCCCCCTTGAAATACAACTGAACAGGTGATTGGAATGCCTGCTTTATTCGGGTGGTCATATACCTCAGCGTAAGCAAGAACCTGCTCATCAAGTAACTCAATTAGCGAGGTAAATATTTGGGCGTCACTTTGACCTAATACAGAAGTGGGGTCAGCAGGTAGTGCGCCGTTTCCCTGTCGGCCGAGTATACCGTCACGGGAGAGCAACAAAGAGAGTGCGCTCTCTTTGTTGCTAACAACGTCAATACGCAATTTTTCAATCGCTGATTTAAGCATGGTGATATTTATAAGGCCAAAATTGAATTAATTTTCTGGTACAGGTAGGCCAAATTGCAACACGGTTTGAGCATTTAAATAAACCGCCTTGGGTATTTTTTTGGCCATATCTAACTTGGCATTTTTCAAGTAGGCACCCACCATTATCGAGTCTTCCAAATCAGCCGCAGTCAATGTGGCATGACACAAGCTGGCATTGCTTAGCTTGGCTTTAGCTAAGTTAGCGAAAGACAGATTGGTGTTGTTTAAATTGGCTCCTTCCAGTTCCGCTTTGTAAAGTGAAGCTTCGCGCAACGTTGATCCAGAAAGGTCGGCGCCGTTCATTTCCGCGCCTTTCAAATCGACGTTGTCGAGATTCAGCCCCCTGAGATCAAAGCCATTCAGCAGCGCATCTTTAAGATCAATTTTGCCTTCTGAGGTTTTAGGGAGTTTGTCTTTAGAGTTGGCCAAAGCGTCCTTGGCGGCAACGAGATTTTTACCTAGCAAAACGATAAATTGATTTTTAGTGTAGGAGTAGCCATTCGTGGGGCGATCACTGGCAGCGCTTTTTTTGAGGCTGTCTAGCTTATCCACGTTGACCGCAACGGTAGATTTCCACTCTGCACAGGTGGCGGCGTCCTCCGCAGTGGCAGCTTTTGCAAAGACGACGGCCAGTAAAGCAAAAGAAACGAGATTGAAAATAACTTTAAACATTGCTAACTCCTAAAGATAAAAACACTAAAATTTGATGAGCGAGAATATAGCAGAAAACGCTTTTTTAGCTGATGGCGTTTAGCGCTGGCAGGTGGGGCAATAAAAACTTGAGCGTTGCCCTTGCTTAATCAATTTGATTGGCGTGCCGCATTTAAGACAAGGCTCTCCCGCTCTTCCATACACCCAATAGTGCTGTTGAAAATAGCCTTGCTTGCCATCGCTATTTACGTAATCTCGCAAGCTACTGCCACCCATTGCAATCGCTTCAGTCAAGGTCAAACGGATTTCTGCGACCCATTTTTCGCAGCGGGCTCGGCTTAGTTTTTGTGCTGGCAATTGTGGCTTGATGCCAGCGCGAAACAGTGACTCATTGGCATAAATATTCCCCACGCCAACCACCACATGATTATCCATAATCACCAGCTTAATCGCGGCGCTACGCTTGCGCGTGGCTTGATAAAGGTGTTGCGCGCTGAATTCATTGCTCAGGGGCTCAGGACCTAGCGAGGCGAGCAAGGGGTGATGGTTCGGGTCGCCCTGATGCCACAATACTGCACCAAAACGGCGTGGGTCTCGCAGTCGTAGTATCGCGCCACTTTCGAGTAAAAGTTCGAAATGATCGTGTTTGTCCGGCGGAGTAGGAGATGTCAGAACGCGCAAATTGCCCGACATGCCGAGGTGCAAAATCAGCGTGCCGTGGTCAAAGGTCATTAGCAAATATTTCGCGCGTCGATAAAGATTGCGGATAGTTTTGCCACGTAACAACTCGGGTAGTTTGTGTGGGATAGGCCAGCGTAACCGCTCGTTGCGAATAATGACATCGGCTACGGCTTGCCCTGCTAAGTGAGGCGCTAAGCCACGTAGCGTTGTTTCGACTTCAGGTAGTTCGGGCATAATTTTCTATTTAGAAGGTGGTTGAAATGACGACCCAAGCTATCTTTCAAATGACTGCATGGTAATTCGAAACGGCATTAGATGAGGAGTTTAATGCCCTCTTCAGCGCCAAGGAAAACTATCAGCATGATAAGATTCTGATGCGCAAAAATTAAGGCAACGGCAATCAAACTGGGTGATCCATGAACGAACTACTAGCAAAGGTGAGAAATTGGTATAAGCAACGCCCAGCTTGGTTCATCGGCGGTGCGCTTCTTTTGCTGTCGATCGTTTTCTTTGCAGTTCTGCAAAACAGTCCGAGCGATAACGCTCGCCAGAGCCGTCTAGCAGCGATTAATCAGGTCAAGCTGGATTACGGCATCACGCAACCTCTGCCGGAGCAAGTGGAGCTCAATGCAGAAAAGGTAGCGCTGGGTGAGCGTTTATTTCGAGATCCGCGGCTCTCGGGGAACGACACCGTCAGTTGCGCGAGCTGCCACAACCTTCAACTTGGCGGTGTTGATGGACTTGCGCATTCAGTCGGTATAAATGGCGGACTGAGCGCAGTGAATGCGCCGACGGTATTTAACAGTGGTTTTAACTTTGTGCAATTCTGGGATGGTCGAGCCGCAACATTGGAAGAGCAAATTGACGGCCCGGTGAATAACCCCAAAGAAATGGGCTCCAATTGGCAGCAGGTTATTGGCAAGCTCAATCAAGACAAAACCTACCTTACACAATTTCGCCATTTGTATTCCGTCGGTATTTCGCCCGGCAATATTAAAGATGCGATAGCCACTTTTGAGCGTTCGCTGATTACGCCTAATTCGCGGTTTGATCAATTTTTGCGTGGTAACAAGGCTGCGCTTTCCGAGCAGGCGCAGAACGGCTTCGTGTTGTTTCAGTCTTATGGCTGTGCGTCGTGCCATCAAGGCATTAATTTAGGCGGCAACATGTTTGAAAAAATGGGCTTGCTCGGCGATTACTTTGCCGATCGAGGCAATGAAACCGAGGCGGATATTGGCCGCTTTCAGGTGACACGTAATCCTGAGCACATGCACGAATTCAAGGTGCCAAGTCTGCGCAATGTTGCCCGTACTGCACCCTATTTTCACGATGGAAATGCACAAACGTTGCAACAGGCAGTGGCAACTATGGCGCGCTATCAATTGGGACGTAATTTAACAAGCGATGAAATTGCTGACATCTGTGCGTTCTTAGAAAGCCTGACCGGCGAGTATCAAGGTAAGTCACTATGAAGCAGATGAACGCTTACATGACGGGAGGGGCGCTGTTGGGTGTCTTGCTGATGGGGTGGATTTTTCAGCAAGCGACCGGCGTAAATGGCAAGTTACATGTGCAGACGATTGAACGTTTTCGCGAACTTAAGCAATTCGACGCGCAAATTAATCAATACGTATTTCAAATTCGTTTGGGGTTAATCAAAAACTATGACCCCATCGTGCAAACGCAACAAAATATTCACCTGCTGTTAGACGATCTTCAGCAGGAAACGCCGCAATATTTTTCTGCGCCAGGTGCGCCACTTCTAGAAACTTTTACCAATCACCTCAAAGACCGAAAAGCAGATGAGGAGTTATTGGAAGCATATAAATCGCACAGTGCGGTTATTAGCAACTCTTTGCGCTTTGTGCCCATCGCAATTCATGACCTGATTAAACTTGAGCGAGGCCTTACCCCACGCCGTATCCATCTAAGGGAGTTGCTGGAAGAGGTGCTGAAATACGATCTTTCGCCAACTGACCAAGGCAAGCAAAGCATCATTCAGACATTCGCAACGGTGCAAAAGGGTAAAGAAAACGATGCGGCGATACATTCACTTGCCCAGCACGTGGCGATTATTTTGGAGCATAAAAAAGTAATCGAAGCACAAATGATGCAACTCGCTTTTACCCCCAAAGTTTCAAGCGCAGACAAAATATTTAATGCTTACAGCGCGCTCTACATAGAAGAAGAAGAAACCGCAGCATTATTTAATAAGATATTGGTGTTGTTAATTATTGCACTGATTGCTTACGTGGCTTTAACGCTACGCCGACTAAGCAAGGCTGGAATTGATCTCAAACAATCGTTGCAAGAAATCGAGTTTCAAAAATATGCCATCGATCAGCACTCTATCGTCAGTATTTCAGGCGCCGACGGCCGCATAACTTACACTAACGATAAGTTTAGCGAAGTCAGTCAATACAGCCGAGAAGAGCTGCTGGGGCAAGATCACCGTCTTCTAAACTCAGGCTACCACCCGCACTCATTTTTCAAAGAAATGTGGCAAACCATTGGTCGCGGCAAGGTGTGGCATGACGAGGTGAGAAATCGTCGCAAAGATGGAAAATTTTATTGGGTTGATTCCACAGTGGTACCGTTCATGGACGCGAAGGGTAAGCCTGTGCGTTATGTCTCTATTCGCACTGATATTACGCAACGCAAATTGCTCGATCAAGAGATGGCTGAACAGCGAGCCTTTTATGAGCGGATCAGTGAAACATTGGGCGAGGGCATGTATGTGCAGGACGCAAAGGGCCTGTGTATATATATGAATGCCGAGGCCGAAAAGTTGCTCGGCTGGCCGCGTACTGAATTTATTGGCATGCCGGTTCACGACACCATTCACACCCAAACTGCGGAAGGCCTGCCGCTTGCCTCAAGAGACTGCCCCATCAGCAAAATGACGCTCACTGGCCAGCGTATGAAGAGCGACGATCAGGTTTTTGTGCACCGTGGGGGGGCTGTTTTTCCTGTTGCGGTGACTTCTCAGGGCTATTTTAACGATGGCGTTTATCAGGGGGCCGTCGTTGCCTTCCAAAACATTTCGTTGCGCAAAAAGACTGAGTCAGAAATGATTCTTGCGAAGGAAGCTGCAGAGAGTGCAAGTCGTGCCAAGAGCGATTTTTTAGCGAATATGAGCCACGAAATTCGAACGCCAATGAACGGCATTATTGGCATGACGGAACTGGCCCTAGATACTGACCTTGATTCGGATCAGAAAGAATATCTAGGTTTAGTTAAATCATCTGCGGATGCCCTGCTAAATATCATTAACGACATTCTTGATTTCTCCAAAATTGAAGCGGGCAAAATGACGCTGGAAGAAATTGAATTCCGTTTGCCGGAAGTGCTTTCTCAAACAGCACGATCTGTGGCGCTGCGCGCGCATCAAAAAGGTCTGGAGTTGCTGCTCGATATTGATCCCAATCTGCCAGAGATTTTAATCGGCGATCCAGGTCGCTTGCGCCAAGTCATTATCAATCTAGTGGGAAACGCGATTAAATTCACCCACAAAGGCGAGATTGTGGTGAAGGTCCGTCTGCAAAAATCTCAGCCCAATCCGTTTCAATTGGCACTGCAAATTAGTGTGCGTGATACAGGTATCGGCATTCCTAAAGATAAGTTTGACGCCATTTTTCAATCGTTCTCGCAGGCCGATACCACGACCACTCGCAAGTATGGCGGCACGGGGCTTGGGCTCACCATCTCGACTCGTTTTGTGGAGTTGATGGGTGGTCGCATTTGGGTAGAAAGTGAAGAAAACCAAGGTAGCACTTTCTATATCGATATCAACTTTGGCTTGGCCAAAGATGCTCGGCAACTTCATTATGAAACCGGCAAGCTCAATCAACTGCGCGTGCTGGTGGTGGATGACAATGCCACGCATTGCGCGGTGGCACTTGAGTTGTTGCAGCACTGGGGTATGCGTTGCACTGCCGTTTCGAGTGGCGAGCAGGCGCTTGCCGAGTTACAAAGTGCCGCGCGCAATAGCGATGCTTATCAATTGCTATTATTAGATGCCAATATGCCCGAGATGACTGGCTTCGATGTGCTTACTCGGTTAAGTGCGCAGCCCCATTTACGAGTCGCTCCTATTCTCATGTTTACCTCTGAAAGCCAGCGCGAAGACACAGCGCGTTGCCGTGAGTTGGGCATTACTTCGTATATGCTCAAACCCTACTCCCAGTCTGATCTGTACGATACTGTGATGAATACGCTTGGGCTGAGCAGCATGTTGAGTGTGGCGAAACATACTAGCAGTTCACTCACCACCAATCAGCAAAAACTTCATATTTTGGTGGCGGAAGATAACAGCGTGAATCAGACGCTGGCCACACGCTTGCTAGAGAAATTTGGCCACACCGTAGAGGTCGCCGAGAATGGTCTGATTGCGATTGAAAAATGGCAAGCTAAGCCGTTTGACCTCATCTTAATGGACGTGGACATGCCGCAATTAAATGGCTATGGGGCAACCGCCAAAATTCGTGAGCAAGAACAGCTTCGGGGCGACCATATTCCAATCATCGGATTGACCGCCAATATCATGCAGGGAAGTCGGGAGGAATGTTTGGCAGCGGGCATGGATGGCTATCTGTCGAAGCCGATTGATACTCAGGCGCTCTGGACAGAGCTAGAGGCACTCAGCGGAGGCGCAGCAACAAATGCATCAACATTTGAAACAGAGGCTTCAGGTCCGGCGGTCTACGAATTCGATCTCAGCAAAGCTTTGGCACTCATGGCCGATGACATGGGTTTGTATCAAGAAATGTCGCAGATATATCTAGTAGACTATCCAAAGTATCTTACTGAATTGCAGCAGGCGATCGAGCAAAATGACGAGGAGTTAATTCGCCGCAACGCGCACACTATCAAGGGGATGTTGTCGGTATTTTGTGTCCCCGCAATTGCCGAAATTGCCAAAGGTCTTGAAATGGCAGAGGTGGCTGACCCTCAACGGGCATTCAGCGAATTGCAGCAAGCAATGGATTGGTTGGGCACGGAGATTCAAAAGCACTTCTAGTTCGTTTCTTATTCGCAATTCACTTGGCGCGCCATTTAAGCAATTCTTAAGATAAGCCACTTATCCTGTAAGCATCGCAACTAAAATCTTGGAGAAGAAGATGGTAAATAAATTAGGAAGTTTCGCGCTCGCACTATTGATTTCCTCTGGCTTTATGGCGCAGGTTGCATTCGCACAAACGCCGGAGGAAATATTGGCCACTTTGAAAACTGAGGCGAAAGCCACTGCCGGATTTCAAAATTTTTCTGCCGCACGCGGTGAAACTTTTTTCAAAGAAAAGCATGGCGGTGAGTGGAGCTGTACCTCATGTCACACTGACAACACGACAGCTTCAGGCAAACATGCAAAAACTGGCAAAGTGATTCAGCCACTTGCTCCCTCAGCCAATGCAGAGCGTTTTACCGATCCGGCGAAAGTTGAAAAGTGGTTCAAACGTAATTGCAACGACGTGTTAAGCCGCGTCTGCACCCCGCAAGAAAAAGGTGACGTGTTGGCACACTTGCTCACCGTTAAAAAATAGAGATTAACATGAAAAAAATATATTTCAAACTGTTATATCCGTTCGCCGCGATTGCCATGCTGAGTGGTGGAATGACTTCTCTAGCACACGCTGAGGATGACGAAAGATCTGCGGCCACCGCTGATAATGCCAAATGGAAAGCAGAATGTGGATCTTGCCATATTGCGTTTCCTGCGCGCCTTTTACCCGCCGATTCTTGGCGCGCAGTGATGTCTGGCTTAGATAAGCACTTTGGCAGTGACGCTACTTTAGATGTGGCTTCTGCTCGTGAAATTAGTGATTTCCTTGAAAAAAATGCGGGGCGTAAGCGTCAATCGACGGCTAAACCTTTATTGCGCATCACCGAAACTGGCTGGTTCACCCATGAGCATCGTGAAGTGTCTGCCCGTGATTGGAAGAGTCCAAAGATCAAAGGCCCTGCAAATTGTGCTGCCTGCCATACGCAAGCAGAGAGCGGTAGTTACCGAGAGCGCGATATTCACATTCCAAAATAATCAGGCTGTGAGGGATGTACCAAAGCTCCTGTTTAAGCAGATAATCAAAACATCGAAACTCTGTTAAACCGAACATGCGCGTACTGGTGATAGAAGACGATGCCTTATTGGGCGATGCCATTCAGGCTGGCTTGAAGCAAGCCGGTTATGCGGTGGATTGGATGAAAGATGGCGTCAGTGCTGACCAGGCCCTCAGCACAGAAGCTTACGTTGCTGCGGTGCTCGATTTAGGGTTGCCTCGGATGTCAGGTTTAGAAGTATTGAAGCGTTTGCGCAGTCGAAACACGCCGATTCCTGTGATCATCTTAACGGCGATGGATACGGTCGAAGATCGCATCAAAGGCTTGGATGCGGGTGCCGACGACTATCTAGTAAAACCTTTCGACATGGGTGAATTGGCGGCGCGCTTACGAGCACTCGTTCGTCGCGCGAGTGGCAAACCCGCCTCTGCCCTACTAGTTGCTGGCGTGGAGCTTGAGCCTGCCGCACACAGAGTTACATATCTCAATAAAATCATAGAGTTGCCAGCAAAGGAGTTCGCCGTCTTACACGCCTTGATGTTGAATGCAGGCAAGGTGTTATCGCGCGCTGCGTTAGAAGAGCAGCTTTATGCTTGGGGCGAAGAAGTGGAGAGCAACGCGGTTGAAGTTTATGTGCATCACCTGCGCAAAAAATTTTCCCCTGAGCTCATTGAAACTATTCGTGGTGTGGGCTATTTAATTCCTGCGGATAAACATAGCTGAGATGAAAAATCACCGCTCGCTAAAACAACGACTACTAGCACTTGTGTTGAGCATCGTGGTGGTGGTGTGGATTGTTACAGCGGCACTGACTTACTTTGATGCGCGTGAAGAACTCGATGAAACGCTGGACGCACATCTCGCACAATCAGCCTCACTACTTTCTATTCAAGCAACACATGAACTTGAAGAAATAGAAGTGGACCACGCGCCGCTACTGCACAAATACTCCCGCCGCGTTGCATTTCAGGTGTGGGAAGATGGCACCACCTTGCGCATGCATTCTTTTAACGCACCCACACAAGCGCTCGCCTCGAATGTTGAGGGATTTAGCGATGCCGTCATCAACGGCATCGGCTGGCGTGTTTTTAGCACCTGGGATGAAAATCATAAAAACTTAATTCAGGTGGCCGAGCTTTCTGAAATGCGCGAAAAACTTGCGCGTAGTGCAGTAGGAAATTTGCTCGAACCATTATTGATTTCTTTACCACTGCTCGCTTTGTTGTTGTGGTTTGGTGTTGCGCGAGGCCTAAAACCACTGGCAACATTGACCGACGAATTAGCCATGCGAGCGCCGGACAATCTGGCACCGCTACAGGGAAGCACTGCGCCACTTGAGGTTGTGCCGCTCATCGAGCGTCTTAATAAATTATTTGTTCGGATCAATGCTTCAATGCAAAAAGAGCGTCGCTTTACTGCAGATGCCGCGCACGAGTTGCGCACGCCGGTGGCGGGGATCAAAGCCCAGGTGCAAGTGGCAAACGCAGCCACCACCAACGCCGAGCGAGTGCATGCACTTAATAACGCCATCCTCGGCTGTGATCGCGCTACTCACTTAATTGAACAGCTACTCACCCTTGCGCGTATAGATAATTTGAGCGAAGCGATCACCGAATCGTGCCTACTCAGAGCGCTTTCGGTTGAAGTGATTGCTGCCCTTGCGCCTACCGCCTTGAACAAGGGTGTGCGGATTGAATTGATGGAGGGTGATGATGCAGCTGTGCTGGGCAACCCTGTGTTGCTACGAATTTTATTGCGCAACCTAATCGACAATGCAGTGAGCCACACCCCTGCCGGTACGACTGTGCGCGTGTGCATCGCTGCGAAGCGAGAAGATATTCAACTAACAGTTTGTGATAACGGGCCTGGCATACCCGCAGAAGATATGAATCGTGTGGCTGAGCGGTTTTATCGCCCTGTGGGAACGGAAGCCAGTGGCAGTGGCTTAGGTCTGTCAATTGTTAAGCAGATCGCGGAAATTCATGCGGCCACGTTAGCGCTTCAAGAAAACGCCGAGGGGTCGGGATTGATGGTAAGCGTCACCTTTAAAAAATAAATTGGGACTAAGTTAAATGAATGTTGCAAGTAAATTACCACCGTCGTTGAAACGTTACGCATGGCTCTCTATCGCTGCGGCGATTGCCACCATCCTCCTGAAGGGCGTGGCATGGAAACTGACCGGCTCGGTCGGCCTTTTGTCCGATGCCATCGAGTCGTTTGTAAATCTTGCGGGGGCGTTGATGGCGCTCTGGATGCTGACGCTGGCCGAGACTCCCGCCGATGAAGATCACGCTTATGGTCACGGCAAGGCGGAATACTTTTCGAGTGCTTTCGAGGGTTTTCTGATTCTCTTGGCGGCTATCGCCATTGCTTATACCGCTGTTGACCGCTTGATAAACCCCGCGCCACTCGAAGCGGTAGGAATTGGCCTGTTGGTGTCCGTGCTGGCTTCAATCATCAATTTTGCAACTGCCCGCATCTTGTTGGAGGTTGGCAAGAGTCGGAATTCGATCACTCTGGAAGCTGATGCACATCACTTGATGACGGATGTATGGACCTCCGTGGGAGTGATTATGGGTGTCGGGCTTGTCTGGCTTACGGGTTGGCTTTGGCTCGATCCAATCATCGCACTTGTCGTTGCTGTAAACATTATTTGGACGGGTTGGCAGATCATGCGGCGTTCAGCTTCTGGCCTGATGGATGCGTCGTTGCCTGTTGAAAGTCGCAAGCAAATTGAAGCGTTGTTAGCGCAGTATCGCGAGCAAGGACTCGATTTCCATGCCCTGCGTACTCGTCAGGCGGGTAGCCGAACCTTTGTTACATTGCACGTTTTGGTGCCAGGACATTGGTCGGTGCAACAGGGTCATGATTGGGCAGAGCGTATAGAGGTGGATATTCATAATGCGATCCCTCACGCACATATCACCACTCACTTGGAGCCAATAGAAGACCCCGTATCAATGAATGACCAGGGACTCGATCGGTCGTAGTGATGAAAGTGAATGAGTACCGCCACATTCCGATGCTAGGCAAGCTCTTTTCTTCTAAATAAATAGACAACCGATTCTAATTCGGGCGGCAACACTAGATCACTTAGCTCCAAATCTTCCTCCAGTTCAAAAACAGATTGTTGCTGGTAGGCGGCCCAGTTTCCGAAAGCAAATTTGTGCCGACTTCCAATCACAATATAAAGCTGCACAGTGGGTGTTTCAAAAACGAAACGTTCAAAATTGTTTTGTGCGGGAGGCCAAGAGCAAATTACAACCTCGGGTGAAAAAGTGGTGAGTGATTCACGAGCATCCATCTTGAGTATCCAGTCTGGATACTGCATGGACTTATTCCAACTATGATTATCGGTTGCGGTCAGTTCCACACCTTGCTTTTTCAGGAAGCGGGATAAGGTACCGTCACCCGCGCCGATTTCTAAACACTTTCTGCCGTTGATCATTCCTAGCAGCGCCTCAATTAAGGGCTGCGAGTAAAAGCAATAGATTCCCTTAGGCTGCACCAGTGGCATGAGTCTTTTTCTTTGCCACAGCAAGGGCCAAAGTAATCGAAACCAGAACAGGGAAACGGGCTTTCGTATTAAGTCGTTAGAGAACAACAAGCGTTGTGCAATAAAACCATTGATAAAATTAAAGCGAAGTTTGCCTTTGGGGACGGCTAAATCAGCATGAAGAGTTGAGAGGCAGAGTTTTTTGACTGCCTCATGCGCCATGTGGCTACGAACATATTGGGACAATAGTTCCTTAGGTTTTGTGTGTGATTTTCCTACAGAAGAGGCGCTCGTAAGTGAGGAGAGTTTTTCTAGATAGCGCTGCAATTCTTCTGCTTTGCCACATTCAACGATAGTAGCAATATCTGTTTGTACCGAAGCCCACTCTTGTGGGAACTCTGCGCAGAGCTCATCCAAAGCAGGATTTGATTTCAGCCATTCAACTGTTTTCTTAATTTCTTTTTGCATCATAAATTGCATCGACATAGCTCAAACAAAGCGCTGTTGCAAAGTTATTTAAATACTCCTAGGAGCCGAGGATGCGTCGCTGCGCATCGTTTAGTATAGTCATACTTATGATTTCTTTTCAGGAAGCATCCGCGTCAACGTGTTATCACGTTTGATGTAGTGATGATGCAACGCTGCAATCACATGCAGACCGAGGAGAAAGTACCCAAGCGTGCCAACAACCTCATGTACTTCTTTGATCTGTTTTGCGAGATCTTTATTTTCGCCGATTAGTGCTGGCAATTCCATTCCAAAGAACGGAATGACTTTGCCCGACGCACTAAGTAATAACCAGCCCATCAAAGGCATTCCAATCATCAACACATACAATGCGAGATGTAAAAGCTTGACTGAAAGCTGCTGCAGCTTTTCAAGCTCTGGCTGAATTGCCGGCGTCGGTCCTGACAGGCGCGCAAAAATACGGAGCCACACCAATATAAACACTAACAATCCAAGCATAAAGTGCCATGTCTTTAATGCTTCTCGTGGATCACTGCCTTTTTCGAATAACACACGCAACTCGATAGATCCATACATAGCGACGAAGAGCAGCAACATCAACCAATGAATGCCAATTGAAAGTGATCCGTAGCGGATAGAGGTATTTTTCCAGTTCATTTTTTTAGCTCCTGTTATGTGAAATCCTGCACATTTATTACTCCTAAGCAGGTCAGTTATGGTTAAGAAATAGTCTTATGACACTAGTGCGACTTAGAGTGATTTCTAGTCTTTACGCCCAATCATTAGTCGTCATCCCTTTCTTTTTTTCGTTTCCCATCTTTCCCACTTTCTTCGGGCTCATCAGCGCTTCGGTGACATTCAACGCAATTACTAAAGCTACGAATGCCTTCTTCAATATGCTCACGCCGAATATTTTCAGGCGTGTGCTCGTGGCAGCCATAGCAGGTGTAGCGCTTGTAGTCGTTACCCGCGTGACAGGTCACACAACTGGGGCTGTGGTCGCGATCCAACTCAAAATACTTGATATGGTTAAACGTCGCAGGCTTCCATTTATTTTGGTTGTGGCATTGACTACAGTTCCCAGAAATTTGACGATGTAATGCGTCTGTTGGGGATTTGTGGCATGACTGACATTGCTCAAGTGTCATCTTTTGCAATAAAGAATGATTAAAGTGCCCTTGCTGCCGGAAGCGCTTCACCCCAGCATGGTCACTATGACAGGCAAGACAATCCTGGCTGGCAAGTTTTTGGTGGAAGGGTACCGAGGTAAGTGGCTTGATAATGGGCAGCCCTACGCTTGAAAGGCGGCCAATATCGGCGGGTTTGTGGCAATTTACACAGCGTGCAGAATCAGCGCCGGTGAGCGATTTGTGGCAAGCAAAACAATCAGATTCCAGCTGCTTGTGTCCGGGAATTAGCTTGCCAGGGCCCACCATTAAATGCGGGTAAATAAACACCAGTGCGGTAATCACAATTAAATTGAGCGCGAGAATAACCTTTAGGAGTTTGCTCATTGCCATCCCCAAAAGAGAAAAATACTGACGAGATGCCCAATCGCTAAAACGGCAAAAACAATAAATATGGGAATGTGAACTTTGCGCCACTGGGTCATCGCATCAAGTGTGGTTGCATCCCAAAAAACGGCTTGTGCTACCTCTGCTTTAGTTAAACCACGTTGTTCAAAATCTATACGTTGCCCGAGTACATGCTGACGTGAGCGCTCAAGTAGTATCTTGCCGACCATGCCACTGACCACATTCACGCTCATGGCAATGGTCGCTAGCCAAGGGAGGATGGCATTGAAATGAATACCAGCATGAATGAGTACGAGCAATGAGCCCAGCCAAGCAGTGAACTCGTGAAATGCCAATAGTGTTTTCGGATTTCCACTGGCAATATATTTTCGTTTCCGCAGGGAATAAGTGAATGAGGCAATGATTAGAATCGTTCCCGGAATGCCGAGATATCGACCAACCCATACCAGATCCAGGCGGTGTAGTAGATAGTCTCCGCTTAAAGTTGCAGCAGCCAGCAAGCCCAGTACTAAGCTGAAGGGAAGAATGTGTTCTCGCCAGAGTGAAGGTGTCATTTATAACTCCAAAACCACACTCGATTTGGGAATGCTAACGCAAAGCAGGCACATACCTTCATCGGGATCAAAATCGGGAGGATGAGCGTACCTCACTTCGCCAGAATGAATCTTGGTCTGGCAGCTGCCACAACTCCCTGCACGACAACCTGAGTTAACGGTGATGCTATTTGATTCAGCAAATTCAAGCAGATTTTTATCCGTCGGCTGCCACTGAAACTGTTTGCCAGACTGAGAAAACATCACCGTCACTTCTTCAGCTGCGGCGCGCCCATGAATATCGTCAGTGACAATCGGGGCAGCACGTTTAATTGACGAGGGGCCGAAAGCTTCATAGTGTATGCGAGCATCAGGCACGCCCCAATTTTCTAAGGCAGGCACAATGCTTTCCAGCATGGGTGCAGGGCCGCAAATATAGTAATGATATGGTTTGAGTGGCAATTGAGTGCGCAGCAGATTGATATCAACTCGGCCTTGATGTTGATGGTCAATGCCAATCTTCTCTTCAGGTAGGGGATTGCTGGCGCAAATCCACAAATGTAAGTTGCGGTGTTTCAATGCCAATGCATTGAGATGAGATTTCATGATCAATTCACGGCTATTGCGAACTCCGTAGAACAACCAGATTTCGCGCTCAGGCTGTTTATTCAAACACTCATTCAGCATGCTGAGAATGGGCGTAATGCCGATGCCGCCACAAATTAAAACCACTGGCTCATCACTACGATCAATATAAAAATGACCTGACGGTGCACGTACTTGAAGCAGACTGCCTGCTTCTATGTGATCGTGAAAGTAATTAGATGAGCGTCCAGGCAAAAAATTGCTACCGATTGGCGCAGGAACCCGTTTGATTGATATTCGGTAATGCTCTGGATGCGGCGCATCAGACAAAGAATAGCAGCGCGTTATCGAACCACCAGCATCGTTTGCAGGCAATAAATTAAGCGAGAAAGTTAAAAACTGCCCCGGCTGGAAAGGAGGTAACGGTTTGCCATCAGCGGGAACTAGATAAAACGAACAAATCGACTGCGCAGGATCTTCGATCACTTTGCGCTCAACGCTAAATGTGCGGAGGCCAGGCCATGTCGATGCGGACATCGTGTTTACGCAACTTGCTTGAGCTGGCTCAACGCTGAGCTTATCACTAGGCAATTTTCGGTAGCGACTCCAATGACGCATGTACACAACGCCTAGAAAGATGGATAGTTGGAATAGGATGCCTGAGGCGATCCAGAGTGCCAAAGTAAGGGAGCTCAGATTGAACATTTCATTGCTACCTCTTTTGTCTTGTTGCAAATAGCGCGGAACAGCGATGCCACGTTTATTTCACATTTGAGGTTAAGTTATGCTCGCAACCTTAAGGGGCGCTTAACCCATGAAAATTTATTTAGCGCACTAAGAACGGTCCCATTTTTTAAAGTGGGGAAAAATACACCCATCGTTTGTGGGTGACTGTTCGTTGACGCACAGTGCTGTGAAAAGTGGATTCAAAAAAAATGCCCTGAACCATTCGGTACAGGGCAAATGACTTAACCACAAGGGTTTAAGTCATCACGCTCAGGGAGGAGAAGCATGAAGCAACTTTCGCTGCTTACTAGCTAAGATAGTCAATTTAAAATTAAGTTCAATCGAGCGAGAAATATATTTTTATTGGCAAAGAGGGACGAGGGAGATGTGGCGGTTAATATTGCTGCAACATTTTCCACGTAATATGCAACGTGATACTTCATTGTGTCTCCTCCCTTTTTGGCATCCCTCGCGGATGCCATTTTTTTGGGTTTAATTGTCCGTGTAATATTTCCGTCATTAATATTTATTAAAGTGCTGTCAGGACTAACTAAGCACTGTGACAACAAGCTAATGAATAAATACGCGGATTCACAAAAGCTGGTCATACTTGATGCTGATGGTACAACGATTGACGCTTTTCGCGCGATCGAAAAAGCTTTCCTTCAGCATGGTATGGATATAGGCGATATGGATCGCTTTCAAAAACGCAGAAAGTTGTTTAAGTTTTTAGGGGGTGTACGCGAATTTCCGACTAACCTTAGACGTCAATTTGGTAAGCAGAGTCGCAAACAGTTACTTGAAACGCTCACCGAAGTTTACCGATCAGAGGCGACACTTTTTCCCGGTATGGCTCAATTACTTCGCACCTTAATTGAAACTCCGAATATTCGTGTGGGCCTGATCACCCGAAATGTCACCATTGAGCCAGAGAAAACGCTCAAACAACTATTTCGGCGTCATGATATTGATACTGATCAGTTAGATTATTTTTCCTGCATTTCCCTTAAAGATAAGAAGAGTGAATATATGAAAATAGCCCGTCAGTTATTTTCAATCAATCCAGCTTGCTCTTACGCTTGTGGCGATGAGTACAGTGATTATCTTGCAGCAGTTAATTCAGGCATGCACCCTTTTGTGGTGTCTTATGGGTTTGAAGGAAACTCTCGCTTAACCGAAAAATTTGGCGTACCCAGTGAAGTCATTTCAAAAACACCGGCCGAATTTGAACATCGTTTGTTACACGCATTGAACTTGCCCGCACCTCACTAAATCATTGCTCTCTTTCGTTGCAATATATTACAGTTGCACAGGATATCGCCTAGGCATACCCTAGCGAACTTAAGGTTAAATGATTGAGGAGTAGAGCGATGCCAAAAGTAAGCAAACCAGAATATCTAGCCAAAGTAGCCAAGCTAAGCAAATTAGAAAAAGAACGCTTGATGTCAAGGATGAGCGGCAAGCTTCCTCGTCGGCTGGAAAAAGACAAGCTCAACAACGAAGAGGCGCTTGCGATTCAGCTAGAGCTTGAAGACGAGCAGCTTCAAGAGTGGCGCAAGATGATGACGATGATCCGCGAGAAAGAAGCGGCCAAACTTCAGGCTCAGCAAGCTAAAGAAGTAAAAAAAGCGCCAGAGGCTAAGAAGGTGCAATCGAAACAAAAAGTCAAAATTGAAGACATCGAGCCTGCTAAAGACCAAAAAGTTACCAAGAAAAAAGCCAAAAAATAAGTTTCACCCCTTCAATTTTCGGAAACCTACCATGCCCTTTTTTGATCTATTCAAACACGACAATGACCTAATTGAAGTGAGTGCTGGTGGGACGTTATTTCGCCAAGGCGATGACGGCGACGTTATGTATGTTCTGGTGAGTGGGGAGGCTGAAGTATTAATTGGCGATGTGGTTTTTGAAAAATGTGTTTCAGGCACCCTCGTCGGTGAAATAGCCGTCATTGAAAATGCCCCTCGTTCAGCGACTGTTAAGGCCATCACAGCCTGTAAATTTGCATTGATTGATCGAAAGCGTTTTAACTATTTGGTCGACGAAGTCCCCGGTTTTGCAATTGCAGTAATGCGCGTGATGGCGCAACGCCTCACAAAATGTGACCTACGGGTGATTCAGTCACTCAGCTAGATTACTTTCGCATCCCTTGGTTTTTAACCTATTGCTCCCTAAGCACTATTGCAAGGGCAGCGCCAATGTTCACAATTCCTAAATAAAACTGCAAACTCAACCCAATAGAATATTGCTGTGTTGAGGCATTGTGACCACGGAGGACGCCTTTATATTTTTTATATGTCGGAATAATCAGGATTGCAATAATTTCATGTGCCACTAACCCATGTCAGAAGAAAATTCAGCCAAGGTACAGTCAACAGTAGAGCACTTGCTGAGAGTGGTTCCCTCGGTACACGAATCAACCCATTGCATCAAAGTTCTCGATTTATTTCACGAAAATAAAAAGCTCTTCGCGCTACCCGTCATTAACGATAAAGATCGGCCGGTCGGCATTATCCTGCGGCAAGAACTCACCGAGTTCTTTAGCAAACAATATGTGAAAGAGCTTAAGGGGAAAAGTCCAATCGCTGTGTTAATGGATATAAGCCCTATCATCGTGGATCGGAATACCAGTATTGAGGATGTCTCTCGTATTATTTTGGATGCCGGTATGGAGCACATGGTAAGTGGCTTCATTATTACTAAAGACAAAAAATATGCGGGCATGGCTAACGGCTATGACTTATTACAAGAGATCACTCAGCTCAAACAAAAGCATTTATTTGGCTTAGCGCATTTTGACCAATTAACAGGTTTACCCAATCGCACGCTCTTTTTGGATAGATTAAATCAGGCAATCTCGGCGTCAACTCGATCATCACGTGCGATCACTGTGCTATTTATCGATCTCGATGGATTTAAACCCGTTAACGACACCTATGGCCACAACACCGGTGATCGATTGCTTAGGGAGGTCGCAGAGAGGTTGCTGTCATGTCTGCGCGAGGGTGATACCGCTGCGCGTATAGGTGGGGATGAATTCGTTGTTATTTTAGTTGAGTCCGACATTGATCACGCCATGAATGTTGCTCATCGAATATTAGGCCATTTAAAAATTCCTTACGAGCTCGGCAAAAAAACAATTTCAAAAATTTCTGCAAGTATTGGCATTGCGGAATTTCCAAAACACGCTGACAACCTAGACTCACTGTTAAGCGCTGCCGATAGCGCTATGTATGCCGCCAAAAATAATGGGAAAGATCGCTTCTCGGTTTTTGCGACGTCTTCCATATAATTTTGCGGCTGATTTCAAACTTTCACCGCAACCCTCTGGTGAAAAACCTAGCCATTCGACTAATCCAATATGTTGACCAGGCGCTGCTCATCTCCCATTGAGAGAGGGCGCAAAAGCAATTTAATCAGCGCATCCTTAATTGAAATAACTGGCTTTATAGAGCGGGATGTAATATTCGTCATCACATATTTCTTTAGATGGTTTCTGCTTTTTAGTTGGTGCGTTTTCAGTTTCACTTTTGGCAAATAAATCGCCAAATTCTTTTAAAATCATTTCGATTTCTTCTGGTTGAGTAACATTGTTGCTCATGAGAACTCCTTGTGGTTGAAGTAGAAAAATTCGCTATCAAAATTTAGCGATCTCATCTTAATCAAGCAAGGTTTCGAATTTATTACGGGTGAGTTAAAACATGATTACCTTAATTGGGCTTATTAGATGCAGAGATTTAAAGTTTTGGAATTTCGTATGACGCCTATTAGCGAAGGCTTATGGCATGCGCAACAGAACAGAAAGTAGTAACTGAGTCACCTCGATGCAGACGGGGCCGATGCGCAGATTCACTTCCCCCCGCTTTTGAAGGCGGGCGGGATAAGAGTGTAAATCAGGTCTGCGCCCAAGGTAGGCCATCGAAGCGCCAGCCATTGTGCGAGTTACGGTGGTGGGTGTCGTCTAGCTCGCCTTCAAAACCATGCGCGACGTTGTAAATATCAGTCATCCCAGCATTTTCCAATGCCAAGCCGGCATCAGCGGAACGGCGACCAGAGCGGCAGATGAGAACGACAGGGCGATTGACGCTGGCGGCTTTACGTACATGAGAAACGAACATTGGATCGATCTCCCAATCCGGCCCATCCACCCACGGTATATGCATGGAACCCAGCGGGTGACCGACGAACATGTACTCCATCTCGCTTCTCACATCTACAAATACCGCTTCGGGATTGGCTTGCAAGAATTCGTAGGCTTCTTTCGGGTTAAGGTTTTTCATAGCGCTTTCCTTTATATTTAAAGTTTGCAATCGGAATTATAGCCGCATCAATTTTTAGCAATGCCTTGGGCAAAAAAGTTGTTTAGCTATTTTCCGAATCTAAAGTGGCCGATAAATTTACGGCATTGGAATTAATTTTTCAATTATGACCTAGACACGGCGGGCTTTAAATATTGCTCAATTTCATCAGCCTTGACTGGGCGACTAAATAAGTAGCCCTGATATTTTTCGCAGTTTAGCCCCTTTAGGAAGTCCAATTGTTCAGCCGTTTCTACACCCTCAGCAATCACTTGAATTTGCATTTCGTGCGACATACTCAACACAGCGCGGACGATCGCGGCATCATTGGCGTCTGTATGAATATCGCGCACGAATGATTGATCCACCTTAAGCATGTCAAGCGGGAAGGTTTTTAACCGGCTGAGTGATGAATAGCCTGTGCCGAAATCATCTAACGATAAGCGTACGCCTAAGGCTTTCAGATCGTTCATGATCACCATGCTTGCCTCACCCAGACCCATCAACACACTCTCCGTAATTTCAATTTCGAGTAGCGCGGGATCAAATTTAGTTTCCTGCAAAATTGTCTTGATGCGCTCAACAATTTGACCACGTTTAAATTGCACACCGGAGACATTCACTGCGATAGGAACTAATTCCAAACCCTTGGCTTTCCAGATTCGCCCTTGCATACAGACTTCACGCAACACCCATTCGCCAACTTCCAAGATCAGGCCAGACTCTTCAGCGACTGGAATAAAACGTACCGGGGGAATTAGTCCAAGCGTTGGATGTTGCCAACGAATCAGAGCCTCTAGGCCAACGACCTTGCCAGACTCAAGATCAATCTGCGGCTGATAAGCCATATACAACTCATTCTGCTTAATCGCGTTACGCAACTCCATTTCAAGCTGAAGTTTTTCAGTGATATTGATGGTCATTTCAGGGCGATAAAATTGCAGCGTATTTCTGCCGACTTCTTTTGCGCGATACATCGCCATATCGGCATTGCGCAACAAGGTAACTGAATCGTTGCCATCATCGGGATACATACTGATGCCAATACTTGGCGTGATGGTGAGGTGG
>JBAXEJ010000016.1:0-44596 GCA_037140475.1 Gallionellaceae bacterium
AGGTGGATGCGGATCATTTGCTAATTGTGCAAACGGATCGCCTCTACGCATTTGATGCGTTTTTGCCAAACCCGATTCCGGGTAAAGGTGAAGTGCTTACCACCGTATCCAATTTTTGGTTCAGTAAATTAGCGCATGTTATTCCGAATCATCTTTCAGGAATTGACCCAGAAAGCGTGGTGAAAACGGATGCGGATCGTGCACAAGTGCGTGGTCGATCTTTTGTAACTAAAAAACTAAAGCCGCTGCCAATCGAAGCGATTGTGCGTGGATATTTGGTGGGCTCCGGCTGGAAAGATTACAAAAAAACTGGCGCTGTTTGCGGTATTCAGCTGCCAGCAGGTTTGCAAGAAGCTCAGCAGTTACCTGAACCATTATTTACGCCATCCACTAAAGCAGCGGTGGGTGACCACGATGAAAATATTTCATTCGAGGAGGCCAAAAAACTACTTGGCGTAGCACGCGCGGAGGCCGTGAAAGCAGCCACCCTGGCACTGTATATTGAAGCAGCAGAGTACGCGCTAACACGGGGCATCATCATCGCGGATACCAAATTTGAATTTGGCGAAGACGCCAACGGTAAACTGTATTTGATCGACGAAGCGCTCACGCCAGACTCCTCTCGTTTTTGGCCTGCTGACCAATATAAAGTGGGTAGCAATCCTCCAAGTTTTGATAAGCAATTTGTGCGTGACTGGTTGGAAACATCGGGTTGGAATAAACAACCACCCGCACCGCAAGTGCCCGCAGATGTCCTACAAAAAACCGCTGATAAATATCTTGAAGCGCAACGGCTATTAACAGGGGTGTGAAGCCCCTCAAGCTCATAAACGATTGAGCAATAATGGTTGATCAAGCCGATAATTTTCGCCACCGCTTCGAAATGCGCAAAGAGCTTGGGCGCGGTGCGACGAGTGAGGTGCATTTGGCCTATGACACATTCCTGCAACGGGAAGTGGCGCTTAAAATAAGTCGCACCGGTTATCTCGACAATAAACAAGAAGGGTTGCGCAACCGCAAGATGTGGTTGAACGAAACGCGTCTGGCGGGCAAGTTGCAACATCCGTTTATCGTACAAGTGTTCGAAGCTTGTAGTACCCCGGAATTCGACTATTTAGTGATGGAATATGTGCCGGGTGGTACGCTAAAAGCACACACTTCGTTTGACAATCTTTTACCAATTAGTCGATTGATTGACATACTTTATAAGGTTTGTAACGCAATGGAGTATTCCTACAAGATGGGAATTCTTCACCGCGACATTAAACCAAGCAACGTACTTGTTGGTGAAAATAATACCGTCAAAGTTTCCGATTTTGGCGCAGCCTTTTTATTTAATTCCGATACCACGCAAGTTGATATGGTGGGCACATTGCCATTCATGGCGCCGGAGCAGCTTTCGCAAACACGCCCTGCGATACAGGCCGATGTATATGCCGTAGGGGTGATGGCCTATCAGTTACTGACGGGGAATTTGCCCTTCACCGCCAAGTCATATGACGAAATGATTTATCAAAAACTGCACGAAGAAGCTCTGCCTTTGGAAAAGCGTCGTAATGACATTCCACAGGCATTACGTTTCGCAGTGCACCGGGCTATGCATCGCGATCGAGAGATGCGCTACAACTCGTGGAAAGCATTCTGCGATGATTTGGTGACCGCCATGCCAACCATCGAAAAGTTGGAAGATGTACGCTTTGATTCCGCACAGTTTGATGTGCTGCGTAATCTTGCTTTTTTCGCCCACTTTTCCGATAACGAAGTGTGGGAAACGGTAGGGATAAGTCAGTGGCAAGAACGAAAGGCAGGCGACCGCATCATTAGCGAAGGTAAGGTGGGCAGTAGCTTTTTTATCATCATTCAAGGTGAGGCACAGGCTACCAAAAATGACGTCGAGCTGGCTCGTATGCATGAAGGAAGCTGCTTTGGCGAGTTAGCCTACTTAGATGAGGCACGTCATACACGGCTTGCGAGCGTGAATGCGATTACCGACTTGAGTTTGATAAAAGTAGAGGGAGAGCTATTGCAACATGCTAGCGATAGCTTGCAGGCCAGTTTTGCTAAGGCGTTTTTGAATTTGATGATCGCGAGAATCAAAGATACTGATCGACAGTTGTTGTCCTTTTTATTAGCACAGCCAACTGCCCGACCAAAATAATTCGTGAATTATTTGCCGCTGGCGCTCGCACCCTTAAGTTCGCGGAAGCGTAATTTGTCAGCCTCAAAGCGTGCCTTAACAGTCGCTAACTCTTGCTCGTTTTGTGCGAGCTCTTTTTCTAACTTAGCAATCCGCGCATCGTCTTGAGCGATATCCTCTAATAAAACTTTTTGAACTCCCTTGCCTTGTTTTGCGGGATCAGTCTGCTCCTTAACGTTAGTCGCGCGTGAATCACGCGCTGATTTCAGCATGGTGTTAATACTACTAATCCGAGCTTCTACTTGTTGCAAGCTACGATCACGCGACAGGTCAATTTCTTTTTCATTGCTGAAAGTGCTTAACAAGGCAGTGTCTTTGCGCTTGGATTCGATGGCCGCTTTGTCATCAGCATTCTTTTTTTCATCGGCCACTTTTTTTGCGCGTTGTTCCTCAGGTGTCAATTTATCAATACGTTTGTCGATACGGCCCTTATCGTTAAAGTGTGTCGCGTCTTTGTTGGCATACTCAGGGGGAATCGTTTCGCCATAATGCGTTGTGCCATTGTCATCAACCCACTTATAGAGTTTTGCTTCAGCACTGAACGTAAAAGCGCCACACAAGATTAAGCACGCACTTGCAACTTTGTAATTAAACATTTTTCACCCCGTAACGATCTCGATAAGATTGAACTGCTTGCAGATTTTGTACTAACTCGGCCTCGCCTTGCAAATAACCTAATAAATCATCCAATGCGGCGATAGAAATGACGGGCAGATTGTAATCACGACGCACTTCTTGCACTGCGGATAACTCACCTTGTCCGCGCTCCATGCGATCGAGAGCAATGACTACGCCGCATGGGGTTGCTCCGGCAGCACGAATGAGTTCAATGGATTCGCGCACGGATGTTCCGGCAGAAATTACATCATCAATGATTAGCACGTTACCCTGTAATTTTGCGCCAACCGTATTGCCGCCCTCGCCGTGATCTTTGGCTTCTTTGCGGTTAAAGCAATACGGTACATTGCGACCTTGCTCGGAAAGTGCGATAGAGGTACCGGCAACAAGTGGAATGCCTTTGTAAGCAGGCCCAAACAGCATGTCGAAAGGCACGTTGGAGGAGAGAATCGCTTGTGCATAAAACTGACACAACTCACGTAAGGCCGCGCCATCTTGAAATAATCCCGAATTAAAAAAATAAGGAGACAAGCGCCCTGCTTTGGTTTGAAACTCACCGAAGCGCAAAACATTTTGTTCGACGGCGAAACGAATGAAATCTTGGCGGTAAGCGTGCATAGAAAGTTTAGAAACGAATTAAAGATTGGCGCCATTATAATCCGCACACTTCGCAACGAGAAAAAACATGAGAATAATTTCATTGAATTTAAACGGCATCCGCTCTGCTTATAACAAAGGCTTGCTGGAATGGTTTGGCAAACAGAATGCTGATATTTTGTGTGTGCAAGAGCTCAAAGCCCAAGTGGACGATATGACTCCGGACATGCTCTCACCGCTGGGTTATCACGGCTATTTTCACTACGCCGAAAAAAAGGGCTACAGCGGCGTCGCCATTTACAGCAAACGCAAACCCGATTCCGTCATTGTCGGTTTGGGCATTCCCGAGTTTGATGCAGAGGGGCGTTACATTGAGGTGCAGTTTGGGAATCTCAGTGTGGTGTCGTTGTACTTGCCTTCCGGCTCTAGTGGTGAAGAGCGTCAAGCCGTAAAGTTTAAATTTATGGAAGCCTTTTTGCTGCACATGGTCGCCTTAAAAAACAGCGGACGCGAAGTGATTATTTGCGGCGATTGGAACATCGCGCACACAGAAAAAGATTTGAAAAACTGGAAGGGCAACAAAAAGAATTCCGGTTTCTTGCCGGAAGAGCGTGCGTGGTTGACGCAGATATTTAGCGAGGTGGGCTTTGTCGATGTGTTCCGTAAACTACACCCCGAATTAGAGGCCTACACTTGGTGGTCTAATCGTGGCCAAGCGTGGGCGAAGGATGTCGGATGGCGGCTAGATTACCAAGTGGCGACGCCAGCAATTGCCGAGAAAGCAATGGCAACGGGCATCTACAAAGAGCAACGTTTTTCAGACCATGCGCCGTTGTTGGTGGATTACCTGGAGTGAGTTTGTATGTCGGGCTTCAACCCGACAGGTTGGACTAAAGCCCAACCTACAAAGTTATTCCCAGAGTTTGAATGCTTGCATTTGTTTAGTTGCTTGCTCTGCCCAACCGCGATTTGCGGCGGGTGAAGCGGGGCTGGGATGCAAGATACGGCCAATTTTGATTTGCGGCAGATGGGCTAAAGCACGTTGTGCTTGTGCTTCGGCAAAGCCACCAATACCGATAACCCATTCAGCTTGAGTAGACGCGACGACTTCAACAAGGTGGGTATCGCACGCGGCAAACAGCGGGGCTACTTCTGCGGCGGGCAACTTGTCGGGCGTGACATTTTTACCCGAGGCAAAGAATGCCAGCGGGCAATAATTTGCGACAAAGTGTTCGGCAAAAAATGCATCGGCTGAAGTGAAGCGCTCGGCAAACAGTCCCCACAAGCGTCGGCCACTTACCTCGGAACGAGTGCAGGCCCAACCTTCAATTGGGCGCGCAGGATTTTCATGCACAGGTTTTTTAATCGGCGCATCTAGCTTCATCCAATCGCGCGCGGCGGCGATTTCTCCAAACGGCACGCCGATTTGCGTCATACCAAACGGACCGGGGTTCATGCCTAAAAATACGATGCGCTTATTCCCTTCGCCGAAACGCTGCAAGTATTGTTCATGGCAAGCCCATGCGTAATCGAGCGGGTTGTAGGTATGGGTAACAGGTGCTGCGAAAGCGAGTTTATCGACAGATTTTGAGAGTTTGTGCGCGGCAACGATCAGCTTGTTGGTGATCATGCTTGTTTTTCCTTCCACGGCGCAACTTTAAGCAGAAGCAACATGCCGGGAATCGCGAGTAAAGCGCAGAGAAAAAAGAAACCCATCCACCCCATCATTTCCACAAGCCAGCCGGTGGCGGCGTTGGCAAAGGTGCGTGGCATGGCAGCTAGGCTGGTGAATAACGCGAACTGGGTGGCGGTGTAAGCAGGGTGAGTGCTGCGGGCGATGAAGGCAACGAAAGCTGCCGTGCCCAGCCCCACACCCAGTGCTTCAAGGCCAATGACGAAAGCAAGCTGAGCGAGCTCCACAGAAGTAATTTCCGCGTGATGCCCTACTCCAGCCAACCAGGCAAAACCAAAAACAGAAACCAATTGCACGATGCCGAATAACCACAGCGCGCGGTTGATGCCGATCTTCACCATCCATAGACCACCGAGTAAGCCACCGATGACGGCTGGCCATAGTCCCGCGTTTTTAGCGATTAGACCAATCTGAGTTTTGGTGAATCCCATGTCCATATAAAACGGGGTCGCCAACGCCGTACACATGCTGTCGCCGAGCTTATAAAAAAACAGGAAAGCCAATATAAACAATGCACTATGCCAGCCTTGGCGTTGGATGAATTCGCGGAAGGGCTCTACTACTGCAGCACGCAAATTTTTCGGTGGAATAACATTGAGGGGTTCTTTTACAACCAGTGTCATCAGCAGGCCGGGCAACATAAACATGGCAGTGATGATAAACACTAAATCCCACGGTAACGTGTCCGCGAGAATGAGTGACAGCGAGCCGGGTACTAAACCCGCAATGCGGTAGGCGTTCACATGCACGGAGTTACCCAAGCCGAGCTCGGTATCGCTGAGTAATTCACGCCTATACGCATCCAGCACAATGTCTTGCGTGGCGCTTAAGAAAGCCAGCAAGGTGCAAAACAGTACGATCGTGCTCATATCGGTTTGCGGAGCAAAACCGCCGAGCGTGGCGATGACTAACAGCAAAGAAATCTGTGCTAATAACATCCAACCGCGCCGTCTGCCGAAAGCGGGCACAACGTAGCGGTCGAGCAGCGGCGACCACAAAAATTTCCACGTGTAGGGAAACTGGATCAGCGCAAATAGGCCGATAGTTTTGAGATCAACATGTTCGCTACGTAGCCAAGCAGGGATGAGGTTAAAAAGTAGATACAGCGGTAGACCGGACGAGAATCCGGTGAACACGCAAATCAACATGCGACGGGTAAAAAGTTGCTGCCAGACCGACATCTGTTACGCCCCCTGCTGGAAGCGATAGACCGCCATGCTTCCACGCAGGTTGGGTAATACTTGAATTTCGCTATCGCCAGTCATGACGCGTCGGCCAATAATTGTTACGTTAAGCTTGGCGCATAACTCATCAAAATCATGGAAGGTGCACAGGTGGACGTTGGGTGTGTCATACCACTGGTAAGGTAGCTCCTTCGAAATAGGCATGTTGCCGAACAACACATCGACACGATTTTTCCAATAACCAAAATTGGGGAAGCTGACGATTCCTTCGCGACCGACGCGTAACATCTCACGAATCAACGGTTCGGTGTGGCGAGTGGCTTGTAGCGTTTGCGACAAAATGACGTAATCAAACGAGTTGGATTCGAAGTCATTAAGGCCGGAATCCAAGTCATTTTGAATGACGTTCACGCCATTTTTTACGCAGGCGACGATACCCTCGTCACTGATCTCGACACCGTAACCGCGTACGCCGCGTTCGCTCTTGAGATATTGCAACAGGCTGCCGTCACCGCAGCCAAGGTCTAATACGGAGGCGCCTTGCGGAATCCAAGCCGCAATGGCGGCGAAATCGGGACGGGCAACAAGCATGGCTTGATTACTCATTTTGTATTCTCCCGATGGATGTTGTTGAGATAGGACTGCATTACCTCGAAGTAGTGCGGATCGGGCATCAGGAATGAGTCGTGGCCATGCGCTGAAGTGATCTCGGCATAACTTACGTTGCGGCGGTTGTGTAGCAGCGGGCGTACAATTTCGCGTGAACGCTCGGGAGAAAAACGCCAGTCGGTGGTAAATGAAATCACCAGAAAATTAGCTTTTGCTGCGGCAAAGGCTTTATTCAAATCGCCCTCACAAGCATGGGCAGGGTCAAAATAGTCCAGTGCTTTGGTCATCAGCAAATAGGTATTGGCATCGAAGTAGGCCGCGAATTTATCGCCTTGGTAACGTAAATAGGATTCGATCTCAAACTCAATATCGAAGCCATAGTTAAATTTTTCGCTACGCAACTCACGACCAAATTTATCAGCCATCGCATCATCAGAAAGATAAGTGATGTGACCTAACATGCGCGCTAAACGCAAGCCGCGAGTAGGGACTACGCCGTGTGCATAAAAATCACCACCATGAAAATCAGGGTCGGTGAGAATGGCATTACGCGCCACGTCGTTAAAAGCGATGTTCTGTGCAGTAAGGCGAGGTGCGCTAGCAATGGCCAACACATGGCGCACGCGCTCGGGGAAAGCGAGTGACCATTGCAAGGCTTGCATGCCACCCAAGCTACCACCAACGACAGCAGCAAACTGTTGAATGCCCAAGTAGTCGGCAAGACGCGCCTGAGATTCCACCCAGTCTTCAACCGTGATGACAGGGAAGCTAGAGCCAAATGGCTTACCCGCTTCGGGATTGATACTGATAGGGCCAGTTGAGCCGTGACAGCCGCCAAGATTATTCAAGCCAACGACAAAAAACTTATCGGTGTCGATGGGTTTGCCGGGGCCAACCATGTTGTCCCACCAGCCGATATTTTTGGGTGCATCGGCATAATGACCCGCCACATGATGATGGCCGGATAGCGCATGACAAATCAGGATTGCATTCGACTTGTCGTCATTTAGACGACCATAAGTTTCATAAACGATTTCATAGCGCGGCAAGACGGCCCCGCTTTTAAATTGCAGTGGAATATCAAACTGCGCGCGCTGAGCGCTAACAATGCCAACCGAAGAAGTCAATCAAACCCCCAAAACAAAAAACCCGTTCAGCTTAGTGCTAGAGCGGGTTTACTCGCTTTAGCTGGTATGTTTTACGTGCCCCGCAAGCTGAATCAAATCGGCACGGAGCGGAGTTTCCCTGTTTTAAATTGTGCTGTCAATTTGTTGACTAACTGCCACGCTAAAGGTGCTTCGCAAATAAAAAAACTTTACACTGTTAGATGTTATTGCTAGGATTTAAACCACTTTGTACGAAAAAGCTCTAAGCATCCTATGATTAAAGGGAATTTTGATATCCAACTAGATTTCTTACAGACGTCTACGCCACCAATGATTGGAGTGGATATTAGTTCGTCCTCGGTCAAAATGGTTGAATTGAGCGAGGCGCCTAAAAAGGCTGGTTACATCGTTGAGCGGTATGCGATTGAAGCCCTTCCTGCAGATGCCGTTACCGACGGCAATATCAATAATTTAGATGCGGTTTCCGAAGCGTTAACCCGAGCGTGGAAACGCATGGGAACTCGAATTAGAAATGTAAGTCTTGCGCTGCCTGCGGCTGCAGTCATTAGTAAGAAAATTTTGCTTCCAGCCGGTCTGCGTGAAGACGAACTGGAAATTCAGGTTGAGTCAGAAGCAAATCAATACATCCCTTTTGCGCTTGAAGAAGTCAATTTAGACTTTCAAGTAATTGGTCCATCGCCGACCAATCCAGAAGAAATTGAAGTGTTGTTAGCGGCTTCACGCAAGGCAAACGTGGAAGATCGCGTAGCGACTGCGCAAGCTGCGGGATTAAAAACGATCGTGGTTGATGTTGAGCCTTACGCTGCTGAGGCTGCTTATGAGCAAGTTCGCTCACAGTTACCGGGTGGTGCGGCGGATCAATGCGTAGCACTGATCGATATTGGCGCAAACGTAATGAATGTAAACGTGCTGCGTAATGGCCAATCCATTTACATGCGTGACCAACAAATCGGTGGTTCGCAACTCACGCAGTTAATTCAAAATGCGTTTGGACTTTCTGCAGAAGATGCGGAGTCAGCAAAACGAAATGGTGGTTTGCCCGATTCTTATGAGACGGATGTCTTGGCGCCGTTTAGAGAAAATGTTGCGACGGAAGTAACGCGTGCTTTGCAGTTCTTTTTTACTTCTACACAGTTCAATGAAGTGAATTATGTTGTACTTGCTGGGGGTTGCGCTTCTTTGTCTGGTTTAGATGATGCGGTTGCCACGCGCACACAAGTAAGTACCTTGGTTGCCAATCCTTTTGCGCAAATGACTTTGTCTAGTCGCATTAAGCCACGACAACTACAAACGGACGCCCCTGCTTTGATGATTGCTTGCGGCTTGGCAATGCGGAGGTTTGATCCATCATGATTCGTGTAAACCTATTACCTCACCGTGCAGAAAAACGCCGTGCCCGTCAGCTACAATTTGTTATTCTCAGTGCTATTTCAGTCGCGCTGGGTATTTTGATAATTGGCTTCGTCCATGCTTGGATTGCCGGCCGCATTTCTGAACAAGAGCGTCGCAATGCTTATTTAAAGCAAGAAATCGTCCTGCTCGATAAGCAGATTGCAGAGATCAAAAAGCTTCGTGAACAAACGCAATCATTGTTGTCGCGCAAAACAGTCGTTGAAGATCTACAAAGCACAAGGGCCAACGTGGTGCATTTGATGGATCAAATGTTACGCATCTTGCCAGATGGTGTTTACCTAAAGAGCCTCAAGCAAACTGGTAACAAAATCAGCATTGTCGGCTACGCGCAGTCGAACGCAAGAGTATCAACATTGATGAGATCGATTGAAGACTCACCTTGGTTGGATTCGCCAACGCTGATCCAAATTCAGGCTTCAACTACTGCAGGCGCACGCTTGAGTGAGTTTTCTCTGAACTTTAATTTGACGAAGCAAGCTGCGGTGGCTACACCTGTCGCTCCACCGGCAAAGCCAGTTGCCCCGAAAGGTTAAAAGATGCAGATAAATAAGTTCATCGAAGAATTAAAGAGTGTCGATCCTAAAACGCCAGGAAGTTGGCCGTGGCTAGTTAAAATATTCGCCTTTGTTTCAATGTTTGTCGCGATTGTTGCGATGGGCGCAGTAGCGGACTGGCAAGGCCAATGGGAAAGTTTGCAAGGCTTTAAGCAAGAAGAGTTAAAGTTACGCGAGACATTCTTGGCGAAAAAGAAAGAAGCGATTAACTTAGACATCATCAAGAAACAGCTACTCGAAACACAAGAATCCTTTGGTGCCTTGTTAAAGCAATTGCCAAGCAAGTCTGAAATGGATGCGTTACTGACGGATATTAATCAGGCAGGCTTAGGCCGTGGCTTACAGTTCGATTTGTTCCGACCAGGTAACGAAGTGCCAACCGGGGTGTTCACTGAGCAGCCCATCTCGATTCGAGTGACCGGAAATTACGATGATCTGGGTAAATTTAGTAGTGATATTTCGCAGCTGCCACGTATTGTAACGTTGAATGAAATTAGCATTGCGCCAAGCGCAGGCGGTGTATTAAGTTTGGATGCAATTGCGAAAACTTATCGCTATCTTGATGATGATGAACTGGCGGCGCAGAAAAAAGCAGCAAAGCCAGCGGGAGCTAAAAAATGAAACCCGCTTATCTAGTGATGTGTGCGTCTTTGCTGCTCGTAGGTTGTGGGGGCGAGGAGTTTCAAGACTTGCGTGATTTCGTAAAAAACGCCGGTGCGGACATGCGCGGCAAAGTAGAGCCGCCGCCCGAAATTAAACCTTATGAGCCGTTCAGTTACGACAACTCAACGTCAATACAAGACCCTTTTAAACCACGTAAGACAGATTTAAAAAACGCGGGGCATGCAGGCGAAAACCAACCTAGCTTAGATCGGCCAAAGGAGGAACTGGAGGAGTTTCCACTGGAAAGTCTGAAAATGGTTGGCTATTTGCAAAAGGGCGTTGGCTACGCGGTAATACGTTCTCCTAAAGGTAATTTACATCGCGTTAAAGCGGGTAATTACATGGGCTTGAATTTTGGGCAAATTATTTCGATCAGCGATAGCGAAATAAAAATTAAAGAAATGGTGCAAGACGGTGCTGGCGATTGGTCAGAGCGCGAAAGCATTTTGCAGTTAGTTGAGTGATCAGGAGTAAATATGAAACAGTTTATTAATCCCATCCGCAGCATTCTTCAATTAGCCTTGGTCGCACTGTCGATTTGGGCAACCGCAGCGAATGCAGAAACTGCTCCAGGTGGCGAGCTAAATAGCATTACCTCGATTACCGCTAGCCCCGCTGTCGCAGGAAAAATCGTACTTAAAGTAGGTCTGAAAAATGCACTGGTTAATCAACCGGCAGCATTTACTATCAATACTCCTCCGCGCATTGCGTTTGACTTCCCTAATACCGAAAATGGAACGGGTAAATCTACCCAAGAGTTTGGTGAGGGCGATTTGCGTGGCGTAAATGTGGTGCAGGCAGGGGGTCGCACACGCTTGGTGGTTAATCTCAACCAGATGTTGACCTATGAGACGCAAATTGAAGGCAATAACCTGCTGATTTCTATGCAAAGCAAAGTGGTTGGCGGCGGGTCTGAGACTGTAACAACGGCACGCTTTGCAGAGGCGAAGCCGACTACCCAAGCTCACAGCCTGCGTGACGTAGATTTTAGACGCGGAAAAAATGGTGAAGGTCGTGTACAAATTGATTTGTCAGACGCCAATGTGGGTATTGACATCAAGCAGCAGGGGAAAACGCTGGTTGTTGATTTTGCTAAAACAAGTTTGCCTAGAAATCTACAGCGTAAATTAGATGTGGTGGATTTTGGAACGCCTGTGCAAATGGTGGATGCTTTTGCGCAAGGCGATACGGTGCGTATGGTTATTGAGCCTAAAGGCGCTTGGGAATATGCCGCTTATCAAACGGATAATAAGTTCATAATTGAGGTTAAAACGATTGTTGAGGATACCAATAAATTAGTAAAAAACAGTCGTGGTGCTTATGCAGGTGAGAAACTGAGCCTCAACTTCCAGAATATTTCTACTCGTGAAGCGTTGAACGTGATTGCTGACTTCACTAATTTGAACATGGTGATTAGCGATACGGTTGCGGGTAGTTTGACGTTGCGATTGAAAGACGTGCCGTGGGATCAGGCGTTGCAAATCATCTTGGATACTAGAGGGTTGTTGCAACAAAAAGAAGGTAACGTCATTATGGTTGCGCCGCGTGATGAAATCGCCGCGCGCCAAAAAGATGCGCTCACGACACAGCGGGTAATTAGTCAATTGGAACCTATGCAAACTGAGGCATTCCCCCTTAGCTATGCCAAGGTGGAAGATGTTAAGGCTGTGCTTGCGGGTTATCAAAGCCAGGCAGTCACGGCAGCTACAGAGGGTGCTCCAGCAGCTGATGCAGGAAGCAAAACCACGGGAGCAAACGGGAGTGAGAATATTGCATTCGATACTCGCACCAACACTTTGTATATCACGGCCACGCTTTCTCGTTTAACGCAGATTCGAGAAATTATCAAAAAGCTAGATGTGCCAGTACGTCAGGTATTGATCGAAGCTAGGTTTGTCGAGGCAACGAAATCCTTCAACCGTACTATCGGGGGGCGTCTGGGCTTTGCCGGACCGGCTGCTGCTGCAGGCGCTGGGCAGCGTATAGGTGGTAACTTTGGTCAAGTAACTAGTGCGGGTAGTTTTAACTTGCCTAGCTCCACCTCCGGCACGGGAGGTATGTCATTGTCACTCTTTGATAGTGCGGCGACAAACACGCTGACCTTGGAGTTGACAGCCTCTGAGTTGGACGGAACGACCAAGTCAATTGCTAGTCCTCGCGTGATGACGGGCGACTCGATGGCTGCAACCATTAAGTCAGGTGTGCAGATTCCTTACGCGGTTGCCGGTAGTGCTACCACTGGCCCATCGATTGCGTTTAAGGATGCCACTTTGAGTTTGGTCGTAACGCCAAAAATTACACCAGACGATAAAGTGTCGATGAAACTAGATGTGAAGCAAGACACCGTGGGTAACATTTATGGCGGTGTACCAAGCATCAACAACAAGCAAGTGACGACTACCGTGTTAGTAGAAAACGGCGGTACGGTGGTAATTGGTGGAGTTTACACGCAAGATACAACTAACTCAGAATCTAAGGTGCCTCTGTTTGGAGACATTCCGATTATTGGTTGGTTATTTAAGAACGAAAACAAAACTGATACCAAAAAAGAATTGTTGATATTTATTACGCCTAAGATTTTGAAAGATAGTCTGAATCTAAACTAAATTTATTCAGTCTGAAAAAAGCCCGGTTAGCCGGGCTTTTTTTTCCAGAAAGATTACCCAAGCGCATTTCCGCTACAATTTCACCCATGACACCCTTTAACCTAAATAATCCGTTAGACATTTCGATAGCGGAGAATCAAGAAATGGTCGGTAGGACTTTAGTCCAACATGTCGGGCTGAAGCCCGACCTACGCGCTAATAAACAATCTGGGTTTAATACCGCACACATAAAACGCAACTCCGGCAATATCATATTAGTGGGGATGATGGGGGCAGGTAAAACGACAGCTGGCAAGCTGTTGGCGAAACAGTTGGGCAAAACCTTTATCGATAGTGATGAAGAGATACAAAAGCGCACCGGCGTAAAAATATCCCATATATTTGATGTTGAGGGTGAAGATGGTTTTCGCCAGCGTGAAAGTGCGATCATTCAAGACTTAGCCAAGCTGGATAATATTGTTCTGGCGACCGGCGGTGGCGCAGTACTAAGAGAAGAAAATCGTGCTGTATTGCAACAAAATGGCCTCGTCATTTATTTGAAAAGTAGTGTGCATGATTTATGGCAAAGAACCCGCCATGATCACAGCCGCCCGCTATTACAAACCTCTAATCCAAGAGCAAAACTGCAAGATCTCTTTGAACAAAGAGACCCAATTTATGCCGAAGTGGCAGACTATGTTGTGCATACGGGAAAGCAGAGTGTGCAGATATTAATTAGCAAGCTCACCAAATACATTTGTCCTCAAGATCCAATGACACATACAAAAGAAACCATGCAAACATTAGAAGTCGGGTTGGCTGAAAGAAGCTACTCAATCCATATCGGTCAAAAATTACTCTCCCATGCAGGGCTATTGCTGAAGCACATTCCTCACAAGCGAGTTGCTATTGTCAGCAATACAACGGTAGCCCCACTTTATTTAGAAAAACTGACGAAACTCTTCCGTGAGCAAGAAATTAAAGTACACGAAATCATTTTGCCGGATGGTGAGCAATATAAAAATTCGGAATCGCTCAGTAAAATTTATGATGCGCTACTTACGAATCGTTGTGAACGCAATACGCCATTGATTGCGCTGGGCGGAGGTGTGGTGGGAGATTTGACCGGTTATGCAGCAGCCACCTATTTGCGTGGCGTGCCGTTCATTCAGATACCCACGACATTGCTGGCGCAGGTGGACTCATCCGTCGGTGGCAAGACAGGCATAAACCACCCGCTCGGCAAAAACATGATTGGTGCTTTCTATCAACCGCAAGTGGTGATTGCCGATGTGGCAACGCTCAATACTTTATCGGATAAAGAACTGAAAGCCGGTATTGCCGAGGTCATTAAATACGGCTTAATTCGTGATCTGCCATTCTTAGAGTGGATTGAGCAAAACATGGAAAAACTTTTGCAACGCGATGCAGAAGCATTGCAATACGCCATCGTGCGCAGCTGTGAAAATAAAGCCGAAGTGGTGGGGAACGATGAGCGCGAAAGTGGTGATCGCGCCTTGCTCAATTTGGGCCACACTTTTGGGCACGCCATCGAAAACGCGATGGGCTATGGTGTTTGGTTACATGGCGAAGCAGTGGCGGCGGGCACCATCATGGCGGCCGACTTATCCCAGAGGCTAGGGTGGATCAGTGAGCAAGATGTGGAGCGCGTTAAAAATATATTTGTGCGAGCCGGTTTACCTATCGTTGCGCCCAAACTCGGTTTTGAGAAGTATGTGCAACTGATGGGACTTGATAAAAAAGTGGCCGATGGAAAAATTCGTTTCGTGTTGCTAAAAGCGATAGGCCATGCCGTGATAGCTGAAAATATTCCAACTGAATTACTCAGTCAGACATTGGAGTCATGCAGTGCCTAACTTCACCCTTGCATCATATGCGTCAGACCCGCAGAGTTCGCGCGGTCGTAAAATTTACGAAGAAGCCCCAGCGGGTCGCAGCGAATTTCAGCGTGATCGCGACCGTATTATTCATTCCAGTGCTTTCCGTCGCCTAGAATATAAAACCCAAGTATTCGTTAATCATGAGGGAGATTTATTTCGTACTCGACTGACGCACAGTATTGAGGTGGCGCAGATTGGCCGCTCTATTGCGCGCCGTCTATCGCTCAATGAAGATTTGGTGGAGGCGATTTCGTTAGCCCATGATCTTGGTCATACGCCCTTTGGTCACGCGGGGCAGGATGCGCTCAATAACTGCATGCAAAACTATGGCGGGTTTGAGCACAATCTCCAATCGTTACGGGTGGTTGATGTGTTGGAAGAGCGTTACGCCAGTTTTGACGGACTCAATCTTTGCTATGAAACCCGCGAAGGTATTCTCAAACATTGTTCACTGGAAAATGCAGCGCAGCTAGGCGAGTTGGGGGAGCGTTTTCGCAATAATCAACGCCCAACTTTAGAAGCGCAGATCGCCAATTTGGCAGACGAGATTGCTTACAATAATCACGATGTGGATGATGGTCTGCGCTCAGGGCTAATTACCTTAGAGCAACTTGCATCTGTCAGATTGTTTTCCACTCACCTCGACGAAGTGCGTAAAGCCTATCCGAACTTGGCAGAACGGCGCGTCATCCATGAAACCATCCGCCGCATGATCAATACGCTGGTAAGCGATGTTATTGCACAGAGCGAAAAAAACATTGGGCAGCATAAAGTGCAGAGCGTGAGCGATGTGCGTAGCGCTCCAAGCTTGCTTGCGTTTAGCCCTGAGATGCTCGAACTGAATCGAGAACTAAAGGCCTTCCTGCGTAAACATTTGTACCGTCACTATCTGGTGCTGCGAATGAGCGCCAAGGCGCACCGAATAATTAGTGAATTATTTCAAGCATTTATGGCGGACTATAGACTGTTGCCTCCGCAGTTTCATCGGGCGGCCGAAATGGAGCATGCTCGTGCCGTGGCCGATTACGTCGCAGGAATGACTGATCGCTACGCGATTAGAGAGTATCGACGCCTGTTCGCAGTAGAAGAAAACTGAAGGAGCGGGGAAATTGGCAATTCACCTGATTGCTGACAGGTGCTAGACAAGGTAACATTCGCGCCCTTTCGCTTTTGAAATTAGACGTGATGGCGTGTGCCGTCACATTTTGCATATCGATTTAATGAGGAAAATTGTGAGCGATTCTTCGTTGCAAGAAAACTTTGTGGTAACAACCCAAAATGGGTTGCCTGTTCAACAAGGTTTGTATGATCCGCGCCAAGAGCGCGATGCCTGCGGTGTTGGTTTTGTGGCACACATCAAGGGAAAGAAAAGTCATGACATGGTGCGTCAGGGCTTACAGATTTTAGAGAATCTGACGCATCGCGGTGCGGTCGGTGCCGACCCTTTAGCGGGTGACGGTGCGGGTATTTTGATTCAGATTCCTGATCAGTTTTTGCGTGAAGAAATGGGCTGGGGCGGAATTCAATTACCGCCCGCTGGTGAATACGGCGTGGGTATGTTGTTTTTGCCGCGCGATGTAGCGGCGCGTGCCGCTTGCGAAAAAGTGATCGAAGCTAAAATCAAAGCGGAAGGCCAAACACTGGTTGGCTGGCGTGATGTGCCTGTTGATAGCAGCGGGCTTGGTGAAAGCGTAAAGATTGTTGAACCAATCGTGCGTCAAGTATTTATCGGTCGCGGCAAAAAAATCAAAGATCAAGATGGCTTTGAGCGTAAGTTGTTTGTGATTCGCAAAACGGTAGAGCATGCGATTCGCGCTTTAGCCAAAAATCAGGGCAATGGTTTTTATGTGCCATCATTGTCTTCACGCACAGTCGTTTACAAAGGCATGTTGCTGGCAGATCAAGTTGGCAAATATTTCCGCGACCTGCAAGATGGTCGTGTTGCAAGTGCTTTAGCACTTGTGCATCAACGCTTCTCAACGAATACCTTCCCTACTTGGAATTTGGCACATCCGTTCCGCATGATTGCGCATAACGGCGAGATCAACACGGTGCGCGGCAACATTAACTGGATGGCAGCACGCCACGCAGCAATGTCCTCAAAATTCCTCGGGGAGGATTTGGAAAAACTGTGGCCATTGATAGTGGATGGCCAGTCAGACTCAGCCTGCTTTGATAATGCGTTGGAGTTGTTGGTGGCTGGCGGTTATTCCTTGCCGCACGCCATGATGATGTTGATTCCTGAAGCATGGGCTGGCAACCCACTGATGGATGAGGAGCGTCGTGCTTTCTACGAATATCACGCTGCGTTAATGGAACCGTGGGACGGCCCTGCTGCGGTGGCGTTTACCGACGGCCGCATGATTGGTGCGACACTGGATCGAAATGGCTTGCGCCCTGCGCGTTACCTCATTACCGAAGATGACATGGTGTTGATGGCTTCTGAGATGGGCGTGCTACCTATTCCCCAAAATAAAATCGTGAAGAAATGGCGTTTGCAGCCAGGCAAAATGTTTTTGATTGATATGGAAGCAGGCCGCATTGTGGATGATGCTGAGCTGAAAACTCAATTGGCTACCGCCAAGCCTTATCGTAAGTGGATTGAAAAGTCGCGTTATTTCGTGGCAGATCTGCCAGCAGTGAAGGACAAATCCAAATTACAGGCTTCGTTGCTCGATGTGCAACAAGCATTTGGCTACACGCAAGAAGATGTGAAATTTCTGATCGCCCCAATGGCGGCCTCAGGTGAAGAGGCAACGGGTTCGATGGGTACGGATTCCGCCCTGCCTGTGTTGTCCAATAAAAATAAAGTGCTCTACAACTATTTCCAACAGTTGTTTGCGCAGGTAACTAATCCACCAATCGATCCGATTCGCGAAGAAATCGTGATGTCGCTGACGACATTCATTGGCCCAAAGCCAAATTTGCTAGGTATTGACGAAACCAATCCGCCGCTCCGTTTAGAAGCGCATCAACCGGTGTTGTCGAATGATGACATCGCCAAGCTGCGTGATATTCATAAAGCTACCAAAGGCCAATTTAAGTCGCTGGTGTTGGATATCACTTATCCGGCTAAGCAGGGCACGAAGGGTTGCGCAACCGCACTTAAAGCGTTACGCAAAGCTGCAAGCCAATCCGTGGCAGATGGCTACAACATTTTGATTTTGTCTGACCGTAATGTGTCGGCTGAACGCGTAGCAATCCCAGCGCTGTTGGCAACCTCTGGCATTCATCATCATTTGGTTTGCGCAGGTTTGCGTACTAGCACAGGCCTAGTTGTAGATACCGGCTCTGCGCGCGAAACGCATCACATCGCATTGTTGGCAGGTTATGGGGCCGAAGCAGTTTGCCCGTGGTTGGCGTTTGACACGATTGCGGATATTGCGGATGAGTTGCCTGGTGGCATTGATGCTTACGAAGCGAAAAAACGTTTCATCAAAGGCATTAACAAAGGTTTGTTGAAAGTCATGTCCAAGATGGGTATTTCAACATATCAATCTTATTGCGGCGCGCAGATCTTTGAAGCGATTGGATTGAATGCAGAATTCGTAGCCGAATATTTCACGGGTACAGCGACGCAGATTGAAGGTATTGGTTTGACTGAGGTGGCAGAAGAGGCTGTGCGTATGCATGGTGATGCTTTTGGCACTAATCCAGTGTTGGCCAACATGCTCGATGCGGGAGGCGAATATGCCTATCGTACGCGTGGCGAAGAACACATGTGGACGCCGGATTCGATTGCTAAGTTGCAACATGCCACGCGCTCGAATAACGCCAACACTTACAAAGAGTACGCCAAGCTGATCAACGACCAAGCGCAGAAGCTAAAAACGTTGCGAGGTTTGTTCGAGATCAAGTCGATGGGTGCGCCAGTACCACTGAACGAAGTTGAGTCTGCAAAAGACATCGTTAAGCGTTTTGCGACTGGCGCGATGTCGTTAGGTTCGATTTCTACCGAGGCACACACTACGCTTGCGATTGCGATGAATCGTATTGGCGGTAAGTCAAATACCGGTGAAGGTGGCGAGGATTCAAATCGCTTCCGTACGCTACATGCAGGTGAAAAGCTCTCTGACATCATTGGTAAAAAGCGTATTGAAGCGGATCTGGTGATGAAGGACGGTGACTCGTTGCGTTCACGTATCAAGCAAGTCGCTTCTGGTCGCTTTGGGGTAACTGCTGAATATCTTGCTAGCGCGGATCAAATTCAGATCAAGATGGCGCAAGGTGCTAAGCCAGGTGAAGGCGGCCAATTGCCGGGCGGCAAAGTGTCTGAGTACATCGCCAAATTGCGTTTCTCAGTGCCAGGCGTGGGACTAATTTCGCCACCGCCGCATCACGATATTTACTCCATCGAAGACTTGGCTCAGCTGATTCATGATTTGAAGAATGCAAATCCATCAGCCTCTATCTCCGTCAAACTGGTTTCAGAGATCGGCGTGGGTACAGTGGCCGCAGGCGTATCTAAAGCCAAAGCAGATCACATTGTGGTTTCTGGTTTTGATGGTGGTACTGGCGCTTCGCCATTGTCTTCGATCAAGCATGCCGGAACGCCGTGGGAACTCGGCCTAGCCGAAGCCCAGCAAACATTGGTGATGAACAAATTGCGTGGCCGCGTAGGCTTACAGGTTGACGGTCAATTAAAGACTGGCCGTGACGTGCTGATCGGCGCTTTGTTGGGCGCGGATGAATTTGGTTTTGCCACCGCGCCGTTGGTGGTTGAGGGTTGCATCATGATGCGTAAGTGTCACCTCAATACCTGCCCTGTGGGCGTGGCGACGCAAGACCCTGCGTTGCGCAAGAAATTTACCGGTCAGCCAGAGCATGTGGTGAATTACTTCTTCTTTGTGGCTGAAGAGGTGCGCGAGTTGATGGCACAGATGGGTGTGCGTAAATTTGATGACCTGATCGGTCGTAGCGATCTGCTCGATGTGAAGCAAAGTATTGCGCATTGGAAATCTCAAGGTCTCGATTTTTCTAAAGTGTTCTATCAGCCGAAAGTAGGGGCTGAAGTTGCACGTCGTCATACCGAAGAGCAAGACCACGAATTGGTCAAAGCGCTGGATAACCAGCTAATCGCGCAAGCGAAAGAGGCGTTGGATGCAAAACGTGTGGTGAATATTGAAACCAATATTAGCAACGTGAATCGCACGGTCGGCACCATGTTGTCGCATGAAGTGGCGAAACGTTATGGTCAAGCTGGCCTGCCAGCCGACACCATCTCGGTCAAGCTACATGGCACTGCGGGGCAAAGTTTTGGCGCGTTCTTGTCACACGGCATTAGTTTTGAATTGAATGGCGAAGGCAACGATTACGTGGGCAAGGGTTTGTGCGGTGGTCGCATCGTGGTGAAACCGGCGGCGGATTGCAAAATTAAGGCAGAAGAAAACATTATCGTCGGTAACACTGTGCTCTATGGCGCAACTTCAGGCGAGTGTTTCTTCCGAGGCGTGGCGGGCGAGCGCTTCGCGGTGCGTAACTCGGGTGCCGTGGCCGTAGTTGAAGGCTTGGGCGATCATGGTTGCGAATACATGACGGGTGGCATGGTGGTGGTGCTGGGTCAAACTGGACGCAACTTCGCAGCAGGTATGTCAGGAGGCGTGGCTTACGTGTTGGATGAAGATGGCACATTTAAGCAACGTTGCAACCTTTCTATGGTGCAGCTGGAGCCAATCCCTGCAGAGGTGGCTGCAAGCGAAATGGGCGCGCTGGATGCGCATGGGCGTGTCCACTTCAATCACTTGAATAAGGATGACGCATCAGCACTGCGCGGCAAGATTGAAAAACATCTACGCTATACCGGCAGTGCTCGCGCCAAGCAGATTTTGGACAACTGGAATGACTATCTACCTAAGTTTGTGAAGGTCATGCCGACTGAATATCGTCGCGCTTTGCTTGAGATTGCGGCGCAGCAAGAAAAGGGGGCCGCATAATGGGTAAGCCAACAGGATTTAAAGAGTTCGCACGTGTCAACGAAGGTTACGCGCCAGTCGAACAACGCTTAAAAGACTACAAAGAATTTGTCGCACATTTAAGCGACACAGAAGCCAAGCAACAAGGCGCACGCTGCATGGACTGCGGCATTCCGTTTTGTAATAACGGTTGTCCAGTGAACAACATCATTCCTGATTGGAATGATTTGGTGTATCGCGGCAACTGGAAGCAAGCGCTGGATGTTTTGCATTCAACCAATAACTTCCCTGAAGTGACAGGTCGTATTTGCCCTGCCCCGTGCGAAGCGGCCTGTACCCTCAACATCAATATGGATGCGGTCGGCATTAAGTCGATTGAGCACGCCATCATTGATAAGGGTGGTGAAAATGGTTGGGTGTTCCCTCAGCCGGCGAAGAAAAAAACGGGTAAAAAAGTTGCAGTAGTGGGATCTGGCCCTTCAGGTTTGGCGGCCGCACAACAACTCGCACGTGTGGGTCATGCGGTTACGGTGTTTGAAAAAAATAGCCGTATCGGTGGCCTGATGCGTTACGGCATTCCTGATTTTAAATTGGACAAGCGGTTAATTGATTGGCGCATGGCGCAGTTGGTTGCTGAAGGCGTGAAATTCCAAACTAATACATTTGTTGGAAAAGAAGCGTTGGATAAATGTATCGCTAACGATGCGAAGAAAACCATTAGTCCTAAAGAATTGCAAAAAGAATTTGATGCAGTGATTTTGGCGGGAGGTTCTGAGCAACCACGCGATTTGCCCGTGCCGGGTCGTCAGCTCAAAGGTGTGCACTACGCGTTGGAGTTTTTGATTCCACAAAATAAAGAAGTGGCAGGAGATGGAAAAAATCCTATCAATGTTAAAGGTAAGCATGTTGTTGTTATCGGCGGTGGTGATACGGGATCGGACTGCGTAGGCACCTCGAACCGACACGGTGCTGCCTCAGTAACACAGATCGAAGTGATGCCACGCGCCCCAGAGCAAGAAAACAAGCCGCTCACTTGGCCGTACTGGCCGCTCAAATTACGTACTTCAAGCTCGCACGATGAAGGATGTGAACGTGATTGGGCGATTGCCACTAAAGAATTCATCGGTGAAAACGGTGTGCTTAAAGCGATCAAAGCAGTTCGCATCGAATTTAAAGATGGCAAGATGGTTGAAATCGCCGGTAGCGAGTTTGAACTGAAAGCTGATTTCGTGTTCTTGGCGATGGGTTTCACTAATCCGTTAGCGCAGGTGCTGGATGCGTTTGGCGTAGAAAAAGACGCACGTGGTAACGCTAAAGCCAATACAGAAGGCACGGGATGTTACCAGACCAATGTCAAAAAAGTATTTGCGGCGGGTGACATGCGTCGCGGCCAATCGCTGGTGGTATGGGCAATTCGTGAAGGCCGTCAGGCGGCACGAGCAGTAGATGAGTTTCTGATGGGCAGCAGTGTTCTGCCACGATAAGAAAAGAGAAAAATGAACTTCAAAGTAAAAAACGACACTTTCCTGCGTGCCTTGTTGCGCCAGCCTACTGAATACACACCAGTTTGGATGATGCGCCAGGCGGGCCGTTATCTTCCCGAGTATTGCGCCACACGTAAGCGTGCAGGCAGCTTTCTCGAACTGTGCAAAAGCCCAGATATGGCAACGGAAGTGACACTCCAGCCACTCGATCGTTTTCCACTCGATGCAGCAATTTTGTTTTCTGACATTCTGACGGTGCCGGACGCAATGGGCTTGGGTCTGTACTTCTCCGAAGGCGAAGGCCCTAAGTTTAAACACCCACTACGCGACGAAGCCGCGATTAAAGCCTTGCAGGTTCCGGATATTGGCAAAGACTTGAAATATGTCACCGATGCCGTTTCACAAATTCGCAAAGCGCTAGATGGTCGTGTGCCGCTCATTGGTTTCTCCGGCAGTCCGTGGACGCTTTCTTGCTATATGGTGGAGGGCGGTAGCAGCGATGATTACGCCAAGGTAAAAACCTTGATGTACAAAGAGCCGAAGCTGATGCATCACATTTTGGAAGTTACTACGCAATCAGTCATTGCTTATTTGAATGCGCAGATTGAAGCTGGCGCCCAAGCCGTGATGATATTTGACTCATGGGGCGGTGCGTTATCGCACGGTGCTTACCACGAGTTTTCACTTGCTTACATGCAGCGAATCGTCGAGGGCCTGATCAAGGAAAAAGACGGTGTACGTATTCCATCTATCGTGTTTACTAAAGGTGGCGGTCTTTGGATCGAGAGCATTGCGGCAATTGGTTCTGATGCAGTTGGTTTGGATTGGACGATGGACATTGGTATTGCCCGTCAAAAGGTGGGAGACAAAGTTGCGCTACAGGGCAATATTGATCCAACGGTCCTGTTTGCTACGCCAGACGTGATTCGTGCCGAAGTTGAAAAAGTGCTGAGCAGTTTTGGTTATGGTAGTGGCCATGTGTTCAATTTAGGTCACGGAATCTCGCAATTTACCAATCCAGACAACGCTGCCGCACTGGTTGCTGCCGTGCATGAATTTAGTAAAAAATATCACTAAAAACACTTGACATGGGCTGATGTTATAAACACAGCAACGAAATCAACAAAGGCCACAGGGGAAAACCGGTGGCCTTTGTTCTTATAAATTAACCAATTGATTATATTGACTTATTACGATGCCTATATTTTGAGCGAATGAAAAAACCGTATATATAGTTGGTAGTTAGCGAGCTTGTTGCGAGCTTATGCACATAGTTATCCACAGGATTTGTGCATAAGAAAAAATTCCTATATACATCAAGTCGATCAGTGAAACTGCATAGAAATTACCCGAGAAATATTCAATAACATGCCCATTTTTCGCGTCGCGCTCGATGTGCCCTTGTCAACACTATTTGATTATTTAGTGGATGAAAACTTGCCGGTTGAAATAGGTCAGCGTGTACTCGTGCCATTTGGGCGCAAGCAAGTGGTCGGCATTATTATGGAAGTGGTTGAGAGGTCTGATTTCGCATCGGGGCGCCTTAAGCTGATCACGCAAGTATTCACCGATGTGCCGCCCCTCGCAGCAGAGGTGCTGACCCTCTTGCGCTTCTGTAGCGACTATTACCACCATCCGCTTGGGCTAACAGTCATGGCGGCTCTGCCTTCACGCTTACGCGCGGCAGAGCCTGTCGTAATAAAACGAGAATTGAGCTACGAATTAACATCGGCCGGTCGTTCGCTCGACCTGAAAGAATTTCCAAAGCGCCGTGCCGTGCAGCTACGTTTGTTGCAAGCACTGAGTGAGCGCGCTCTTAACCTAGCACAGCTGAAAACCGTATCGAGTAGCGCTGCAACACAATTAAAAACTTTAATGGATGAGGGATGGGTTGTGACCTGTGCCGCGACTCAGCCAGCGGCACTCGCCCACACCTTCAACAATGCGCATATGCTGACCGCTGAGCAACAGATCGCGGTGGACGCAGTCACACAAAAGTCGGGCTTCAAATGCTTTTTGCTACATGGCATTACCGGTAGCGGCAAAACCGAAGTGTATGTGCACCTCATGCATCAAGCGTTGCAACAGCAAGGACAGGTTTTGCTGCTGGTCCCAGAGATTAATCTCACGCCGCAACTTGAAAATTACTTCCGCAGTCGCTTCCCTAATGCTGAATTAGTCAGCTTGCACAGCGGCATGAACGATACCGAGCGCACTAAAAATTGGCTTAAGGCACAGTCGGGTGAAGCACGAATTGTGTTGGGAACACGACTCTCAGTATTTACACCGCTACCGCAACTCAGTTTGATCTTGGTGGACGAAGAGCATGATGCCTCGTTCAAGCAGCAAGAGGGTCTGCGCTACTCAGCGCGTGATGTCGCCATCTTCCGCGCCAATCAACGCGGCGTACCCATCGTGTTGGGTTCAGCTACGCCATCGCTAGAGAGTTATTACAACGCGCAAAGTGGGCGCTACCAATTATTGAAACTTACGCAGCGCGCAAATGAGCAAGCGCAGTTGCCATTGGTGCGCTGCCTCAATACGGCCAACGTGCCGATGCAAGATGGCCTAAGCCCCCTCCTTCTCGCCGCACTCAGTGAGCGTTTGCAGCGCAAAGAGCAAAGCTTGATATTCATTAATCGACGTGGCTATGCGCCCGTGTTGATGTGTACTGCCTGCGGCTGGTTGTCGGGCTGTTCAAATTGCGCGGGCAAATTGGTGCTGCATCTCAAGGATCGCCGCCTGCGTTGCCATCATTGCGGCCATCAAGAGCGCGTACCGCATGGTTGTCCGAGTTGCGGCAATAGCGATTTACAACCTGTTGGTTTAGGTACGCAACGCATTGAAGAAGCGCTGCAAGTGCACTTCCCAGAGGCACGAATTCTGCGAGTGGACCGTGATAGCACCCGCAACAAAGGTAGCTGGGTCGCTATGCGTAAACAGATCGAAGCAGATGAGGTGGACATTCTGGTAGGCACTCAAATTTTGGCTAAGGGGCACGATTTTCCTAATATGACTTTGGTGGGTGTACTCAATCCCGATGGTGCACTTTACAGTGCAGACTTTCGCGCTTCAGAAAAATTATTCGCGCAACTGGCACAGGTATCAGGTCGTGCTGGGCGCGCCGATAAACCGGGCGAAGTGCTAGTACAAACTGCGTTTCCAGATCACCCGCTATTCCGAGCGTTACGAGCACATGACTACGATGCTTGGGCTAAAACGCTACTCACCGAACGCGAGCAGGCCGGCTTTCCGCCCTTTGTGTTTCAAGTGATTCTGCGTGCTGAAGACAAACAAGAGAGCGACGTTTATGTTTTTTTAAAACAGGCGAGAGAAATGGCTAAAGGGCTGAAAATGCCGGTCGAAATTTATGGCGTAGTGGCTGCAACGATGGCAAAGCGCGCCAACCACTTTCGAGCGCAACTACTTATTCAAAGCGATACTCGCAAATCGTTACAACAGTTTTTGCGCGAATGGCGGCCGCTAATCGAAACAATACCTGCCAAGAAAATTCGCTGGTCATTGGATATAGACCCATTGGATTTTTAATGGAAGAATAAATTACGTTAGTCTGCAAAAATAACCACTTATCTGTTTTGCCTAGCCTATCTTTGGGCTAGGCATTAACTTTCGCGACACTAAATTTGGGAGAGCAATATGAAACTGCAAAAAGGATTTACGTTGATGGAGTTGATGGCTGTTGTAGCAATCATCGGTATTTTGTCGGCAGTGGCGATACCAATGTATGGTGACTACATCATTCGTAGCAAGACTACCGAAGCGACATCAAATCTTTCAACCAGCCGAGTTAGACTGGAACAATATTTTCAAGATAATCGTTCCTACGAAACTGCGGCTGGCTCAGCAGTCTGTGGTGGAACGCTCCCGACAAGTAATAACTTTGCCTTTACCTGCGGGGCCAGCAGTACAACTTACATAATCAAGGCAACCGGCAGAAACGCAATGGTTGGCTTTACCTATACTGTAAACGAAAGTAATGCACAGGCAACAACCGCTGCACCAACAGGTTGGGCGGCGGCGGCAATGCCAACAACCTGCTGGATAACTAAAAAAGGTGGACAGTGCTAAACACTCAGCACAATTTGAAAGGCATGAGCCTGATTGAAATCATGGTTGCGGTGGCAATCGTGGCGATCTTGTTTGCTGCGGCTGCACCGGATTTTTCAAGCTGGATTCAAAATACGAAAATTCGTAATGCTGCAGAAGCAATGCAAAACGGCCTTACCCTTGCAAAAACGGAAGCTGTACATCGAAATACCATCTCACAATTTGTATCTTGCGGTGGTTCATCGTGGCAAGTTATCGCAGCCTCCTCCGTATCTGCCAGTGCAGTGGTGTGTGGCACGAACGCCGCGACGACAGGCTGGGAAATTGTGCAAGCGCGATCCATCAGCGAGGGTTCAAATAACGCTGTAGTGGACGCAACTCAACCGGCAACCGGCGCAGCTCAATCGACAATCGGCTTTAATGGGCTTGGTCGGCAAGCCAGTACGACTGACATTCCAAATGGAACGATTACAGCCAACCCGCCGGTAGCGGTTGATTTTAATATTAATAATTCAACGGCGAACGCAACTTGCTTTTGCTCTGCGGGCACCTGCGGCTACCCAGCTACCGTAAATTACTCTAGCACCGGCACTCTACGTTGCTTGCGAGTGACGGTGACAGCGGGTGGGCAAATAAGAATGTGTGACCCAGCACTTGCGGCGGGTTCTCCTCAAGGGTGCTAACGTGAAAATACCAAGCACAACTTTGCAAAATCAACGCGGTGTTATGTTGCTTGAAGCGTTAATTTCGATTTTGATTTTCTCTATTGGAATTCTCGCCATCATCGGGCTGCAAGTGAGCTCTATTAAATTGGCGAATGACTCAAAATATCGTGCGGATGCCAGTTTGTTAGCGAACCAACTTGTGGGTGCAATGTGGGCGGCGCAATCGTCACCTACCTTTACCGCAGACTTTGCGGGCACAGCCTTTAACGTAACCACAGGGGCATGTGCCGGCGGAACCCAATATTGCACATGGGCGAGCGGTGTGGCCGCAACAATTCCGATTACGGGCGTATCTGCACCCACAGTAACAATTGCTCAAATAACATTGCCTATCACGGGAGCCTCCTCTGTTGTGACAAGCACTGCGATGATCGATATTTGGTGGACGATGCCAGGCGATGCCACAAATGGTGGGGGTGGTCACCACTACCAAACCTTTACCCAAATCAATAACTAGAGGTCAAAGTGTTTCCATCAAAACAATCCATTGAAGCAACATTAAGTCAGCGGGGATTTACGCTGGTTGAAATTATGGTTGCGATGGCCATAGGGATGCTGGGCATCGTGATTATCATGCAGATGGCGACAATGTTTGATTCGCAGAAACGTACCACGACTGGCGGAGATGATGCGCAGAATGCGGGGGCAATTGCCTTGTTTGGTTTGCAGCAAAATATTCAGCAATCGGGGTATTGTTTTTCAACTACGCCGCCAACGCTTAATGGTGCAACTTTGACTCCTGTTACGCGTAACCTCGCAGCAATCAATGCACTGAAAGATGCGAATACGGACACCATTTTGGTGAGTTATGGTAACGATGCGTGCGCTCCTGATTCAGCTTCTGGCGTGGCGTCAGCAACTAACCTGAACGTATTGGCTTATGCGGTAATGAATGGAAATTTAATGCAGTGCGATTACTTGGCAAGTAACTGCGCGGTAGCAGCTAACTGGGTACAAATTGCCAGCGACATAGTTAGCCTGAAGGCGCAATGCACTAGCACACAGAGCGTGCGAGTAGCACTCGTAGTAAGAAGCACGCAGCTTGAGAAAACAGTGGTGACTAACAATGCGCCAACATGGGCAGGTGCTTCGGCAATTGTGCTAACAGGAACAACGGTTGATGCAAGCGCAACCGACTTAGCAGCGAGGCTTGGCGGTAATGCTTGGCAATATTATCGCTACAAAACTTTTGAAACTGTTGTGCCGGTGCGTAACACGATTTGGGGAGGGACTGCAGGATGCGTATAACGCACACTTCTCATCGTAGCTTGGTTGGCCGCGCCAAACAAAAAGGGGTGGTGTTACTGATCACGCTCATTATGTTGGTGGCGATGACCTTGGCCGCCATTTCGTTGATGCGCTCGGTAGATACAACCAATATCGTCGCCGGTAACTTGGCGTTTCAGCAGTCCGCCTATCAAGGTGCAGATATTGGTACGGAACAAGCCATCGCTTTCTTGAACACCACACTCAGCGGCACCCCCGTAGCATTTGCAAATAGTGGTAATGCGGTTTTTGCAGTGAATTGCAATGGTACAGGGCCAGGGGTTTCTTGCCCCATCGGATATAAATCTTGGAATCAGCCCACCTTGGAGCCACCCAGTGCAGGCGTTACTTGGGATGGGTTCTGGGCAAGCATGCAAACAAGTCCTGGCGTGGTGGCTTTGACAGGCTTGCCTGCGGGCTATAGCGGTGCTTTTGTGATTGAGTCTTTGTGCACCTCGCCAGCGCAATCTGGCTGTACTACTGTGACCTTAAGCACTACCACAACTACTCCGCAGGGGCAGGATATGGGTAGTCAGCAACGTAGTTTCATTAACAACATTAGCACCGTGAATGCACACTATTATCGTGTTACGACACGCGTCGAAGGCCCTCGCAACAGTGTCGCTTATGTTCAAACCACAGTCGTTTGGTAGTAAAAAAGGAGTCATCATGAATAAACTCTCTCGCTCGTCTAAGTTTGTAACTGCAGCCGTATTGTTTGGGGTGATGCTCAATGCAAACAGCGCAATCACTGATCTGGCGAATGCTCCGCTGATTACCTCCCCCACTTCGTCAGTCTTGCCCAACGTATTTTTGATGGTGGATGATTCTGGCAGTATGGCGTGGGACTACATGCCAGATAACGCAAACAACTTTGGTGCAGGGACTTACGGAGCCGCCAGCTCGCAATGTAACGGCGTCTTTTATGATCCTAGGATTACCTATGCTCCACCGGTTGATTCGACGGGTGCTTCATATTCCAATTCAAGTTTTACAGCTGCGTGGAACGATGGCTATAAGACGAGCAGTGGCACAACTAACTTGAGTACCAGTTTCAGGCCAACAGGAGGCACGGCGGCCCCTGCCTATTACTATACCTATACGGGTACGCAGACGACCGAAAAGCTAAAGGATTACTACAACACGAGTAGCACTTTCTATCAAGAGTGCAATACCACAGCGAGTACCGGCTATACCTCTACAATAACGATTACGGGTAGTGGCAGTACCAGTGTGACAAGCATTACGGTGAATGGAACAACCATTACTTCTGGTGCTACTTCTGCCAACTCAACCAAAAGTACCGTAGCCAGCCGAATTGCGAGTGCAATTACCGCAACGGGATACAGTGCCACTTCTTCAGGTAGCGTGGTAACGATTACTGGGCCAGCCTCTGCAGGTGGATTTACTCCGGTCGTTGCGGACAATGGTGGTGGTATGGCTTTTGCAAAGACCGTCTTTGTCGCGAGCCCCTTTACCAAAATCGTTGTGAGCTCAACCTCTGGCCCAGGGGGAACAGATGAGCGCACCAACTTCGCTAACTGGTGGAGTTATTACCACACGCGCATTTTGATGATGAAAACGGCGACCGGCAAAGCGTTTAGCTCGATTGGCCCAACCTTCCGCGTCGGCATCGCATCACTCAACAACAATACCAATACCTATACGACAGTTAATAGCTCAAACACGCTACTAGAGTTGGCGCCTTTCGATACTACACAAAAAGCGAATTGGTACGGCAAGCTATATGGCGTGGCGACAGGGAACAGCACGCCATTGCGTGAAGCGTTGGCCGACGTTGGGCGTATGTATGCCAACAAATTACCGGCAACAAACACAAACAGTGCATTGACGAGTAGCGTTGTAGATCCTGTTCAATTTTCTTGCCAACAGAATTTTACTATTTTGACGACGGATGGCTTTTGGAACGGTAGCACGACCTATAAACTAGACGGCAGCACAGTGGGTAACCAAGATTACTTTGAACCTCGGGCAATGTACGATGGCTCGAACGTGGTAAGCCTGACGACAACCCCCTACACTACGGTGCAACAACGGCAAAAGGTGACCACGGGCGTCTCGACCGTAAAAACCTGGAGCGAAACAGGAACCTCGATTGGCGGCTCGTGTTCGATTTCAACGACAACAACAACATTACCGACTTCATGTTTGCAGGGTAACTCAAGCGCAGGAACCAGAACTTGGTGTATGGAAAACTCAACCGCTTTAGGCAGAGAGTGCACCTCATCTTTTGGAACGGGAGGCTTGGTTTATAGTTGCCGTGGATTTGGTTCCGCGACTAATTTGCCGGGAGGCGTAGACCAGCCTTGTTTGACCGATAGCAGTGGTAAGAAGTGGTGTTTATTTGCTAACAACACCACCTCTGGAACGAGCTCTTGTACATCGAATGGCTATGACCGGTATATATGCTCTGTCACAACGACAGCGACGATAACCGGAAGTTATGTTGTCACAACGCCTTACACGATCACGGAAACTATTTCGGGAATTACCACCACCGCGATTGATAATTACACAGCAGATCAGCACACCACTCAAACCACCACAAATGGTGTTGCCGGTGCGGTGAGCGCGTTAACGCCCGCAACGCTCACTTACAACTTTACGAGTAATGCCAGCACCGTTAATACGGGAACTGCTTCCACAGTGTGGGGACCATTAGTTGCGGGGACGCCCACTCAGGTCTGTACGGCTACCGCCTCTCTTCCTGCACCCTCAGTGTCAACGCGAACAATAGTATCCACTACGACAACAGCAGGCACGAACGTGACTACCACCCTCAGCACGGTTGGGCCAACAGCCGGCACACCCGTTACGACAGCTTCGTCAACTGGCGGCACTTCAAATACTTTGGCAGACGTAGCGGAGTACTACTACGTCACTGACTTGCGTACCACAGCGTTGGGCAACAATCTTTCTGGCGCTACGGGTGTGGTAAATGGCACAGACATTAGTAACAACAACGTGCCTTCAAGCGGTTTGGATGCGGCGTCACATCAGCATATGACAACCTTTACTTTGGGTCTTGGAGCACGCGGTCGGATGGTGTTTGACTCTGCTTATGAATCTGCCTCCACGGGTGACTTTTATGCGGTCAAGCAAGGAAGCACAGCAAATTCCACTTCTGGAATTTGTACTTGGCAGGCAAATAACACAATTTGTAATTGGCCAACGCCTGCTTCAGATGCGATTGAGAATATTGACGACCTATGGCATGCCGCTGTGAATGGGCGCGGTACTTATTTTAGTGCGGCGAACCCGACGGGTTTGGCAACGGCGCTTTCTACCGCGTTAGCCGGGGTGTCAGCTCGCACCGGCTCAGCTGCGGCGGCGACCACCAGTAACGCGTTCGTAACACAGGGAGATAACTTCTTGTTCCGTTCGACTTTCGTTTCGCTGCAGTGGACCGGTGAGTTGATTCGCCAGCAATTGGATATCACCACCGGTGCGGTGCTTTCAACGGTTGACTGGTCTGCACAAGCACAGTTGGATGCAAACGCTGCTCGCACCATTTATTTTTATGACGCTTCACAAACATCGAAGCTGTCCCCCTTCACTTTTACGAATCTAACATCCACAGGATTGAGCAGTTACTTTAGCTGGGCTTACATTAGCTCAACAGCGAGCCCAGTATTAAGCCAGCTCTGTGCGGGTGCCGCCGCACCATGTTTACCAAGTTGGACGGCTAATACTGCCCATGCCGCAGGAAGCATTTATAAAAACGGTACAACTTGGTACATCGTTAATACGGCCTACACTTCAGGGGCGACCTTTGGCGCAACTGATACCTCCAACACTACGGCGTCAGGCGTGGCTGATACCAATCTCGTGAACTACATTCGGGGCGATCGTACATACGAAGGATCTTCAACCGATCTGACCAAGTTTTATCGTCAACGTAATCACGTGATGGGCGACATTGTAAATTCAGAGACAACTTACGTTCGTGGTGCTTTGTCTCCCTACTATTCTGATCCCGGTTATTCATCGTTTATAACCACAGTCACGGATCGTCAGTCCATGGTTTATGTGGGCGCTAACGATGGTATGTTGCACGCCTTCTATGCAGCTGACGGTATGGTCAACACCTCAACCGGTAAAGTGGTTTCGACAGGTGGCACGACGATCACCGGCGGCAAAGAAGCTTGGGCATTTATTCCAACTGCGGTAATGCCGAATCTCTACAAACTTGCAGATAAGGCATACAGCTCAAACGAAACCTACCATCGCTATTTTGTAGATGGCTCACCGGTGACTGCGGACATTTGCATTAGCAACTGCACAGACGCTGCCTCAGCTGTCTGGAAGACGATTTTAGTGGGCGGACTAAATGGGGGTGGGCAAGGCTACTATGCGCTAGATATTACTAATCCAACCCAACCCAAAGCGTTGTGGGAATTTACCAATACAAATTTGGGCTACACCTACGGAAACCCGAAAGTTGTTAAATTGAAAGACAAAACATGGGCGGTTATATTCACTTCGGGTTACAACAACAGCGCTGGCAATGGTCAAGGTTATCTCTATGTGTTGAATGCGTATTCCGGGTCGTTGATTCGGGCGATTGGCACGGGCGTGGGTAGCGTTGCGACGCCAAGTGGCCTGGGTAAATTAGATGCGCCGTTAGTGACACCAGGTGTGGACTCCACCGCGCTAGCGGTTTATGCCGGAGACATGTTGGGTAATTTGTGGCGTTTTGACATAAACGGTGATTTGGGCGCAATCGGCTACGATGCTCAATTGTTAGCGACATTCCAAGGTACGAGTGGAAACGTTCAGCCAATCACCACCAAGCCCTTGGTTTCAATGGTGGGTACGATGAATATCGTGTTGGTGGGTACAGGGCGTTATTTGGGTTCTACTGATCTCTCGGATCATAACGAGCAGTCGTTTTATGCGCTGAAAGATACGGCTTTGTCTGATAGTCCTCAGGTAACGACAGTAACGCCAAGCATCGCTCTTTATGGCAATCCAAGAACCTACAGCGGTACATTTGGTTCATTTGTTCACCAAGCGCTTACCTCGACAACTTGCCCAGTGGGTAGTTCAAGCGCAATTTGCTCAGCGGGCCAGAGCGTAGTTACTAGCAGTAACAACGCAGTGAGTTATTCAAGCAATAGTGGTTGGTACACAGACTTTCCGTTAGCCGGAGAGCGCGTGAACGTTGACCCTGCCATTATTGACCGCACCTTGATTGTGAATACTAACGTGCCAAACGCGAACTCCTGCTCGGTCGGGGGCGATAGCTTCCAATACCAGTTCAACTACAGTTCGGGCGGTACGGTAAGTTCGTCCGCTAGTGGGGTTGTGGCGGTGAAAATCGGTAACGAGATTTCTACTCGCGCCGTTATTGCAACAGTGGGCTCTGGTTCGCAAAGTAAAAATATCGCCTACACTCAAGGCTCAGGTGGTGGCACCCCTGTATCTGCCACAGTTTGGAGTAACTCCAGTGGTGGTAACGCTAGCACGGTAAATGGTTCACCCTCACGTCGCTCTTGGAGGCAGCTAATTCGCCAGTAAAGTGAGAGATATAAATAACAACGGCGCCAGAAGGCGCCGTTGTTATTTATAGAACAGTCAAATTAATCAATAGGTTGCAACAATTAGCCGCTATTTCTCAATCCTGTTAATTGCAAGCTTGGTAGTGCAGCAGCAGAAATAACTTCGACGTTGGGTGCAAGTGGGTAGCCTTGTTCAACTGGTGCAACGATATAAGTTTTGCTTAGTTTTAAATCATCAATCGCTGTCCAACCTCCCTTTGATAGCGTAGGTGTGCTTGAGAATTTAATTTCAAACCCAACTCGTTGATTTCCACATTCAGCTACCACATCAATTTCAGCGCCGGCAGCGGTGCGGTAAAACGATAGTTGCCATTGCGCCCCCAATAATTGTGCAAGCTGTTCAAGTGCCCATCCTTCCCACGAGGCTCCAATCACGGGGTGTCCTGAAAGTGCATTGAGATCAGTTATGCCGAGCAAAGTGTGAAGCAAACCGCTGTCACGTAGATATATTTTGGGCGACTTGACTAAGCGCTTACCGAGGTTGCCGTGTAGTGGCAGTAATCGCCGTACCATGTAGGTTGATTCTAAAATATCCAAGTAGTGCTCAATGGTTGGCGCTGACACGCCAAACCCAGAAGCAAGACGCGAGGCGTTCCACATTTGTCCGTGCAGATGAGCGATCATTTGCCAGAAACGCCGAAGTGTTGTGCCCGGCACCCGAATCCCAAAAGAGGGAATGTCGCGCTCTAAGTGGGTGGTGATAAATGATTCGCGCCATGAGTAGGAGGCTTGCTCCGTTGTGGCGAGCCAACTAAGAGGGTAGCCGCCGCGTAGCCAGAAATTTTGTAAATCAGTATGCGTTGGAGAAATTTCGCAAATATCAAAAGGCGCGAGTTCGTGGAATGCGATGCGCCCAGCTAATGATTCTGAGGCTTGGCGTAATAAATGCGGAGAAGCCGAACCTAAAAGCAAGAAACGCCCTGGATGACGGTTGTCGTCAATCAATGAACGTAACAGTGGGAATAGTTCGGGCTGGCGCTGAATTTCATCGAGCACGATAAGGTGATTTGGATAGCGAGATAAAAACAACTCAGGGTCAGTGAGTTTCGCCAAGTCCGAAGGCCGCTCTAAGTCTAAGTAAATACTGTCGGAATATTGCGAAGCGACAACTTTTGCCAGTGTTGTCTTCCCTGCTTGCCGGGGGCCAAGAAGCGCAACTGCCGGAAAATCTAGGAGTGACTGAGATAGAGCGGAGAGTAATTTACGATTTATCATCCTTGCATATTAAAAGACTATCTTTCAATATGCAAGGATGAGATTGGTGGTCCAGAAGGCGTTTTTAACCGCTATTTCGCAATCCCGCCGCAATGCCGTTAATCGTTAAATGAATCGCACGTTTAACTTTTTCGTTATCATCGCCGTCACGATGGCGTTGCAATAGTCCAACCTGTAAGTGATTGAGTGGGTCGATGTAAGGCGTACGAGTGGTCAAGCTACGTGCCAGGGTTGGGTTTTCTTCTAGCAAGGTTGTGGCGCCCGTGATGGCAAACAACATCTCAACGGTACGCTCCCACTCCGCTTCGATCTCACTGAAGATGCGCGTGCGCAAAGCTTCGTCTTTTACCAACTCGGCATAGCGCGAGGCAATACCCATATCGGTTTTAGACAACACCATATCCATATTGGACAACAGGCCACGGAAAAACGCCCAGTTTGTATTCATGGCTTGTAATTGCTTCAAGCCCGCTTCGCCTTCGCGCTCAACAAATTGTTTGGCTGCGCTACCAAAGCCAAACCAGCCCGGAAGAATCGCACGGTTCAAGCTCCAGCTGAACACCCACGGAATCGCACGCAGGTCCTCGATATTGTCCATCGCTTTGCGTGAAGACGGACGACTACCGATATTGAGTTCAGCAATTTCGCGGATCGGAGTGGCAGCAAAGAAGTAATCAGTGAAGCCTGGTGTTTCATAAACCAGCTTGCGGTAAGCGCTAAAAGCATCCGCGCTGAGAGATTCCACAATGCGGTGGAATTCTGGCATGGTGGAATCATCGCCATGATGATGCACTAGTGTTGCCTCTAGCGTAGCGGCAATCAAAATCTCTAAATTGCGGCGACCAATTTCGGGGTCGGAGTATTTGCTGGAGATGACTTCGCCTTGTTCGGTGATGCGAATTTGCGCATTCACACTACCGGGTGGTTGCGCCAAAATCGCTTGGTAGCTAGGGCCACCACCGCGACCGACGGTACCGCCTCGGCCATGGAAGAGGCGCAATTCAATGCCATGCTTTTCGAACACTTTAACCAGTACAAGCTCGGCTTTGTACAGCTCCCAATTGGCAGTGAGGTAGCCGCCGTCTTTGTTGCTGTCGGAATAGCCAAGCATAACTTCTTGGGTGTCACCACGGCTCTTCAATAGCTCTCGATAAAACGGAATCGAGAACAGCTCATCCATGATTGGGCCGCAGCCTTGTAAGTCGGCAATGGTTTCAAAAAGCGGGATGATGTTGACGTGGAGCGCTGGTTTTGTACCCAATTCCAGTAAGCCACTTTGCTGCACCATGAGTGCAACTTCGAGCAAATCGCTGACGGCATCGGCCTTAGAGATGATGTAGTTCGGCAAGGCTGCGCGGCCAAAGCGTTGATGAATCTCAGCGGCAGCGTGCATCAAATTCAATTCGCCTTGCACGATTTCAGGAAATTTATCGCTATCAGCCGTGAGCGTTTTACCCGCCTGCAGCGCAGTGAGTAACACTTCACGACGCTCTGTTTCAATCAACGAGCTATAGGTAATCTGCAAAAGTGAGCTGACCACTTGCTCATGAACGCCACTGTGTTGGCGCATGTCGATCGGCGCTAAGTGAAAGCCAAATACTTGCGCGGCACGGCGTAAGTCGGCCAGTCGGCCACGCGACAAATAGGTGGCACGATGATGTTCGAGCGAAGTGATGACGAGATCAAGATCAGCCATAAATTCATCGGCGTTGGCATAGCCCACAACCGATTTACTCACTGGATGCAAATGGCCCACGTGATGACCAAGCCGCTCGGTCGTTACGACGAGGCGGGCGTAAATTGAAATCATCGCACGGCGATAAGGCTCATCTTCGCGGCTGACTGCTTTGTCGGGAGAGTTCGCGGCAAATTCTTCAAGCTCTGCGCTCACGGTTACTAAGCGATTGCTGAGGCTGAGGCGATTACTGAGCAATTCGGTTTCTGCTAAGTAATATTCAAGTGCGGTCGCTGAGTGACGCTGAGCAGCGTCCAACATGACTTTGTGAGTAACGAAAGGATTGCCGTCGCGATCGCCACCAATCCAGCTACCCACCCGCAAAAAAGGCGGCAAATTGAGACGCTCACCGAAGCGAGCTTCGATCTGTTTTTCAAGACCACCATAAAGTTTTGGGATTTCTTTTAAGAACGTGTAGTCATAAAAAGACAAGCCGTTCTTCACTTCGTCCTGCACGGTGAGCTTGGTGGTGCGCAACATGCGCGTTTCCCACAAGATCAGGATAAAGCGATGTAACGCTTCTTCATTGTCAGCAATCTCATCAGGCGTCATATCGAGGCGATCACGATCAGCTAACAAGCTGGAGATAATCAACTGGCAATTCAAAATACTTTTACGTTGCACCTCGGTTGGATGCGCGGTGAGCACAGGTGAAATGACCGCTTTGTCGAAAAAGGTTTGTAGCGAGGCAACATCAACGTTCTTTTCTTTGGCGCGATCCAACGCCAGTTGCACGCTGCCTTCTTGAGGAGGTGAGCCCGCTTTTAAATGTGCACGGCGACGGCGATTGTGGTGCAAGTCTTCAGCGATGTTAGAAAGCTGAGAGAAGTAACTGAAGGCACGAACGACTAACAAAGTTTCATCGGGAGAAAGTGCATCGAGCACCTCTTCAAGTTGTGCGCGATCGCGATCATCTTGCGTCTTGCGAAACCGAACTGCGGTACGGCGGACATTTTCGATCAGCGCATAAGTTTCTTCGCCCTCTTGCTCGCGAAGCGTGTCGCCAAGGATGCGGCCAAGTAATCGAATATCATCGCGCAAAGGTACATCTTTACTAGAGAGATCAGCAGGGGTGTTCAGCAGGTTCATGACGTTCTTCTTCAACATAGGGTCAACGCGAGTAATTAAGGCTCATGTTAGAATGCGCCGCAATAAATCAACAAGTAAACACTCAGGAAATTCAAATGAATCAGGTAGCTCAGACGACAACTATTCCAAAAAAACTAGTCATCGCATCGCGCGAAAGTGCTTTGGCAATGTGGCAAGCGGAGCACATTCGAGACCGACTGCGCGCATTATATCCACAAACGGATGTGAGTATATTGGGCATGACGACCCAGGGCGACCAAATTTTGGATGTGACGCTTTCCAAGATTGGCGGCAAAGGCTTGTTTGTTAAGGAGCTAGAAACGGCACTTGAAAATGGCAGCGCAGATATTGCCGTGCATTCGCTCAAAGACGTGCCGATGCATTTACCAGAGGGATTTGTGTTGGCGTGTATTGGCAAACGTGAAGATCCGCGCGATGCTTTCGTCTCAAATCACCATGCCAATTTAGAAGCCTTACCCGCCGGCAGTATTGTGGGTACTTCAAGTTTGCGTCGGGAAAGTCAATTGCGTGCCCGCTTTCCCCATCTAAAAATTGAACCGTTGCGCGGTAATGTGCAAACCCGCTTGCGCAAACTGGATGAAGGGCAATATGCCGCCATTATTTTGGCCGCGGCTGGCCTAAAGCGTTTAGGCCTAGGTGAGCGCATTCGCGCATTTATTTCCAGCGAGGATAGCTTGCCAGCGGTGGGGCAAGGCGCTTTGGGCATTGAGACTCGTGCCAATCGTCCTGAATTAGAAGCGTTGTTGCGGCCTTTGCATGATGCCGAAACGGCAGCTTGCGTATTTGCCGAGCGAGCGATGAGCCGCGCTTTGGCCGGAAGTTGCCAAGTGCCTCTGGGTGGCTTTGCCGAGGTGCAAGGCGACAAACTACGCATGCGTGGCTTTGTGGCCAGCCCGGATGGCAGCAAAATGTTGCGTGCCGAGCAAATCGGTAATGTGAGTCAACCAGAAGTATTGGGTAATGCCATTGCCGATGAACTGCTTAAACAAGGTGCGGGAGCAATTCTCGCCGCATTGAATGGCTGATACTCCGCTGGCGGGGCTCAACATTGTTGTGACTCGTCCACTTGAGCAGGCTGTGCCGTTGCGGCAACGCATCGAGCAACTGGGCGGCAATGCCATTCTTTTTCCGCTACTTGAAATATCTCCACCTGCAGATTTAACTTCTTTGCACCAAGCGATTGCGCGGCTCGCTGAATTTAATCTGGCCATTTTTATCAGCCCGAACGCGGTGAGGTTTGGCATGGCGGAGATTAATGCTGCGGGTGGATTGCCCAGTCTATTAGAGGTAGCAACTGTCGGGCAAGGGAGCGCAAACGCTTTGCGTGAACTAGGTGTTGAGAAGGTTATTGCACCTATTGGGCAGAGTGATAGTGAAGCTTTGTTGGCATTGCCAGCATTACAAGTTGTTCAAGGTTGGAAAATTGGCATTTTTCGCGGTGATGGCGGGCGCGACTTGTTGGGTGACACCCTTAAACAACGTGGCGCGGAAGTGGAGTACGTGACTTGTTATCAACGTGGCAAGCCACAACAAAATATTCGCAAATTGTTGGAAAAGCAGCCACAGGCCATTACGGTGAGCAGTAGCGAGGCGCTGAGCTATTTGACTGAAATGTTGGTAGAGTCTAGCGCCAGTTATTGGGCGGGAATACCATTGTTCGTATCGCACGAGCGTATTGCGGCGACAGCAAAGAATCAGGGGTGGCAGAATATTTACCAAACCGAAGCGGGTGATGAGGGTGTGATTTCTGCGCTGATTGCATGGGCGAGTGAACGCCATTAACATGAGACGAAATTAAGGGCAGCAAGGTCGCTGCTTCTTTGCGTATTAGGAATTTTATGAGCGAGATAACTCAAAACAATCAAGATGTTATGACAGACCAAAAAGTTGAAGAAGCCGGGTCGCTGAAGGTGAAGTCACAGACCCTAGGCACCAATCCACTGGTGAATCTCATCTCGCATCTGAGCATTATGCAGATGACACTGGCGGTGCTGGTGGTAATTTTTCTGTGGCAGTGGTTTGATGCCAATAGCCAGATTAGCCAAATGCAACAGGAGCTAGCCAAGCGCTTAGCGGAGATGGATGGCGTCAATAAGGCACAACAAACACTTGCGGCACAAAGCCAAGAAACGGTACGCGAATTGGGTGGCAAATTAAGCCTGCTTGAAAGCAAGTACGCTGAATCACAAAACCAGCGTGCCGCGTTGGAAACTCTCTACCAAGAAATGTCGAGTAGCCGTGATCAAACAGCGTTGGCAGAAGCTGAGCAGATGCTAATGATTGCAGGGCAACAGTTACAACTTTCAGCTAACGTGAAAGCCGCATTAATTGCGATGCAACATGCAGACACGCGCTTGCAACGATTGGATCGAGCTGCACTGAGCGGTTTGCGTAGATCCATTAATCAAGACATCGAAAAATTACGTGCACTTCCTAATATTGATGAGTCGGGAATCAACGTCCGCTTGGATGGGTTGATCGCATTGGTCGATACTTTGCCTCTGTCACAGGATGTTCGTACGCATGAGCAAATAATACCTGTTGCCTCAGCCACGACTGAAAACGCTTGGGATAAGTTTTGGCGTGAGTTATGGACAGAGGCAAAGCAGTTAGTGCGTATCGAAAATACACAAAAACGCGAGATGCCTTTGCTATCACCAACTCAGACTTTCTTTCTCAAAGAAAATTTGAAAATACGCTTGTTGTCGGCACGCTTGGCCGTGCTTTCACATGAAGAGCTAGGTTACAAGCGTGATTTGAAAACCGCCGAAGAATGGGTAAAGCTCTACTTTGAGGCGGATTCAAAAGATGGCGCAGCGATGTTGGCAACGCTAAAAAAACTTTCTTCTTCTAATATCAACATTGAAATGCCAGACATCAGTGGCAGCCTTGATGCGGTGCGAAATTATCGTGTGACACACGAAAAGGCCGTTCGATGAAATCGCTGATTTGGCTTCTCGTACTTTTTGCCGCTGCCGTGGCAATAACACTGGCAGCGCATAATCCTGGCTATGTTCAGGTAGTTTATCCGCCCTATCGGATAGAGCTTTCGCTAACGCTATTTGCCTTCGGTTTGTTGGCATTGTTTACCGTTGGTTATTTGGCGGTGCGTTTAATTTTTGCGGCGTTAGCTTTGCCCGCCTATGTACGGGCTTTCCGTGAGAAAAGGGCCGAAAGCAAAGGTCGTGAGAGCATGATGGAAGCGTTGACCGCATTTTTTGAGGGACGTTTTGCTGCCGCAGAAAAAGCAGCAGTGCGCTCGATAGAGCTTGGTGAAAAATCTGCGCTCAATCCTATTATTGCCGCACGTGCCGCTCACGAATTACATGAGTTTGAAAAGCGCGATGCTTACTTGGCGGATGCCGAAAGCAAAAATGTTGGCGAAGCCACCATGCGTTTGATGGCAAAAACAGAATTTCAGCTAGATCAAAAGCAACCGCAGTTTGCGCTCAATTCCCTTAAAGAATTGGGTGATGCAGGCGGTAAGCATGTGGGGGCATTAACATTGGAGCTTAAGGCGCAGCAACAGTCGCGCAATTGGGATGCAGTGCTAGATGTTGCCACTCAGCTTGAAAAGCGTAATGCGATTGATGAAACGCTGGCAACACAGCTACGTCAGCAAGCCTGGATTGAAAAATTGCTTGTGCCGAATCACGACATTGCAATGATGCGTAGCTTATGGAAAAGTATTCCGAGCGAATTTAAACGTCGACCCAAAATTGCGGCAACTGCGGCGAAGACATTTTTTAAGCTACATGATGAAATTAGCGCGGGAAAAATATTGGTCGAGAGCTTGAATGCACAATGGGATAGTGACCTTGTTGCGCTATATGGCGACTGCCAAGCTGACGATTGCGTGGTGCAAATAGATCAGGCAGAGCGTTGGCTTAAGGTGCATAGCAGTGATGCGGGTTTGTTATTGGCGCTAGGTAAGCTATGTTTAAAACAGGGTTTGTGGGGCAAAGCACAAAGTTATTTGGACGCCAGCATTAGTTTGCGCCCCAGCCGTGAAGGCTATACTGCACTGGGCAGACTTGCCGAAAAGTTGGATAAAAAAGAGCAGGCGTTTAATTATTACCATCAGGCGATGGAGCTTAATTAAAATCGAAATTTCGTCGCAATACTGTGTTGCTCACAAAAAATTACTTCTTACATATTGTAAATATGCTGCGGCGCAATTTTTCTCCTACGCGCCTTGTCTTGCTTAGAAATTTCGATTTTACTGCGAATGGTATTTATTAGTTCTTCGGCACAAAAGTAAACGCGTCCGAGAAAAATTCTTCATTAGGTAGCTTGCATTTTGTAGTCAGATCACGATGCGCAGCTTCGACCACGACGGGCGCGCCACAGGCATATACCTGATGCCCAGATAAGTTCGGATGATCTTCCACCACAGCTTGATGCACAAAACCAGTACGGCCACTCCAAGGTTCATCGGAAACCACGGGTATAAATTTAATACCGTATTGCTCCCACTTCTGTACCTTATCAAGCATGTAAAGATCGGACTGCTTACGCACGCCCCAGTAAAAATGCATCGCACGTTTAATGCCGATGTGCATGGCGTGTTCTATGATCGCTTTGATTGGTGCAAAGCCAGTGCCGCTGGCGATGAAGATGATTGGCTTGGTAGAGTCTTCGCGCAGAAAAAAAGTACCCAGTGGGCCCTTGATGCGCATGATGTCGCGCTCTTTCATTTCGTTGAAAACATGCTGAGTAAATGCGCCGCCCACAATGTTGCGCACATGTAGCTCTAAAAATTCATCATCATGGGGAGCATTAGCTAAAGAGAAGCTGCGCGGCTTGCCTTCTTTTTGCAGAATGTCGATGTATTGACCCGCAAAAAATTGTAGACGTTCATTTGTCGGCAACTTGAGCGATAACACCATCACGTCATGAGCGACCTTTTGCATTTTTTGCACACGACAAGGCAGAGTTTTAACTTCAATTTCTTTGCTGGTTGTGACTTCGTGGCTCTCGAGAACCAAATTTGATTGAGGTTTTGCACAGCAAAATAGCGCCATGCCAGCCGCTTTTTCATCATCAGTCAGTGCGTAGCCTTGAGCGTCGCCGTAATCAACCGTCCCCTCTAAAATTTTGCCTTTGCATGCACCGCATGCGCCGTTACGGCAACTATAGGGCAAGGTATAACCCTGATTCAATGCCGCTTCAAGGATGGTTTCCTCAGCTTTAATATCGAAGCTGTGATTGCTTGGTTTGATAGTGGCTTTGAACGTCATGATCGCTGAGCATAATTTACGAAGGCGCGGATTTTAACGCATAATCAATACATGAAAAACATTCTCATCGTTGGCTACGGGGATATTGCGAAGCGTCTAGCCCTGCAATTACGTAATCGTTATCGCCTGTTTGGCTTGATCCGCAATCCAGAGAAAGCAGTGCAATTGCGAGAAGCAGGCGTTGTGCCACTCATCGGAGACCTCGATCAATCTGCTAGCCTTAAGCGGCTTGGCGGCTTGGCACAAGCAGTGATTCATCTTGCACCGCCACCGAATACAGGATCGCGTGATACTCGAACCCAACATTTACTTGCCGCTTTGTCACGTGGGAGTTTGCCACAACGGTTAATTTATATCAGCACCAGTGGTGTGTATGGAGACTGCGATGGCGCACTAGTGAGTGAAACTCGGGCGCTTAATCCACAGTCTGCGCGCGCGCAGCGCAGAGTAGATGCTGAGCAACAAATTCGCCTGTGGGCAAGGCGCAATCAGGTAAAGATAAGCATCTTGCGTGTCCCCGGAATTTATTCCAAAGAGCGTTTGCCGCTTGAAAGATTGCGCTCGGCTACGCCAGCGATTGTGGCCGCAGAAGATGGTTGCACCAATCATATTCATGCGGATGATTTGGCGCGCATAGTGGTGGCTGCGCTACGCGATGCGAAACCTAATCGTGCGTATAACGCGAGCGATGATAGTCAACTTAAGATGGGCGATTATTTTGATGCAGTTGCAGACGTGTTTGATTTACCTCGACCGCCAAGATTGCCTCGCGCTGAGGTAAAAGACTCGGTATCACCCACCATGTGGTCGTTTATGAATGAGTCGCGGCGTTTAGTAAATCAGCGCTTGAAAAAAGAGCTAAAAGTTGGGCTGCTTTATTCGAGTGTGGAAGAAGCGCTGCCAACATTTAGAGAAAACTAATGACGTTCACCAACGGTGAGCGAGCGACCATTATCTTTAGCACTCAGGCTTAATAACCACGGAACAGCAGTTTCTGCCCACTCGTCGGCAGTCGGATAACTACCCGCTTGTGCGCCAAAACTTTGACGCAGCATGTCGGTGTTAATGATGCCTGGGTTAAGCGGAATGGATGCCATGCCTTTGGGGAGCTCTTTTTT
>JBAXEJ010000017.1:0-39345 GCA_037140475.1 Gallionellaceae bacterium
GCTTGGTTTTCAGAGTATTGGCTGAGGATTTGTTCGGCTGATTGAGTTGCGCCAATCCCGTCCGCGGCTAGTTTTAGTACCTGTTTAAATCGGGGCGATGTACTGTCGATGGGAGATTCTGCAATCAGCTTGGTTGCCATCTCAATTTTGCGCGGAAGGCTAGCTTCAATTTGTGCAAACTGTGTTTCGAGTTCATCGGGATAGGAAAGCATACCGACAAAATCTTGCAGCACGGGCAGTATTTCGATGGCATGAGAAAACTTTTCGGAGGAGGTGACTTTGTTGACATCTTCAAGTAAAAATCCGAGCAGCATTAAGCGCGCGCCGATGCTGATTTCTCTAAACTGGAAGATCGCAACAATCACCGCACGGAAGTCATTCAAAATCGAAATCTGTTCCACATCGCCTTCACTTTGCAAAGGGAAGCGGTAAGAGGTGAAAGGTTTCTCATCAATCGCTGGATCGGGTGGGATCTCAACAAACTGCATGGGTTCTGGGTTAAGCAAAATCAATCTTGCCGCTTCAGGGCAGGAGATCCCTAACGAGTTTTCACGCAGGGCGCCGAATTGATTGAGGTAGCGTGGATAGAGGCGGCAGGTGTCGCTGAGTGCTTGTGGGCCAAGTTGGCAGTGAATGGCGCAGAGCTTGTCTTGTTGTAGAAAATGGCATGAGCCATCCGGCTTCATTTTAAGGAAGCCAAAGTTGAAGGTGTTAATAGCGGAAGATGCGCTGTTTTGGCTTAGCGCATTTTGGAATAAAGGCGTAAGCGTTTCGTTTTTGCTACTTTCATAAAGCTGATAGGTGTCACAATCGACATCGATACTCCACCAGCCGTTGAAACAAGTATCCTCGCACTGCGGGCCGCTACATTTAAACTTCGGGTAGTAATCGGGGACGGTAATGGTTTGCATAAGCATTATTCCATTTTGGTTTCTTGCCACTGTTGAAACATTCTTGTGTAACTTGCTTCCAGCGTTTGCGCCAAATTTTTCGCATCGCATAGGGGGCTGTTGGCCATCAACTCGCGCTGAAAGAAGCGGAGCGATTTACGTAGCGCTACATTTTTTGCCAACGAAATCGTTTTTTCAAGGTATTCCGATTCTGTTTCTGCAATCCAATCATCATGGTTGATCGCGTGCAAAATCGATGCGGCAAAGCGCGAGCCTACATGGTCACCCTTAAGATGAATAACGGGTACGCCCATCCATAGCGCATCGCAGGTTGAAGTGCCGCCACCGTGCCCGCCTACGGGGTCAAGCGCAATGTCGAGGCGGTCATGTTGTGACATGTAGTCAGCCCAGCTACTACTCGGTTGTAGATCAACGCGATTTGCAGGAATGCCGAGCGCTGTGAGTTCACTTAAGATGCGCTGACGATTGCTCTCATCCGCAAGATCTTTATTTTTTAGTAGCAAAGTGGCTTCGGGTAGCGCATGCATAATCTTTGTCCAGAGCTGCAAAGTTTGTGGTGTGATCTTCCCCAGATTATTAAAGCTACCGATACATACGCTGCCATCACGACTTGGCAGCCATTGAGGTGCAGGGGCCTCGGCGATGGTTTTGTATGACAGCCAGGTGCGCGGCAGTCGCCAGACGTTTTCACTGAACTGATTATCCATTTCAGGCGGCGTCAGTAATTCATCGCCAATCCAGTAATCCATTTCACTCAAACCGGTGCTGGCGAAATAGAGATAGCTCGCTTGTATGGGCGCTGCACGGTGGGCAAAAACACCCAAGCGATTATTGGCTGAGTGTCCAGAGAGATCAATTAATACATCAATGCCATCCGCCATGATGGCATCACATACCTCGGCATCGGACTTCCCTGCGATGGGCAACCAATGATCAACAAGTGCGTTGATGCGTTCAGTAATGTCATCGCGTGTTCGGTTATTGGAGTAGGCGAACAATTCAATCTTGCTGCGATCATGTTGTGCAAATAACTGTTCAATGAAATAACTCGTGGCGTGTTTTCGAAAATCACCGGAGACATAAGCTACTTTTAATTTTCGGCCAACGAGTGGCATGCGCATAAAACTTTTTTCACGCGCAACCAATCTATCTTGTTCTGATAGGCATGCCCGCTCCCAGCCGCGCGCTAAATTCAAATATTCATCTGGCGGCAAAGTCGCATGATAGGCATGCAGAAAAAGTAGATTACTATAGGCATTCGCATAGTCAGGCTTGATGACAAGTGCTTGCTCATAGCAAGAGATGGCTTCCGCTAGTTGGCCTTGCGCACGCAAGGCGTTACCTAAGTTGCACCAACCTTCAACAAACTGGGGCTGTAATTCCAGAGCACGGCGATAACTATCAATCGCACTCTCAAGTCGATCTTGCGTCTGGAAAGCGATGCCTAAGTTGTAATGCGCCTCAGCGAAATTAGGATTGATCGCGAGGCTGTGCTGATAGCTGGATATCGCCTCATCAAACTTTCCCTTGGCTAAAAGTGCGGCGCCCAAATTGCAATACGCTTGTGCATAGCCGGGAGAAAGTGCAATGGCAGATTGATAGCTTTCGATTGCGGCGCTCAACTTTCCTTGTTCATTGAGCGCAGCACCTAAATTGAAATGGATCTCGGCTAGATTGGGGGCAACGACTGAGGCTCGCACAAATAACTTCACAGCTTCATCTAGCTGTCCCAGTGTACGCAAGGTATGCGCTAAGTTACTCAGTGTTTCAACATGTTCAGGCGCGAGTGCTAGCGCTTGGCGATAGCTTTCAACGGCCAACTTAAGCTGGTTGGTTGCTTGTAAAGCACGCCCGAGGTTGTAGTGATAGATCGCATTCTTCGCATCCATCTTAATCGCTTCGCGAAAACTCAGAATAGCTTCCTCTAGTTTGCCCTGCACCTGAAGTACGGTGCCTAAATTACAGTGGTAATTCGGAAAATCAGGACTGCCATGAATGGCAAGATTAATGAGATCGGCGGCGAGCTCGTTATCGCCTACCTGATGAGCCAACATGCCGAGCAGGTGTAACGCATCGGGATGGCTCGGATTTAAACTCAGCGCCTGTTGATAGTCATCGTTGGCTTTGTCTAATCGCCCTGCTTGATGGTGTACCAAGCCACTTTGCACAAATTTTTCTGCACTAGGCGACTTACTCATTTTTTAGCTTACGGGGATCAGTACGGCGCGAATACTTTTTTCCAATGACTGAATTGACGCGCCAGTTTTATAGTTAAACGAAACCTGTAGCTCATCTCCCGCATGGGCTGCAATTGGTTCGCTCAGCGGCAAGACCAAATAATCGATCAACCAGTCGATGGTGGAAGATTTTTCTGCATCAATTGCCAAAACATTTTTAGTGATGAAACGTAGTGCATTGACCGTGCCATCGCACTCTAATTTAAAACTTCCTTGCCAAGCTACATCTCGAGAAGTCGGCTGATTTAAATCCATTACGCTGTAAGTTTGCGTGGAGGCCAGTTCAATGCTACCGGGATGCTCAGCAAAAACGCGTTGAAACTGAATGATGGGGGCATGAAAACCGTGAAAGTTGTAGTCCTGCTGCAACGGTTGTACTGCCATGATGACGGCGGTTGGAATAAACATCGGCAACTTGTCGCCGAACTTTGCACGGTAGCGCGCTTTAAAGGCTTCGATAATCTCGATTTGCTTTTCACGCAACATGGCGACATGAATCATTTCGCAAATCACCACGTCAACCGGTTCAGGCGGTAGATATTCGAAGCCATCCGCATGAATGACTTCAACCTTGTGTCCATGCGTATTCATCGCTAATAGTCGCTTTGATTCAGCAACCAGTTGCGGATTAAACTCGACACACCACACCTTGCTCGCTTTGGAAGCCGCTAAGCAAGACAGTACACCGGTGCCACCGCCAAGCTCCAGCACCTTAGCACCTTCAAACACCGTAAATTCAATTGCGGCTTTGAAGTTGTCCATGCGATTTTTGTCCATCAACATGTTGTGATGGTAGTGCAGGGGAATGAATTGCCCTAGGTAATGGTTTTCCGCTTCTTCCTCATGCAATGTGTACATGGATTTTTCCGCCGACGTTGAAAGGTTGTCGCATTATCCTAGAAAAATGCGCATTAGGTTTTTCTCGTTAAATATAGTTATCGATTGGCAGTAGCCTGAATTTGCCCTTGTGCCACATAGCGCTGTAGCGGTATTGCCACGGCACGATCTTGTTTAATGAATTTGCAACCCACGCGCCGATGGGTTTTACCCAAGCGATTGGTCACATCAAACGTATTTTGCACTTGCAGACTTACTTTCAGCGTACCAAATTCTGGCAGCGTAATTTCACAATCGGGGTAAATCGCGCCAGCTTTCAGATCGAGATCTTTTTCTGGATATTCCAGCGAAAGGCCGCCGATGCTGATGTCTCGTACTTTTACTCGTGGCATGGGTTGGTAATCATGATTGTCCGCCTGCAACATGCAGCTTAGTGGATGCAAGGCTTGAGTAATCAAGCGATAAGCATCACGACGTTGCAATCGAAGGAGCGATTCCGGTATTGGAATAAATATAGCATCACTCTTTTCGTAAGCAACCTGCCAAGGATTTGCGGCGGTAAATTGCACCTTGGTGTCGTTATGCGAGCTGACAAAAGTAATCTCACTACTATTGAGTAAGTTACGGTTGTCTGTCGATCTGGATGCTGGGTCAATCCAAATCCCTTCTTCGCTTACATCAATCACCATCGTCAAGACAAAATGTTTGCCACTGCCGTAATAAATTGCAGCCCGGGTTTTTCGCTCGCAAATCGTTTTTAGAATATTTTTTATTTCAAATCTGGAGTGAAGTAGAAAATCTTGCTCTTCACCGTTGGCAAAGACTTCAACTTTGAGAGGAATTTCTTTTTCTTTGAACATGGCCCAGCTCCAATCTAGAAAATTAACGAAACTGATTCGTTGTTGTCATTCTAGAAAAGATTAGCTGGGTTTAATGTCGGGAATAGAGGCGATTTCTCGGTGCTCTTAGCAACATTGGATGGGGAAATAGAAATTTTTGGAAAGCTACCGTTTCGGCTATTTTTCGTTCGGCCGTCAGTGTGATCGAATCACCAATCCTTTGGTAACTTGCGGCGAGTATGGAATACACGCAACACCTGTAGCTCATCGCCGACCACTCGATATGGCACCAAGATTGGATACCGATCAATTACCAACTCACGCGTATTCGGCACTCTGCCGGGACGCCCTGAAGCAGGAAAATCACCTATTGCATCAACCTTGGCTTTGACATACTCGAACATTTCAGCTGCCGCGATGGCATTCTCTTTCGCTATGTATTCAGCCTCGGAATCAAGACTTTTGATTGCGTTTCGTAGCCATCTAACTCGCATTGCGCTTCCACTTTGCACTGATCGTATTTAATTCTTCCTCACTCGCGAAATCACCATTGTCTGCTTCACTGATAGATTGAGTAATTTCAGCAATCTGCCATGACTCCCGATCAATAAAGTCGCGGATAGCTTGACCCGCTAAGAATGATTTTGAGCGCCCCGTTGCGGTTGCAAGCATGTCTAGTTGATTCGTTAGCTCATCGGGCAAGCGCATAGACATCATCGCCATTGTGAAACTCCTTATTTGTATTACAAGGATTACATTGTAAGTCTTGGCGTGAAAAATGGGTGCAAATTTTTAAGTCACAACGCTAGTGGCATAGTCAAAACCCGCTATCGATTGGGCGCAGCTCGAACAATATCTTCAAATGAGATGGGATGGCTGTTGCGGTAAGTTGAAAAAATTGGACAAGAACGGAAGCTTGATCATAAGCGCGGCAAACCTCGGCATTCATGGCGGGGAAGGATAGTGCAATAGAACGTTCGTTCTGTTTGTGTTAGAATACAGTCAATGAAACGCGCCAGCAAGCCTACAAATACGAACTCAAGCCCAACGGCGAACAACAGCGCTTAATGCAACGTTTCGCCGGGGCATGCCGCTTCGTGTTCAATAAGGCACTGGCGTTACAGCAGGCGAATCATGCGGACGGTGGTAAATACATCGGCTATGTCGCGATGGCAAAGCTACTCACCGGCTGGCGCAACAGCCATGAAACAGCTTGGCTTAAAGATGCGCCGGTTCACCCGCTGCAGCACTCACTTAAAGACCTTGAACGCGCATATCGCAACTTCTTCGAGAAACACGCCGACTTCCCACGTTTTAAGAAAAAATGGCAATCTGACAGCTTCCGCTATCCCGACCCGAAACAAATCAAGCTGGACCAGACAAACAATCGAATCTTCCTCCCCAAGTTAGGTTGGCTGCGTTACCGCAACAGTAGGGAAGTATTGGGTGAGTTGCGTAATGTCACGATCAGTCAGTCGGGCGGAAAGTGGTTTGTGGCGATCCAAACACAGCGCGAAGTTGAAAAATCCGTTCATCCGGCTCATTCCATCGTCGGTATCGACGTGGGGATAGCACGATTTGCCACACTGTCCGATGGCACATACATCGAACCGATCAACAGCTTTAAGCAGTTGCAAACGGCTTTGGCAAGAGAGCAAAGAGAGATGTCGCGGAAAGTAAAGTTCAGCTGTAATTGGAAGAAAGCAAAAGCCAAAGTCGCCAAACTGCATCAAAGAATTGCCCGTGTTCGGCAAGACTTTCTACACAAGACCTCGACGGCCATCAGCAAAAACCACGCGATGGTCGTAATAGAAGATCTAAAAGTCTCGAACATGAGCCGTAGTGCATCCGGCACTCGTGAAGCGCCGAGTTGTAACATCAAGGCCAAATCCGGCCTGAACAAATCCATCCTAGATCAAGGCTGGGGTGAATTCAGAAGGCAACTGGAATACAAGCAGGCTTGGCTGGGAGGTGAAGTTCTGGCAATTCCTCCGCAATACACTAGTCAGAAATGTTCTTATTGTGGGATGTCCTCTCCCAAAAGCAGAAAGACACAAGAGAAATACTCCTGTGTCTTCTGTGGGTTTGAGATAAATGCCGATTGGAACGCGGCACGAAACATATTAGCGGCAGGACATGCCGTATTAGCCTGCGGAGAGCTGGTGCATCAATGCCGCTCTGTGAAACAGGAACCCACCGAAGGTATCACGCAAAACATCGCGTGAATCCGTAGGAATCCCCTTCGTTTACGTGGGGGAGGATGTCAAGCTCGTTATTTTCCCAAAGCAGGAATTTCTCGGTGCTCTAAGCGGTATAGCCAAGCTAGCAACTCCGCCACGGCCAGATAAAGCTCCGGTGGAATGTGCTCGTCTAATTCGACCTGCATCAGCAGTCCAACTAACTCCTGTGATTCGTGCACAAACACACCATGCTCTTTGGCTCGGTCAATAATTGCCTGCGCAATAATGCCTCGGCCACGCGCAACTACTTTAGGTGCGGCATCACCGCCTTGATAGGCGAGCGCAACCGCCATTTGGCGTTTGTTAGGGTTTGTCATGAGGGGCCACCAGCGTGCTAGATACCTTAATGCCGCGCTCAGCCAGTGCGGCGGTGAGTTGCGTGCTTGCTGCGCCAAACAATTTGCGTGTTTGCCCGCCGCTAGCATCCAGGGTGATGCTTAAGCCATTTGCACCGAAGCGCAGCATCGCTGCGACTTCACCTAAATTAGGTAAGTCGAGACGAATTTGTGTTGCCCATTGCCCACTTTCTTCTTGCTCCCTTGTGGTGCTTGAGCGCGGCGTTTCCTCGTGAATTTCCCAATCCATTTTTTGGTTAGGCCAAACCTGTCCTTGCCACAATACCTGACGTGTTTCGAGCGCGTTGAGTTGCTGCTGCACTAGGGGTTGAAGGGCGTTGGGAATGCCCATCGGATTGTCTGATATTGCGGCACTCGTTGCTGAGTTCGCGAGGCTGGCAATCGCTGTTTTGACTGGGTCGGTGAGTAAGTTTTGCGGTTCTTGCAATAGCTGTGCGGTACTACGCGAACCCGCAATCCACTGGGCTTGATGCGCCTCGTAAAACAGCCCACTTTGGCTTAATGATTCATGCAACTTAACCGCCAGAACCTGGGTGTTGGGTGGCGAATCGGTAGTGACTATCAAAGGCTCGCTATGCAAGGCGCGCACATAGGCTTTTTCCAAGGGTTGCTGTGACAGCGTTGAAAGTAAGCGCGAAGTGGTACTGAGTTGCTCTGGTGTGGAAAGCGGGTTGGCTGAAGCGGAAAGACTAAAGGTGAGGCGGGGTTGCAAGGACATCACCTGCAATTCAATCACATCGCCACTTTTGAAGGTTGCGGGGAGTTGCATCTGCAACATTTGTTCAAGTACGCGAACTTTAAAAACGCCGGTGCTGACTTGAGATTGAATTGCGCCTTGCACCTTTTGCCCTAATTCAAACGCATCTTTACCGCTGGTATCCTTGTCCGGCAGCGGCGTGATGAGTGGCCGCTCAGTTAGCGAAAGGGCTCTAAGGGTATTTAGGACATCGGTGGGCAGCATGGTAAGTCGTTAGTGATCAGTCGCTAGTCGATAGTTGGCATTATCCTTCTGTGTGGGGTTTTGCTTTAACTAACACCTAACGACTAGCGGCTAAAAACTGCTCCCCGCCGAATACGCTTTCTGCAAACGATCTTCACTGCGCGCGTTATCCATAATGCGCTGAAGTTGGGCCATCCAAGGTTCAGCCTGACTGCGAATCGCAGCATCATCGGCCAATATTTTTTTGATCAGCGCTACCTTGCGCACTCGCGTTGCTTCATCCGCAGGCTTCAAATCCAAAACCTGCATCTCCGTAACCTGTACACGAGACTGTTCCTCAAGTTCGCTGAGCAAATCCCAATCCCCCTGCATGGCAGCTTCGCGCATTTTTGCAGTGATAGTGGCGAGTGATTCGTATTTTTCGATAACGGCATTCATTTCTTACATCCTTCCATAAACCAGTGGCATCTTCGCTGCTGGTTGTTGTGGCATAACGGTTTGTGCTGAGGTTTGTTCTACGGGGCGAATGCTTTCCCAAGCACCTCTTAATTCAATTAGTAGTGTGCTGACCTCATCCAAAATGGCGGTATCGTTCTTTAAGTTAGCTTGTAGCAAACGCTGATTCATGTAGTCATAAAGGTCAGATAAATTTTGTACTAGCGGAGCACCCACGTTCATATCCAAACCAGCCTTTAAGCCGTCGTTAATAATGGCAATCGCTTGGCTGATTGATTGGCCCTTGGCAGCAATTTCTTTGCGCATCATTTGATTTTTTGCCGAAGCAATCGCAAGTAGTGCACCTTGATAAAGCATCAAGATTAATTTGTGCGGATCAGACGAGTGCGTCTTCGACTCAATGGCGACGTTGGAGTACGTTTTAATGGCTGCGCTCATGTTCATATTGTTCTCCGCTTACATTTTAGAGAGTTGCTGTGAGAGATAACTACTGGTTTTGCCCATATTGCTAAGCGTTGCATCTAGTTTTGTGTACTGCCGACGATACCGTTCTTCAACGCTTGATAAGCGGGCGTTAATTTGATCGCGTTCTTTTGAAATACCTCTTACGGTGGTGCTCAATCCATTCAAACGCCCAGTCAGTATTCCAGTGTTGCCAAGCGCCTTATTTACAAAGTCAGTGAGTTTGTAGGCATAACCTTGCGTGTAATTTACGGAGCCGCGTGTGCCGAGTGCGCCGCCGCTAATTTGCACTTGCAAGCCATCCGAAGGCCCAGAGCTTGAAGTGAGTAGTTGTCCTTGGCCGGTTGCGGTTTCGCCATTGATGGTACCCATCACATCTTGGCCGCTGGACTTATTTGCGTTCGCCCCCATAAAGTCTGCTACCAACGTGCCAGCACCATCATCCATGCCGAAACTTGATGAAGATCCATAGCTATTTGATTTTATTCTTAAATATCCATTTGCATCAATCGATGCGGCGACTGATTTACCCGCACTCGCAAACACACTGGAATTATTAATTGCATCCTGCATCATCGTCGCTAATTCAGCGCTGGAATAGGTGCCTGCGGTTAGCGCTACCGAGGCGGTTTTACCATCAACGGTTGCATTGATTGAGGTGCCGGCATCGATACCGGTAAGCCCTAATGCCACGCTCTTATTGCCCGTCATAGTGCCTTGCGTTGCATGTTGCATTACAGAAATTGCATAGTTGCCGGGAATCGTTTTCTCTGAAATGTTTTTATAACTAACAAGAGGGTCAGTCGTTTTGCCGATGGAGGCAAACAAGCCTGCCACATCGTTAAACTTTTCTTCCATGGCTTTGCCAAATTTTCCACTATCGATCGCGAGCGAGCCATCGGTTTGTTTGCTGATGCCAATTTGCGACAAGCTGGTGTACGAACCTGCAGGCGTGCCGAGTGGTGTAGCCAACATGCTGTCGAGTTCGCGCTCCAAAGAGCGCATCGCTGAATCACCCTGGAGCGTGGCCCCTTTTTTGGTTGCTTCGTTGTAGGCGGTCAGATCTTTAATGGTTTTTTTCAGATCGTTGTAGGTTTTTACAAAACCTTCAACTGAAGTTTTAACTGACTCGGTATCACGGCCAATTTTCAGTGTGTTTTTAGAGCCGGCGGCAAGCAAATTAAGGGTCACGCCGGGAACCGCGTCATTGATGATGTTAGTGGTTTTGCTCACTGGAATGCCATCAATCACGAGTGAGGCATCTTTACCCGCAACAATTTCGGATAGTTTTTGTGTTCCCGCAGCATCATGTGTAAGAAGATCGCTCAATGCGGCATCGCCACTAACCGAGATGTTCAAATTGTTCGCAGCGCCAATTTCATCTGAAGTGAGCACCAAGCGATTGGGCTTTGCACCGCCGTCATTCACGATGCTGGCAGAGACGCCAATTTTCGCCGCATTGATCGCATCTCGAATGCCCTGCATCGAGTTATTAGTGCCATCAATCGCAACGGTTCGCGTGCTAGAAACCGTGCTGAGTTTGAGTGTCACCCCACTCTTATCTGCGCCATCGGTTACCGGTGCGGAAGTTAAGAAATGAGTGGTGTCTAAAATTTCGGTGATGACCGTACCCGTGGGTAAGCCGCCACCTTCAATACTATCGCCGACAGAAAGGCCGGCCGTGCTGGCTACAGTAACGCTCGAATTGCCATAAGCTTGAGTACCGAGCTGAGTGGCCGTTAAGCCGGTTTGCTTCATCAGCGTGGCTAAATTTTTTGCTGCTTCAGCAGAGTCTTTCGCTTCACCCGCGATACTAAAGGTAATCGCTTTGCCTCCTGAGTCAGCCTTGATGGTGATCTTGCCGTTGTCGGCAGTGATGGTTTCAGCATTGCCGCCTGATGCAACGTAGGCATCATCCAATGCTTCAGCAATGTTGATGGCTCGATTCACTGGGCTATCAGAATCTAGCAAATTAATCTTGCCCACTTCCTTGCCATTGATCGTCAGCGTGCCCGAAGGAATGCTACCGGAGGCATTGGCGACGGGGGCGAAGGTGACAGCATCGGTCGCAAGAACAGTTGCGCCTTCTTTGGCTGCAACCGTCGCGTTGCTAATCGTGGCATCGTTAATCACGTTAGCGCGATATTTGCCTTGATTGGCAACAAATTGGCCATTATTTACCTTGCCAAAGTCAAAGGTGATCGTGCCGTTGCCGATTGAAGCGGTTTGGCTAGAAAGCCCTTGTGTCGCCAAGCGTTGTGATTGCGCAAGATTAATCACATCGATGGAATGACTACCCACCGCGGCTGAGTTCATCGCCGTTGCAGTGAATACACTTGTATCAGAAGAGGTGGCCGTGTTGGCCTGAAATTTACTGGCGTTATTTAAGCCGAGTAGTGAATTTTGGAAAGCAGACAGCGCCCCCTTTACTTGGCCGAAAGCCGATATTTTGGCTTGGGCGCTGCCTTCTTTGGTAGTCAGGGCGGTCAGTGGCCTCTTTTCGACGTCCATCAGCTTACCGACGATACCTGCTACGTCGATATTAGTGCCTGATGATGCCGCCGTACTAGGAATAGCCATGATCGTCCTAAGTTAAGCTTGCTGTTTAAGAAGTAGACCCTGTTGAATGTCACCGATTGCTTTAGCTATGGCAATGGCTTCTTTCGAAGGGAACTGTTTAATTACTTCACCCGTTTTTGAATCTTTAACACTGACGATCGTTTGCTGCGTATCAGGATCGACAGTGAAAGCGAGATTCGAATTACTTGCTTTCATCGACTGGTTCAACTCTCTCACGGCGCTTTCCAGCTCTGCAATGCTAGGTTTACGCATTTCAGGTGCTGGTCTGGCTACCCGGGCGGGCTCGCTTTTTGGGGCGGCTACCGCCGTACTACCGCCTTCATTAGCGAACCAAGTCGAACTGGCCGAACTATTTATATTTTGAATTAGCATTTTAATGCTCCTTCTCTTTCCTTTTCATATTCAACCGGCAGGATAAGCTACCGGTTAAATAATCATGCTACCAAGCTAGTCTTAACGCAACAGAGTCAAGACAGTGTTCGGTGATTGGTTCGCTTGGGCCAACATCGCAGTACCTGCTTGTTGCAAGATCTGTGCACGAGTCAACGATGCAGTTTCTGCTGCGAAGTCTGTGTCCATGATCCGGCTACGCGCAGCCACTTGGTTCTCAGAAGCAATCTGCAAGTTCGAAATAACGGACTCGAAGCGAGATTGGACCGAACCGAAGGTGGCACGTGAAGAAGCAACAGCAGCAATATCCACGTCCAATTTAGCGATTTCAGCTTGAGCGGTCGCTGATGTATCCCCCAATGAAGTCGAAGTTGGCGCAATCGCAGCAGTGGTAGCAACGGTGATGTCGTCTACACCTGTCACGCTGTTCGCGCCTACTTGGAACACTTGGCTTACGTTCTGTGACAACAATTGAATGTTGTTGAACGATGTGCCTGCAACGATACGTGCGTTTTCTGCGTTGAGCTGGGTAAACTCAGCGTTAATTGCACCTACGTCAGAGTTCGATGTCGCGTTCGCGCCTTGGACCGCCAACTCACGCATTCGCGCCATGTTGTTTTGAATCGCACCTAATGCGCCTTCAGCAGTTTGAGCGAGTGAGATACCGTCACTGGCGTTACGTACAGCTTGGTTCAAACCGCGAATTTGGCTTTCCATACGGGAAGCAATCGCTAAACCAGCGGCATCGTCCTTGGCACTATTCACACGCAAGCCGGAAGACAGGCGTTGCAAGGAAGTGTGCAGTGCGCCCTGAGAGCTGTTCAAGTTACGTTGAGCATTCAGGGATGCAAGGTTGGTATTGATATATGAAGGCATTTTAATTCTCCTTTGATTCGATTTTCACTTCCGGCTTTTTTGCTACCTTACTAGCCGTTTACTTCGGTTAGCTCTATTTAATGAGACTACATCTAACCGCCGTTGTATTTGTTATCGGATATTTTGGAGAAAACTTTAGTTAAGTTAAATAATAAATTCTTGGATATTTTAAAAACCGATCGGTTTGTCTTTCCCGCGAAGGAGAGAATCCAGTCAATTAATCCTCGGTTCCTCGCCTATACGGGTGATGGTAAGAGTGTATTTACTCCGCGGCGACCACACGGTTTTTACCAGTTTGTTTCGCCGTATACATCGCTCTATCAGCGCGTCCAACCAAATCTTCTTGATCTTCAGAGTCGCTACGTAGTGCCACGCCGGCGCTGAAAGTGACCAAGACGCGATCATTGTTGTTAAGGAAGTATTTCTTGGTCAGCTCGCGTTGTAAGCGCTCAACCGCCTCAACCCCATCTTTGAGCGGCGTGTCTGGCAAAATAATCACAAACTCTTCGCCACCGTAGCGAGCCACAGAGTCTGCGGGGCGCAGCGACTCTTTAATGACATGCGCTAAATGAACAAGTGCCTGGTCGCCAGCCTGATGACCCAAAGTATCGTTGAGCTTTTTGAAGTTGTCGATATCGAGTAGTGCCACGCATAGTGGCGCTGGGCTACGATCATTACGAGTCAGTTCACGCTGGAATGTGTCGTCCATGCCGCGACGGTTTAACACGCCGGTTAACTGATCTTCATGTACTAACTCACTGACCTGAGCCAATTCCTGCTCAAGTTGTGAAATGCGTGCTTCCGCTTCATCTGCCTGTTTGCGGGCAAACACCAAATCTTGGTGCGAACGTAGCGCGCTGTCTTGAATGATGCGCGTGTCGTGCATGATGTCTTCTAATATATGGCCCAAATCAGCCAAGTTGCTAGCGCCACCAATTTTTTGGCCGTAACCCTCAATTTTGGTGTGATAAACCCCTGTCGATTCGCTCAAGTCTCCTAAACGGTCGATGAAGGTTGTCATCAACCCCTTAAGCGTGGACTTGGCATCGCTCAAACTCTTTTGTAGCAAACCCTGCTTAATGATGGCATCGCGCAAATTGCGCTCAGCATCTGCAATCACCCGCTTGTCGATTGGATTAGCGATGATCTCTTGTAGAGTCACGATCTGACCATGCAGCCATTGATCATCAGCCACCAGTTCGCCTACGTTCTCAACTAGCAAGCGCAATAAACGAGCTAGGCCTTCTTGAATTTTGGTTTTGTCGCCACCACGCAGTTCTAGCTTGAGCCAAAAGTGGCGCAATTTACTTGCGAGCTCATAAATCTGATTGTTATCAGTCGCGCGCACTTGTTGCGCCAGCGTTTTAATTTCTTCACTCAATTCAGGTTGAGTGGTCAACGAGTTTTCGAGGGTCTGCGCCAACAGTTCACGTAATTGTGTGATCAGTTCTTGATGGCTGACATCCTCATTATTGGCACCTTCACTTTTAGCAGCGGGCCGCTTTGCAGAAGGCAATACGCTGTCATTTTTGGTCTCGACAAGTTTACTTGAGGAACTCTCGGGTAATGGAGGAGGGGGGGGCGGCGCATCTAAGCTGGCCGTAGGCGCAGTCGCCCAAGAACGTAGCAATCCCTGAACCTTATTAAATAGCTCATCAGGCTTGGCGGAAAAGCGATTTAAAACCGTCTCCAGCCCCTCTTTTTTGCGAGTGATCGTGATGCCTTTATGTGGTGTTTCTAGTTGACGCAACAAATCTTGAATTAGTTCAGACCAAGCCAACTCAAGCTGAGGTGCTGTCGCAGTAGTAGCGGGCTCCATCGGCTTAGGCGTTGCGGACGCAGGCTCACCTGTGATTTCCTGAAATACTTTGCTGTAGTTTTCAGGGGTGGGGGCAAGCTTACGCGACGTCAACACAATGAGTGTTTCGCGGGCAATTTCTGAAGGGCTGGTATGTTTTTTCATAATGTCTAAGTAATACCTTGCTTAATTGTTAGTCATTATCCGCAAAAGCGCGAGGAGCAAAGTTTTAAATAACGATGCTTTCCGCCCCTTGTTTAATCGTCAATAGACGGGATGTTGGTCGCCGATTCGGAAAAAAATTGAGGCATAACTCAAGTTCATTGATCAAGGCCTGCTATGTGTTTTTCCGTGGGCTCTTGCGCAATCCTGCCAGCGGCCCAGTCGGCGCCTGTCTGCCCTGAAGCGGCATCAAACTCAATATTCACCGATCACTTTGTTGATTGCAGGTTTTATTTTTGCGCGATCAGTCATATTCAGCATGGCGACAGGTGCTTTCAGTCGAGTTGTTTCAATAGCGAATATTTCATCGGCTGATAAGACAAACTGTCCTTTACCTGCAACCTCCACCAATGGAGCCATGATGTCTACAGGTTGGGCATTAGCCCGTAGCGGAATGACCACCGTTGCACCAGTCTTACTTGTTATATGATCGTTCTGAACTGAGGCGAGGTAAGGTATCTCAACTTTTCGTATGCCCGGATTCGGATAGATATCGAATTGCGCCACGAATCAGTTCCGGTCAAACTCCGTGCCAGCCAAGCCCGTCATGGAGATGTCTTGTCCATGAGCCACCAGTGCGCCAGCATTTTTTTCTGCCCAAGTGCGATTTTCAAGCTCTTCAAGGATTCGAGCTAATAACTGCTCAGCTTGTGCCGAGATATTAATTTGTTGTTTGTAGGGTTCGAGACGATCTAGTAGGTTTTGATTGATCGTCAACGACAAGCGCCCCTTTTTTGCGGCTGAGTCGTAATAGGTTTGCATGACCCTTACCCCTAATGAAGTGGAATGCGTGTGATCATACGCATTAAGGCGCGCAAGTCAAGGTGGATCAATAAACGCCAATCCTGCTGCAACAGTGGCATACCACTGAGTTGATATATAGTCAAAATTGACGTATTATAACATCATGGAAATGATCCCGAATTACAAAAGCCCATTCAGCAAGTTTGTAAAGAAGGCTCACAAGCCCTTGCAACTTGCTATTGAGGATGCTGTGGAAGCGGTTTGTGGGAACCCCGAAGTAGGGGAGGCCAAAAAAGGTGATTTGGCGGTAATTTCGGTTTATAAGTTCAAATTTAATCGTCAAGAGTATTTGGTTGCCTATCGCCCGCCATCATCGGAAGCTTTTAAACAGGGAGTAAGCGTGGAGTTGTTATTTATCGACTTCTATCAGGTTGGTTTGCACGAAAATTTCTATGATGAGCTTAAGCGTTATCTAAAAACGGAGGGATAGAAAATGGCACATGCAATGACGGCAGAGGATCTATTCCAGGTTCTCAAGCAAATGCCGCCAACCGAGCGGCAGAAATTTTTTGTAATCTTATCAACGAATGCTTTTCGTGGCGAAGATATGACCCATGAGCAATTGTTTGGACATCTTAATGGAGATGACTTCACGGCTCAGGAAGCCGCTGAGTATCTGGAAGTGTCGATGTCAACTTTTCGCCGGTTTGTATCAAGTGACAAGTTGAATCCGAGTTTAATGGTTGGCCGAAATCAGATGTTTGCTGTTGCCGATTTGAAGGAGTTCAAGAAGGCGCTGAGAATTGCGAAGGGCTGACTAATTAAATGCGCACAAATCCCCAAAAGTACCATTGGGGTGAGCTCCGATCCAACCCTGCACCAGCAGGGTGGCGAAGCAATAATCGCAATTGATGATAACAAAGATTGCTACAAATGAGCTTGCAGGGCTACGTAAACCATGAAAGCTGACAAGGTTATCGCGACCTACCGCCGCATGCGAACGCAACCGCTGTGGCGATTGATTGCCTCAAATAATGCACCAACGGTCATTGGACTGCTTCAGTCACATCTGTACGAAATTGACCGCAGTCTTCCCGCTTCAATATTTCACGAACGTATCGGTCGAGATCTAGAAGAACTTCGTGCGCAGGGTGAAGAACTCCCACAAACAGCTCAGGCATATGTAGCAAGTTGGTTAGCCGATGGTTATCTTGAACGGCGTTTTCTACCTAATGCCAAAGAAGAGGAATATGAACTTTCCACAGCCGCAGTCGAGGCTATTCGGTTTATGTCAGGCTTGGCGAATCCTCATTCTGCTGCAACCGAGAGTCGACTCACATTGGTGATCGATGCCTTGGCACGACTCGCCGAGGACACCGACACTGACAAATTTCGCCGGATTGATCGACTCATGGTTGAGCAGGAGCGTATCGATAAGGAAATCGATGCAATTCAAAAAGGGCAGATGCGCGTACTTCCCCATACGAAAGCATTAGAACGCACAAGGGAAATTATTTCATTGGCGGATGATCTGGCTGGTGATTTTCGTCGGGTCCGAGATCAGTTTGATCAACTGAACCGAGAATTGAGAGAGCGGATCATGGACAACGATGGCAGTCGGGGTGAGGTACTGGACTCGCTGTTTGCCGGGATCGACCTCATCACGGAAAGCGAGGCAGGAAGGACGTTCTCAGCATTCTGGCGCTTGCTGACTGATCCAGAGCAAGCAGCCACCCTCGATCAGGCACTGGACAATCTCTTGTCACGTGAATTTGTCGCACAATTAGATGCCAAAGACAGGCGCTTTCTCCTCCGGTTGACAAGAACATTGCTTGAGCAGGGGGGAATGGTTCACGAGGTGTTACAGTCATTTGCTCGCAGCCTCAAGCATTTTGTTCAGAGCCGCGAATATCTTGAACATCGAAGGCTCAACCAACTACTTAAAGACGCGCAGCGTGCTGCACTACGCCTTAAGGATGGAGTTCGCGCAACAGAAACTCTCCAATACTCGTTGGAGCTCACCAGCTGTCGCCTACAATCGATATCTCAATGGGTGTTGCACGATCCATCGCTTCAGGCGTTACCCACTCTGATGACAGATGGAGACGCGGCACCGATTGATTTGGAATCGGTCGGTGAATTGGTCGCACAGTCGGAAATTGACTTCCGCAACTTGAAAGCTAACGTTCGCGCCGTCCTTGAACAACGATCTCAAGCATCTATTGCTGATGTGCTGGATATGTTTCCCGCCAAGCAGGGTCTGGGGAGTGTTGTAGGACTAATAGCATTGGGCAGTCGGCACGGTTTTAAAGGTGACATCAATGAGACAGTTTCATGGGTTGGTGACGACGATCAGCGACGCAGTGCGAAAATTCCGAAAATCTTTTTTTTGAGAGAGCGAGCCAATGAGCTGGTCTGAAAACGCATCGGGACAGGAGATGGTAGCCTTGACAACAGAAGTTGAGCTGCCTGTCACGGCAGAGATTCCTACAAATACTCTGTTCATTGGAGATAGTGGCGAGTTGCAGTTGGATACTCGCCGTGCCTTGGTTCAGCTTCTCCAGGGACCATCTCTGGATGGCCGGCGCCACCCCAAACTATGGCCGATCCTGGTACGCGACGAAGGAATAATACGTCGTCGCTTGGCCGAGTTATTTCTTGAATTGGTGATCGATCTGGATGTGCAGGTCGCCTTCACCCGTCAGGCGGATACGGGGGATATGGAAGTTCCCTTGCTGCTGCGTCGCGCTCAACTGACATTTATCGACTCGATTTTGCTGCTCCATCTTCGGCAAAGATTAACCCAAGCTGATACGCAGGGAGAACGTGCGGTAGTGTCCGTTGATGAGATCGTGGAATATCTCATTCCCTATGAGCGCACCGCAAATACCGATCGATCAGGTTTTACAAAACGCGTCAATGCATCAATTGAAAAAATCAAGAAACACAGCATCCTACAGAAGATAAGGGCCAGCGAGGACAGGCTTGAAATTTCGGCCACATTGAAATTACTCTTTTCGGCTGAGGAAATACAGGCGCTTACCCATCTTTATCAGTCCATGGCAACTGGTGATTCGCCTACTCAGGCAAGCCATCTTGCGCAGGATGATGAGGATGAAAAATGAATGTAGAACCTCAAACCGGCATGCTATTCGCCCGAGAACAATTCCGGATGTCTCGTTTGCAGGTGTTTAACTGGGGAACATTCTCTGACCTACATGACGTCCCGATATCAGAACGAGGATTTCTATTTGTCGGCCGCTCTGGCGCAGGGAAGTCAACGTTGCTAGATGCATTTTCGGCTTTATTGGTGCCGCCACGCTGGGTGGATTTTAATGCGGCCGCGCGCGAAGCAGATCGCAGTGGTCGCGACCGAAATGTAGTGAGTTACATACGTGGGGCATGGGCGGAACAGAAGGATGGCGAATCGGGCGAAATCGCAACACGCTATTTGCGTCCAGGAACGACTTGGTCTGCGCTGGCATTGAGTTATCAGAACTCCATTGGGCATCATGTCACGCTTGTCCAAGTCTTCTGGCTAAGGGGTAATGCAAATGGGAATACAGATGTCAAACGTCAATACCTGATTTTTGAGCGAGCATTTGATCTGCGGGAACTTGAGGATTTTGGTCAGTCCAACTTCGAAATCCGCAAACTTAAGCTATCCTTCCCCGAAGCATTTATACGTGATGAATTTCGGCCTTACTGCGAGCGATTCAGTCGCCTACTCGGCATTGATAGTGAGATGGCGCTCCGCCTTTTACATAAAACTCAGTCGGCAAAAAATCTCGGTGATCTGAATATCTTTCTCCGAGATTTCATGCTCGACAAGCCAGAAACTTTCGATGTCGCGGATCGGTTGGTCAGTGAATTTGGCGAGCTCAATGCCGCACATAGAGCGGTTGTCACAGCACGTGAACAAGTACAGACGCTCGTTCCGGCGCGAGAGCAACACCAACACCTGCAATCTTTACAACTGAAAAGAAACGAACTCCAAGAGTTGCAAATGGGGGTCAATAGTTACCGTGATACCCGACGTATAGCTTTACTTAAACAAAGTATCGTTGACCTCGATATTTCGTTTAGTGGAACTGAAGGTGAGATCGTCAAAAAGAAAGGAATTCGAGAAAATCATGCCGCAACGTTACGTGATCTGGAAGTGCAGCACCGCGAAATGGGAGGCGATCAGATCGAACAATGGGAAACCGAAAAGAAAGGCCTAGAGACTCAACGTGACGAGCGCCTGCGCAAACGTTCCCAAGCCGAGGATGCCTGCAAGAAGCTTGGATGGGTACTATCTGATACTCCTCAGCGGTTTGCGGAACTAGTCGGAAGTGCCCGGCAGGAAGTTGAAAGCTGGGAGCAGAGGAGCAACGAAACACGCGATAAACAGTTCCAGCTATCCAACAAGAAGGGCATAGCAGAGAGTGAATTTGATCAGGCAGTGAGGGAGGTAAATGCGCTCAGGCGCCAGCCATCAAACATACCGGCGAATATGTTAGAGCTTCGCCGATACATCGCCGATGCCATTGGCATCTCCGAAGGGGGAATACCATTTGTTGGTGAACTGATTGAAGTGAAGTCTGATGAGGCTGTATGGGAAGGCGCCATCGAGCGAGTGTTGCATGGATTCGCACTATCCCTGTTAGTGGAGGAGCGCCACTATTCGGCTCTGGCGAATCACATCAATGGCGCCAATCTGGGGCAGCGTCTGGTTTATTACCGCGCTAGCCGCACAGATGCTGTCCAAGCGAAGCCCATCGTTACCAATTCCCTCGTCCTTAAATTGAATGTTAAGGAGGGCAGTCACACTGATTGGCTACAGGCTGAATTACGGCAAAGATTCGATTATGCCTGTGTCGATTCCATTCAAGCGCTCAGGAGCGCAGATCGAGCGCTTACACGGGAAGGGCAGGTCAAGCATAATAAAACTCGTCACGAAAAAGATGACCGTAGTCGCGTCGATGATCGGCGAAATTGGGCGCTAGGCTTCGACAACCGTGAAAAGCTTGGGATTTTTGAGAAGCAGGCGCAAGACCTAGCAGACACGATCGCTCTCCTTGATCAAGAGATAAAAACACATTCTGATCAAGATAAAAATAGATCCTCCCGAGCCATTCAATGTCAGACACTGATCAATCTTCAGTGGCAGGAAATTGATGTTTCTCCATTGCTAGTACGCATTTCCAATATCGATCGACAACTTAAAAAAGTTCGGGAAGGGAATGCGGCACTGCTACAGATTAGTGACCGTATTGAAAATCAGACTGCGCTAGTCAAGAAGGCAGACGAAGAACTTCGAAAAGCTGAGGTCAAGCGGGATAAAATTCTCGATCAAATTATCGAGGCCAATCAAAAGCTAGAGTCGCTGCTGCAAGACCCAACCATAATTCCGCTGACGCCATATCAGAGCCAAGAACTCGATGATCGCTTTGCCAAACTGCCAGATGCCGTTCGTCTTGATAATATTGATCGACTCACAACGTCGGTCGTGCAAGGATTGAGCAAAGAAATCGAGGAGCATAATCAGGGGATAAGCGGCTGCGAGAAAATTATTGAGAATCGATTTGCTGATTTCAAACGACAATGGCCTATGGATGCGGGTGATATGGACACAAGCCTTGCTAGCGCTTCGGATTTCTTTGCCAAGCTGGTTCGTTTGGAGACGGATGGGTTACCCGCTTACGAACAGCGATTCTTCGAACTCCTCCAGAATCAAAGCAACCAGAATCTTGCTGCACTCTCAACCTATCTGAACGATGCCAGGAAGGCGATTCTGGAACGGATGGAGCTGGTCAATGACAGCTTAAGCCAGGTTCCATTCAATTTGAGTGCAAGCCAGCGAACCTATCTCCACATTGATGCCACCGACCGACAATTGCCTGAGGTCAAAGATTTTAAGCAGAGTATTCAACAGGCACTAAGTCATGCCTGGAGCGAGGATCGTGAATTCGCCGAGTTACGTTTTATTGCACTGCGTCGTCTCGTCGAGCGATTATCAAGCCAAGACCCTGATCAGAAACGCTGGCGCGACGCTGTATTGGATGTACGCCAACATGTTGAATTTATCGGTCGCGAGATTGATGAGGGTGGCGTGGAAGTAGAGATTTATCGGAGTGGCGCAGGCAAGTCGGGGGGGCAACGTCAAAAACTGGCGACAACCTGCCTTGCAGCTGCCCTGCGGTATCAGTTGGGTGGAAATGAGCATGGCGTGCCGATGTACGCGCCTGTTGTGCTTGATGAGGCTTTCGACAAAGCTGACAACGAATTCACAACGCTTGCAATGAACATCTTCACCAACTTTGGTTTCCAGATGATCGTCGCCACTCCATTGAAATCTGTGATGACGCTAGAGCCTTTTATTGGCGGAGCGTGTTTCGTCGATATCAGTGATCGTCGAGTTTCTGGTGTCTTACTCCTTGAATATGACCATGATCGACAACGGCTAAATCTCCCTGAACATGCCCACGAGGAGTCAATCATTGAAGCTTCCTGACGATGTTCGACGGGAACTTATTCGCCGCTTCCAAAACAAGCATCGCGAATGGCTGGTTCCCTGTTCATCCAATGAAACGGAGAATACACGGTGGCCATTGGAAATTAATCTCGGCATTCCAACTGAAGTGGCGGCCCTTAAGCAACCTGAAGGCGTGCGCGCTTGGGTTACTACATGGCAAAACTGGCGGGACGTTGGCACGCTTATTTGGAGTGATCGGCGTTGGCGTTCATTAGGTGCCCAACGTCTGCCTGATAAATTAGTGTTGAATGGACCTGCCGATGTAGCCTCGTGGACTGGTGAGACCGCGCGCTGGGAGTGCGCCTGCATTCGACACGCTGAAATCACGACACGATGGCCATCACTGGCATTAGTTATAACTCGATATTTTGATGTCCTTGCCGACTATAGCGATGCTGATTACGAGCGGATCTACGCAATGCTGGACTGGATTATTGCCAATCCAAATTCCAATCTCTACCCACGCCAATTACCCATCGCCGGCCTTGACAGCAAATGGCTTGAGGGACGCAAGGGACTAGTGTCTGACCTCGTTGCCACGATCAAGGGGGGCACCAGTGAGCGAGACTTCTTCCAGCTCTGCGGACTGAGACCTCTGCCATATCCAATACGGATGAGGGTTCTAGATCAAGAAATCAGAAATCAAATTGGGGGTCTCGGTGACATCTCTGCCACTTGTGATGAACTTGCGGCCCTAGATATTTCGGTCTCCAGAATTTTCGTGGTCGAAAACCTTCAAACCGGATTGGCTTTTCCTGACATGCCCAGTACGGTGGTCATTATGCGACTGGGTTACAGCGTCGATGTTCTTGCCAGGCTGCCATGGATTGCCGAAGCGAAGTGCCTGTACTGGGGAGATTTGGATACACACGGATTCGCAATTTTGAATCGCGCCAGAACCTACCTGCCTAACCTTCAATCCCTACTCATGGACGAGGAAACGTTACTCAGGCACAAAACGCTCTGGGTCGATGAAAAGCAGCAACACGCTTCGGAAGAACTTCCGCTTCTGACGGATGCCGAGCAAGCGGTGTACCGAGGCATAAAACAAAATCAGTGGGGCCAGAATATTCGCCTTGAGCAAGAGCGCGTATCATGGGATCATGCTTGGAAGGCATTAAATCTTTTGAGCAAGTAGGATCAACAGGATTCTCTAAGCCGCCCCTAATTTTTCGGGTCCGCTAACAGCGGGAAAAGTTACTGAATTTATTTTCCCGAAATATTAAATGCGCTCGCCATGGCCTCAATTTCAGCTGTACTCAAGCCAATTTTTTGGGCTACATCCCGCCACGCAACAATTGCTCTTGATACTTCATCCAAGATTTCATGAGCTCGCCTCTGTCCTAAGCCGTAGAATTCGGCAGTAGCTAATACTGTTTCAATGCTTGGTCGATTGTCCACATCATCGATGTTTAACACATGTTCTGATTTGTCGAGATTCGGATTAATATCGAACGCCTGCGATAAGCGCCATCCTTGCGGCGTCAGAATGAATCCATGATTACGTAGATGATCATCGCGGTTTGAAACGGCAACATTGAAGGCTACGCGACGATATAGTTGTTCAAGATCCTGCGCGATGTGGTCTTTGGCGCCTTTGTTTCTGATGGTCTCCGCGATTTCAAGATAGCTTGAGTTTTCGCTATCGGTCTTCTTTAGCATTGTCATAGCTGATGCATAGAAGATGCGTTTGTTTTCGACGCGATCAAAGCGCTTCACACAAAATGTGTGGAATTCGCTGTTGAACTTTTTCAGCTTTGCTGGCGGCACATCTACGCCTGCATTGCGAGCTAGTTTGTGTGTCACCATTTCCCAAGCAGCCACATCCGTTTCATCGTATCGAGAAGGGAATTTTGCTATCCATAAGGCGCCATCTGTATCAATAAAATTCGCCTTCGGCCTAGCTCCACCGAGCGAAGCTCCCGGTGCAACGAGCACGGCTAGCCACCTGCGCAAGGCATCTAGATCGTGAATGCGCTTGTTGGACAGTTCGCGGGCAATGTATTCAAGCTCGTTCAGGCTGGTTACAGGTGGTGCTGACAGCTTGTCATTGGCTAGAAAGTTCTCATTTCCAGGCAGACGGAAGCGCAGCGCACCTTGTCGAGTTGCATCTTGAACGCCAACCAGATAACTCCATGCATTCAGCTTACGCGCGAGTCGTCCTTCATCTTTGGCTTCCAGTACTTCCCTGCGATCCATTAGTGTTTGTCCCCATCTGTCAGGTGATGAGTCCAAGAAGATTCCAAAATTGCCCGCCTCTGGTTTGGGAAAGAAAGGGGCATCATCAAGGGATAAGTCTGGGTCAAGCATGAAGCATGCCGGATTTTTGAGCCATGCGTTATCGTAAGAAAATCGTATTTGCCCGCGATCATGTGCAAGAGTGCCTACACGTTGTAGGCTGTGTATGAAATCTACATCGAGCCAAACTTCTAACTTATCGCTCACGATTTTTTGGCTCTGCGCCTGATTGGCAGTCCGAGATCCTGAAGTTTTCTGCCTAGCCGATCATCTGCGGCAACTTGAGTTACATCTTCTTCAAGCCCGAGAACTGCAAGTATCCGGAGGTATACGCCAATCGTGACTGAAGGCGCCCCTTGTTCTGCGCGACTCAAAGTGGCCCTGCTAACACCGACTCTAGCCGCGACAGTTTCTGCCGAAAGCTTACGGCGCAGTCGGGCAAGCCTCAATCGCTCACCCAATTCGGTTAGCAATTTTGCTTCAATCGGAAAAAGTATAGGTGGTTTACTTGGCATAATGTATTCCATTATGCACAAATAATTGAATGGTGTAAATAATGGTTTGCATTATATGGATAAGGTAATACGAATATGCATTTTCATAGAATGGTAGCCATCATTGATCATTAAGCGCGGCAAGCTTGATCTAGATATGTGCCCTTGTATATGGGCGGCTATAGTGTATTGCTTGATAACAATATATCCATTCTATACAATACATAATAATGAAAGCTCACAAAATACTGGACTTAAAGCTACTGCACGCAAAAGGCATAGTCCAAATGAGAATATGGCAACTGCCAGAATCTACAATTGAAAGGGCTCACGGCCTTAAATACAGTTTGGTGTATATCGTTAATGACGAGCGGGTTGTAGGCTATGACAATGAGCTAGGCAAGGGTGATCATAAGCACGTACAAGGTAAGGAATTGAGCTACCAGTTTGCAAATATTGATCAACTGATAGCAGATTTTAAGGCAGATATTGAAAGGCTGATATGAACACAAAAACACTTAACATCGGAGTAACTTCACTGGATGAGGGGCTTGCGCAGTTTGCAAAAGTTTGGAAAGACGCTAGCGCGGGCAAGCGCATAAAGAGTTATGCAGGGATTGGCTTTGCGACTGGAGTTGAATTGCTAACCACACTTACATCCCGCCGCTTTGAGTTAATTAACGCACTCAAGGGAATGGGAGCTGTGAGTATTTATGCGCTGGCTAAACATCTTGGACGGAACTACAGCAATGTTCACGGTGATATCGGCAAATTGCTTGAGTTAGGTATTGTTGAAAAAGATGAAAAAGGGCGAGTGTTTGTACCTTGGGACGAAATCGACGTGCAGTTGCCTCTTCAACGGCTTGCTGCTTAATCGCCGCAACTTTGACCTAAGTGAACAACACTCGTGAGACTGAACGTGTGCCGGGGTTGCGGTTAGAAATCTGGGCTGCTTGAATCCAAAGCCCGAAAAAATTCATCCCAGTATTTATCCGGTATCGCGTAAAACATTGGCCTTTAGGTCGGTGATGTAAGCGATGGAACTTTTCCAAATCAAAATAGTCAGTTAGTCAACCAATGGAACGGTCGTTCGTTAATAGAAATATGAGCAAAATAACCAAAACACTTCGTCTACGCGTAAAGGATAAGCATGCAAAATCGCTATCCAAGTCCGCCTATGAAGTGAATCAGGTTTGGAACGCCGCTAATGAATTAAGTGCGGAATATGCTTGGGTGCCCATTCCTGGAGTAGGCTTTGTAAACCTTCAAACCAGTGAATACGATCTTAACAAAGAACTCCGACCTATTCGTGAAGAACGTCATCTTTCTATAGGCGCTGCAACCGTGCAATCAGTGATTTCGCAGCATGCGAAATCACGCAAGCAGTTCAAAAAGAATAAACTGAACTGGCGCTCGTCCAGCGGCGCTAAGCGCGCCTTAGGATGGGTTCCGTTTAAGAAAGCCGGAATTAAGCTGGTTAAAACCAAGAATGGTAAAAATGCGATCCGCTTTAACGGTGAAGTGTTCGAGCATTGGGATAGCTACGATCTATCTAAATACGAATTAGGAACAGGATCGTTCAGTGAGGACGCTAGGGGACGTTGGTATTTTAACGTCACCGTTAAGGTGGAAGAAAAGGCATCCTCTGGCACCAAATCGATCGGCATCGATTTAGGTCTAAAGACCGTAGCGACAGGTTCAGATGGCACCGAATTAAATCGTAGAAACATCACCGGTGAGTTCGCAAAGGTTTTAGCCGTTGCGCAACGAGCCAATAAGAAGCAAAGAGTCAAAGCGATACACGCAAAGATCAAACACTCAAGGCAGGATGCCTTACATAAGTTCACAACGTCGTTGGTTGAGAATTATGGCGCGATCTTTGTAGGTGATGTATCGAGTAATAAGCTCGTAAAAACTCGCTTAGCAAAGTCCGTCCTCGATAGTGGATGGGGGATGCTAAAGGATCAACTGAAGTACAAAGCGATAGCGCGGTCAGTGATCTATGAAGAGGTTAACGAGCGGAACACCACCCAAAGGTGCTCGCACTGCGGGGTAATACCCCGCAGTAGTCCGAAAGGTAGAGTGTCTCTTGGAATAAGGGAATGGACATGTTGTGAGTGCGGTGTTGCTCATAATCGCGACGTAAACGCCGCGAAGAACATTCTCGCGCTCGGACATGAGCGTCTAGCTGTAGGAATCCCCTTTCCTTTAGGTGGGGAAGGATGTCAATGACCCCCAATCGAATTTAATGCATTTTGACCCGTATGGTCATACTGGTCAAAAAAATATCATGATTACTGAAATAAGTGCAGTGAGCTTCCGGCAAAACTTGGGCGAAATGCTCAATCAAGTGCAATACAGGCATGACAGCGTTGTCATCAATAAAGATGGCAAGCCAGTTGCGGTCTTGGTTGATGCACGATTGTTCGAACGCATTCGACGTATGCAGGCGCGTTTTGATTCTCTGTGCCAGCGAATTGAGTCGGGTTACGCGAATGTACCTGAGGATGAGGGACTTGCTGAAATCAACGCAGCCATCAAAAGCGAACGAGCCGCGTCTTGCACATCGGCAAAGAAACGTTAAGCCATCGTGGCGACTCTCCGCGTCGTACTTGACACGAATGTGCTTCTATCCGGCATTGCCTATCCCGCAAGCGTACCAGGCAAGATAATGTCTGCATGGCGTCACGGCTCCGTTGAAGTCGTGCTCTCTGATTTCATCCTCGATGAGTTACGCCGTGTATTGCCAAGGCTGAGTAATCGGCATGGCTTGAGCTTGGCAGAGATTGAGGATTTGATGAACTACTCCATCTAAGCCGCGCAAGCGGCTATAGATGAAGTTTCGTGGTTCTTCACGGCTAAATAACAACCGTTCCCCACCTCGGACAGTTCCTGTCCGGTGACGTTACCCAATAACGCCCAATTTAACATTACCCGCGCAGCGTTCTCATCACGACTACAGCTTGCTCCGCAGTCGCACTGATGTTTACGCTCTGACAGGAGTTTTTTACGCTGGGCACCGCACCGGTGACACGTCTGGCTTGGTTTTACCTGACGGGTCGGTACTTCGACAAATAAAGATCCAGCTTCTTCCGCTTTGACCTTTAATAAGTTCAGAAATGATGCCGGTGCGGTATCCAGGATGCCGCGATTTAAACCTTTTTTGTATGCGCCGCCGTTAGCGGTCATGTTTTTAATGTTCAGTGTTTCTGTCGAGATTAATCCGTATTGCTTGACCAAACTTGCCGACGTTTTATGCAAGAAATCTTTGCGGCGATTCGCTATGCGGCGAGACTCTGCTGACAGACGTGAGACTGCTTTCCTGCGGCTATTACTGCGTTTATTGGTCTTGCGGCTCACGTCCTGCTGCAATATCTTTAGCTTCTGGCGTTGCGGCTTATCGAGAAATCTAGGGTTGGCTATGGGCTGAGTGACGTATTTGCCGGCCGCGTTGTGCGACACAACTGTCGCAAACGTCTCCAACCCCCAATCCAACGCCATGGCTTTTGTGCCGTGCTCACGTACCGGATCACACTCGATCGTGACGGACAAGTACCAGCGTCCGTCCTTGTGTTGCACTTCAGCGGTCTTTATGGCACCGGCCGTTCTGGCCTGTCCACGTAATTTAATCATGCCAACACCAGAAAGACGGACCTGTCCGTGTTTCATGCGCTTACCCTCGCCGGGCAACACCCTAAAGCCGTCACCGTGCGTTTTATATCCCCATCCAGCATAACGATCCAATGATTTAAAACGCGGAAAGCCCGGCGTCTCGCCAGCCTTGACGCGTCTAAAGAAGGCGTCATACGCGAGATCAATCCGTTTTAATGTAACTTGCAGAGATTGCGCATTAACGGCATTAAGGGCGTCGCACGATTTGCGCCAGGCCGTTAAGTGCTTGCACTGAACTTGAAAGTCTGGCGACCTGCCGGTCTCTTCGTAAGTCCGAATGCGTTCTTCCAGCGCCGTGTTGTACACGCGCTGGTGTAACCCGAGCAATTCCTGCAAGCGCTCAATTTGAGCGACGCCCGGATACATTCGATAAGTTACTTTACGATTTTGCATTTCTGCATTATGCTCTTAGTTATTATGAAAAAACAAGAGCTATCTACTTTATTCAATTGCACTTTTAATCTTAATTACCACTTAGTTATGGTGACTAAATATCGGCGCAAGTGCATTACCGCGCCCATACTGGAACGGCTAAAAGTGATATGCACAGAATTAACAGAAAAATGGGACTGTGAATTGCTGGAATTTAATGGCGAGGCTGATCACGTCCATTTGCTGCTGTCGCTCAATCCTAAAGTCGCGCCATCAGTATTCGTTAATAATCTAAAAACGGTAAGCAGCCGATTAATCCGCAAAGATTTTAAGGAAGATCTATCCAAGGTTTATTACAAAAAACCGGTATTTTGGAGTCGCAGTTATTGCGTAATGACGTGTGGCGGTGCGCCACTGTCGGTGATTAAACAGTATATCGAGCAGCAGGAAATGCCTATCTAAAGGCATGGACACTAACGTGTCCGCGTCCTTTCACCCCCACCCAAGCGCAGAGCTGGCGTGGAACTCGCTATGGGTGGAGCACTTGGGCGTAAATCGGGTAGATGCTCTCTCCTTGCAAGCGGAAGTGATAGAGCTGCTCCCCGGCATAGAGCCTGAGTTGCGGGTTGCCAATAACCAACCTGTGTTGGGTACACTACTAGCAGCACTTAAAATATCCGAAATTGATTACCTCATTACGGGCGATAAAGATTTGTTGGCAATGAGCGAACGAATCCAATAATAAACCCCACCCAGTTCTGGGCAAGTCATGCAGAACTATGAACTAAGACAGAAGTATTTATTCGATAAGATGGTTGCTGATGGCATAGTGAATTGCCTCAGCATTGGTCTTGAGGTTCATTTTTTCTAGCAGACGCGCACGATAAACGCTGACAGTCTTGGCACTGAGCGACATGATTTTTGCCATTTCACTGAGCTTTTTGCCTGATGCCATCAAACATAGTGTTTGATATTCACGATCTGAAAGGGCTTGGTGGCGAAGTTCTTGATAACCCTGTGAGAGGCCGTTAGCAAGCTGCTCCGCTAGTTCGCCGCTAATATATTTTTTACCACTAGCAACCGTTTTAATAGCGATAACCAACTGTGATGGCGCGCTTTGTTTATTGAGATAACCGGCAGCGCCGGCTTTCATAGAGCGCACAGCATATTGATCTTCCGCGTGCATGCTTAGCATCAATACGGGTACATCGGGGCTATTTAGTTTGAGCTGCTTTAGTACATCAATGCCGTTTTTATCTGGCAGACTAATGTCGAGCAAGATCATATCGAAAGGTGTTTTTTGCGCCATTTGAATGGCTTGTGCACCAGTTTCCGCCTCCCCCGTGACCCGCATGTCAGGTGTGTCATCCAGAATCTGCTTCAATCCTTTACGAATGAGTGCGTGATCATCGGCTATCAGCACATTTATCATCGTCAAATTTCCTTAAGCAATTAGTGGTTAGAACAAAGGTTGTTGAGGCAGTGTATCACTAGGGGCGGATTCAACGGGAATATGGGGCACAGTGACTGACACGGTTGTGCCTTGTCCCGGCGCACTGGTAAAACTGACTTCACCGCCAAAGTGCGAGACTCGCTCCTGAATGCCGCGCAAGCCGAAAGAGCGCGGTTTCATGCGAGCATCGTGACTGAAGCCTTTGCCGTTGTCGCTGATAGTGAGTTCGATATTTTTCGGACTGTTTTGAATCAAGATTCTCACTTCAGTTGCCTGCGCATGCTTCATGATGTTGGTGAGCGATTCTTGAAAAATACGAAATATGGCAATAGAAACATCGGGATGTAAATCAAGTTCCATCTCTTCATCGTTATGTGTCAGTAAGCACTTAATGCCAGTGCGCTGCTCAAATTCACAGGCTTCCATTTCAATGGCAGCCACAATGCCAAAGCTATCCAAGTAGCCGGGACGCAAGCTGTGCGCCAAATTACGTGCCGCAGTCATGGCTTTATCCACCAAATTTTCAATGGTGGTGGCTTTGTCAGTGAGCACTTTTTTGGTCTTTGGCAGACGTTCTTTCATCCACGCCAAATCCATTTTAATGGCAGTTAGTAGGCCGCCAATTTCATCATGGACTTCACGAGCAATGCGAAGGCGCTCTTGCTCTTTGGCATCTTGAATGTGTGAAGAAAATTCGCGTAACTGCTGTTGCGAGCGGACCAGTTCGAGTTCGTCTAGCTTGGTCTGAGTGACATTGACTACCAGCCCCTCCCATTCCACTTTGCAATCTTCGCGGGTTTGCGGCGAAGAGCCTAGGGTGAGCCACTTAAGTTCTCCATTTGCTAGCGTAACTCTGCCTTCCCAGCTCCAGAAAGAAAGATTTTGTGCAGAGTTCAGCATGCTTTGGGTGAAAGCAGCGCTATCTTCGGGATGGATTAATTTTAAAAATAGATTGATGTCGGCAGACAGCTGTTCCGGCTTGATGCCTAGTAGCGCATCACTACCATCACCGATATAAGAGAATGAAAAATGGTTATCGCGTTCAAGCACCAACTGAAATGCCATGCACGGCAAGTTGGCAATGAAGTTATCTAGACGAAGTGGTTTCGGCGGAGTGTCGGTCACGATCAATCGTTATTGTTGCTACTGTCGTCAACTCATTAATTTGTATGGGTCGAGATTACTACAGACCGACTACTTTGGGCAAATGAATGAAATCTCCCGACACTATGCGCGTAAAAGCGTTGTAATGGGGCTTGTTTTTGGGTCAACGACCAGAGTACAGGAGTGTTACACCATCACGACTTAACACGGTCTCACCAAGCGCAGAATACGCAGTTAAGAAAATTGAGTTACCAAAGTTACGCTGGGTCATGATCGTTCGGCGATATTTGATGCAGTAGAGTATATTATCGCAAGATATTTTTAGAGCATACTGAACGCCAATTTTAACGACATTGATCATAAGCGCGGCAAACCTCGCCAAGGCACTGGCGTTACAGCAGGCGAATCATGCGGACGGTGGTAAATACATCGGCTATGTCGCGATGGCAAAGCTACTCACCGGCTGGCGCAACAGCCATGAAACAGCTTGGCTTAAAGATGCGCCGGTTCACCCGCTGCAGCACTCACTTAAAGACCTTGAACGCGCATATCGCAACTTCTTCGAGAAACACGCCGACTTCCCACGTTTTAAGAAAAAATGGCAATCTGACAGCTTCCTGCCTTTAGGCATGGGGAGGTTTAGTATCCCAGTCTCGAAGCCGAAGACATTCGGGCGTGTTTGCGCTTCGCCACGAATGTCATAGGGCGGCGTTATGACATGGCGATGGTCGCCTGATGCCAAAATTCCTGATTGACGCAAATTTGCCATATCGTTTTGTATTGTGGCAGGGGAGAATTTTTCGCATGTTTTTGATATAGGGGATGATTTACCGGATTCCGCCATCTGGAAATATGCGACGCAGAGCGATCTCATTATCGTCAGCAAGGACGCCGATTTTTCCGACCGGATCATGCTCTCCGAACCACCGCCTCGGGTGGTTCATTTGCGCATCGGCAACATGCGTATGCGCGACCTGTTTGCATTTTTGCACCGTGTCTGGCCGCAAGTCGTCGAACTCAGCGCTAGCCATAAACTTAATATTGTGCGCGAATCTCTGATCGAATGTATTTCCTGATTTAGGTAATGTGCGGCTAAGAAAATTGAGTTACTTGACCCGTATGGGAATATCTGAGTTCTAGGCCGTCTGGTAGAATGCACCAATGCCAAATCAATTAACCTCCCCAACGGCGGATATCTCCGCAGAAATTAAACCTAAACTTCAGCTACTTTATGCGGTCCGACGTTATGGCTCAGTCGGAGGCATGGAGCGCTATGTCTGGGAATTAACTCATCAACTTCAGCTGTTTGGACATGAGGTGACGGTGTTGTGCGAGCGTTGTTATGCCCTTCCGGCGGAGGGAATAACTGTCTGTGAGCTTGGAGAAGTGGCGCCACGTCCGCGTTGGTTATCTGCCATGCGATTTTGTCGTCGTGTCGAAGGTTGGCTGCGGGCTAATCCAAATGAAAAACGATTAATTCATAGCCATGAGCGCATCCGCTCCCATCACATAACGACTTTTCATGGTTCCGCTTTTGCCACAGTGCTCGAAAAACCTTGGTGGCGTTTGATCTCTTTGCGTGTGTTGATGTGGCTATATTTAGAGAAACGTGAATTAAGCAAAGCGCAGTTCATCGTACCTAATTCAGAGTTCACCAAACAGCAGTTGGCCCACTACTATCCAAAATTAGCGGAAAAATTAACCCAACCTATTGTGCCGGGCGTTACGCCACTTTCCTTGCGGAAGTCACGTGTTATTAGTAAAAAAGGCGGAGTGGTAGGGTTCGTGGGCGTAGAGTGGAAGCGTAAAGGTTTACCTCTCGCCGTCGCTGCATTTAAAAAACTCAGATTGTCACGCCCTAAGGTAAAGATCGTTGTGGTCGGCCCCGTCGCTGAAACTGTTCTGCATTTATTTTCTGATTTGCATGGCGCTTATGTACTGAAGGAGTGGTGCAATCAAGTTGATTTTGCCGAATTTGATGTGCTAATTCATCCGGCGCAAGCGGAACCTTATGGCATGGTGATCACCGAGGCGATGGCGGCTAAGGTGCCAGTTGTGGTTTCTAATGTTTGTGGCGCGTCCGTCGAAGTGTTGCACAAAGCGGGTGAAGTGCTGCCGACTGACGCCTCAATTGATGAGTGGGCGAAGGCGCTTGAAAGACAATTAATTCGAACTAATCCAGTACCTCAGTTTAAGCGCAGTTGGCATGAGGTGGCACTGGACTATGAGAAGGTGTTCTTGGGGTGCAAGCAAAGTGGCGTGGTCTGATTGTCAAACTGGAAGGTTTCACCGGGTGAGAAGGTGATGGAATAGATAACTGCTATCGGGCGAGCGAGTAGCATTCTTGCGCATACGCTTACTCTAATGTTATTGAAAAGGCTGGTAGGCAGTGAACCGATCTTTTGTTCTAACTGATGTAAAAATACCTCTGGCGCGCAATTTTGTGATGAAGTCTCCCACCGCTATAGCCCCAAGGGTCTTGTAGCGGGGGTTTCCAAGGTCAACGACCAGAGCGCAGGAGCGTTACCGCTACCGCGGCTTACCACGATCTCACAAGGCGTAGATTGTGCTTCCACAACCAGTTCGGAGCTTACGGCACCTACTTTTTTTCTTGTAATACCACACCGTTTCTTTCTCTTTTCGACATACTCACCGCTGAGCAAAAGATTAACGCCACGCTTGGCGATGACCTTTGCCGCATTATGGTCTGCATGATCGGTATGCCCGCAACTTTGGCAGATAAATTCGGCTTGATATTTCCGATTATCTGAATGAGTAAATCCACAATGTGAGAGTACAAACCCGGCTCAGTCACGCCGGAATGGTTGCGTGAATTGGCAAAGCTATCCGCATTTGAAGAAGGTCCAAAGCTTGCCAGGGAATATCTGGCACGCATTGGCATCACGCTCGTCATCGAAAGTCACTTTAAGCGTACTTTCCTTGACGGTGCAGCAATGTTGGATAACGGCCGCCCCATCGTGGCGCTGACCCTTCGTCATGACCGAATCGATAATTTTTGGTTTGCATTGCTTCACGAGCTAGCCCACGTGGCCAAGCACCTCTCAGATGCGAACCCAGTCTTTATTGATGATTTGGATCGCCCAAACCCTGAACACATCGAAAGCGAAGCCGATGAAATGGCGCAAGAAGCGCTGATTCCAAAAAATCGGTGGGATGCAGACAAGGTTAAGGAAACCCTGCTGTCTAAAGATGCAATTGCATTTGCAGATGAAATCGGCGTACATCCCGCAATCGTCGCTGGCCGCCTCCGTCACGAAACAAAAAACTTCCGTCTGCTGTCCCATTTGATTGGATGGACTGGGCAGGTCAGTCAGCACTTCGTTCAATAGTTTTCCAGATGTTTCTTCCCAAAAGAGGAAATCAGCTAATGCCTTACAGGGCGAGCGCACGTGCGGCAACAATAAGTTGGCCGGTTTTTGTCTCGGCTGCGGCAACAGGTATTTTCAGTTCAATTGCGCGCTTAGGTGTCGACAGGCTATCGGCAAGTCGGCGAGCCCACCAATTCCAGTGACATTTTTAGCCTACTGTTCAATCCCATAATTTGCAATCGAACCGCAAGCTATTGCGGCCTCACCGATCTCTATATGGCTCCCCCACAAATGAAAGGTTGCGAAACTGTCAATCAAATTGTAAACTAACCTCGCTTACTTGGAGACAATCAAAAAAATGGGAACCCCGCTTAAGAACCCGCCTGTGTACCTTACCTTAGCTCAGGTGAGGTTCAACCCAATCTTGAAGCTAGCTGATTTCTTGCCCGGCATTCAGGAGAATTTCCGCCACGCTGGTTATACTGATTTTGAAAGCAAGAACCTGATTTCTATTCAGGTAACCATGCAGGATGGTCAGCCGACGCCAACTCCTATTCAGCAAGAAAGGTTCCAGTTTGGCAACGCCGAGAAAACGCACATGTTCATTCTCGATGGTCAAAGCCTCACGCTCCAGTCTACCAACTACGGGCAGTTCGAAACCTTTTCCGCATGTTTTTTAAAGGGGCTGAACATCGTCAATGATATCGTGAAGCTTGCTTTCACTGAGCGGGTCGGTCTGCGTTATCTCGACCGCGTAATGCCACAAGACGGGGAAACGATTGAGCAATATCTCGTTGAACAGGTACACGGCTTGACCTCACGCCTTAGTGGCAAGCCTCTCTATTCTTATACAGAAGCAATGAATGAGATCGAAAATATCAAACTATTGAGTCGGGTGGCAATACAAGATGGGCCGCTTGCATTTCCTCCTGACTTGCAACCTGGAAACATGCGCGTCACGGAGAGATTCTTGTCCCATACAGGTAAAAGTGCCATTCTCGATAATGATGGCTTCGTCGAAGGAAGAGAGGCGTTTTCTGCAAAAGCGGTGGCCGATCACCTCGACGCCATCCACAAGGTCATCGGAGCCGCGTTTAAGACTACAGCGACACCCTATGCATTTTCTGCTTGGGATAAGTGATCATGCTCGCATCTTTTTCTCCAGCTGACAATGTCGCTGCTTATGCTCATTACAAACCCATTCAGGCAATTTATGGATCCCCCTCCGCCTCTGATCGCAGCCCGCTTCCTTGTTTCGGAGGTGCAGGAACCGGAGGTGTAGAGGGTGTACGCTTTGTCCTATCACGTCAAGGTTACCGTCCCTACACGGTGGTGGAAGTTGTAGTCGCAGCGCCACATTCCAGTTATGCGCCCTATGCTAATCTGATGGAAGAAGTAAAAACTGGCTTCGGTCGCACCATGTCTCATCTTCCAGCTGTGTTTGGCGTTTCGCGCCAAACACTCTATAACTGGCTTGCTGGCGAGCTTCCAAAGCAACAGCACCAAAATAAACTCGTGCAATTGGCTGCCGCCGCTCGCGTCTTTGTCGAGATGTGCTACAAACCGACACATCAAGCACTTCATCGCACGGTAGCCCAAAACAAGTCATTCGTGGAACTACTCGGCGATGGTGCCGATGGAAAAGAAACCGCTCAGCGACTCGTTCGAATCGTAAAACGTGGCATCGCTTCTCAAGAAAAGCTTGATGCTTTGCTTGGTGACAGAACACCTCCACGTCTTAATATCTCAGACATGGGACGCCCGTCACTTGCTGAAGATGTTTGACTGCCATGAATGACATGACAGCGATCTGGAATCGAGATACTCCTTGGCGTCAAGGACATGTGCTTCCACCGGAAGCTATCCAAGCGTTGGGACTCTCTCACCAGAACATCCCAGATTCCACATGCGGGGTCGTCATCAGCCACGACTGCGATCTGGCCAACAATGATCTCCAGAGCGAGCCCAGCGTAGAGATCATCGTCGGATGCTACCTCACGAAAGGGGATGGCAATTACTTCTGGGCGAAAGCCCCTCGAACCTTACATCTGGAAGCACTGCACGGCGGGATCCCTGTCGTCGTTGAATTGATCGCGACGGCCAAGCACTTCATTCCAAAGCAGGCACTCGCAGCGTTCATTCCCGATACCACGCATTCGTTCTCTGGAAAATCGCTTTCCGCCCTTCGCTCATGGCTGGCGGTTCGCTACAACCGAGCGGCGTTCCCCGATCCTTTTGTGCACCGACTATCTCAATTCAAGGTGGACAAGGGGCTCGCCAAACTCATCGAACCCATCGGGCAACTTTTATCTGCCGTCTATTTCGATGTGGATGGTGGAAAGGAAATTGATCACTCCGACGGCAGTCCCTACGAATTGAAGATCGTTCTTGCCTATCCCCCAGGGGACAATCCGGATCAGACCACCGACAAAGTGGAAAACCTCGAAGTGTTGATCGATGCGCTTTTCTCGGAAAAGCACTTCGACACAACGACCGAAAAATGGAATGGGATTGACTTGAAGTTCTGCATGTCGATCTCCGAGGATGACCTGACTATGAGCAAGGCCAGACTGCTCACCCAATGGCGACTTGAATACATGACCCTGAAAGCTGACGAAAAACAGGCCGCTGCATTGTGAAGGATGCTGCGCGGGGGTTAAATTCTACCTCAATCGCTCACGATAGAATCTTGTTCAGGTGGTCGAGTTTGAGGCCTTGCTACATTTGTGGCAAATTGCCGCAACACTTGCAAAATGAACATTGATTACGGAGAACAGCATGGCGAATTCGACATCCATTCGTATCGAACAAACGCTGTACGATCAGGCGCGCACGGAAGCCCTGGTTGAACATCGCACCATTGCCGCTCAAGTTGAGTATTGGGCTAAGGTGGGGCGTGCAGCACTGGACAATCCGGACTTGTCGGCTAGTTTTATCGCTGAATCACTCGCTTCCCTAGCAGAGCCTCGAAGTGACGCGACGGCTTTTGTGCCTCGTTCTCAACGTGGATGAGTTGCTCACTTAAACAGACTAGACGATTTGCGCGTACCACTAAAAAATTACACGACAACATAGTTGCAGATAATCCGGTGATTGAGGAACAAAAGAAAGGCGACTTGTCTGATTTGTTTGTGTATAAATTTCGGAGTCAGAACCAACTTTATCTGCTTGGCTACACGCTCGATGAAGAAGTAAAACTGGTTTATCTTGCAACGGTTGGGCCGCATGAGAACTTCTATCGCGACCTTAAATATTCATAGTGTCGACGGGTTCAGGCTTGCCAACTGAATCCATGCGTTGCGAGGCAGGTGACGGAGGCTATCAATCATGAGGTTGACCAGATGCGCGACAAGTCCCGCCGTTCAGGGCGGGGCAGGATACCGCGGATGCCGCAGGCATCCTTGCCTTTAGTTGTTTCCTAGATTGGCGTTTGCTGTTGTTCGATATAAGTACGTGCAAAGTAAATATGGACACTGCGCGCAAGCCTTATAATTAGAGCGTTTTCATTGTATATATGCATTGTCTGTTCGCCATTATTTTTACAGAACACAGAGCAGTAAAGAATCGAACGTGGGTAATTGTATGCCGAATACAGGTGGTTTTACTCAAGGCGCCACACGTAGAATGGCTAGAAAGCCCTCGCTGCATGGGGAAACGCTAGAAATAAAAAAGGTTAACCGAGAACGGTTGACCATAAATTTTGGTGGTGGAGTCACCACCTAATTCAAAAAGTGATTTCAATATACCGAGGAAACCAGCGCAAATGGTAAGCGCGTCAGCGGTATCAATAAATTACTCAGCTTTTTTATCAATAGCAGCAAGCGGATTTTTAATTCGATTGCGCGACTGGGAATCGAACCGTAGCTCTGAAATTTCATCTCGCACGGTGGTCGGCAAGGATGCGAGCTTCCCCTTTGCCAGTCTGCTTTAATAACGTCAAGATATTTAACTCATGGTTAAAAACAGCCGCATTATTGAATTATTATTACTTGCAAAAAACAATATCTGCTCGTAGTATTGCACCATGAGTTCAAATTCGCGTCATTCCTTAATCAAGAGCCTTCAGGTATCCGCTCCGCGTGGGCGGCCGATGGACTTGGCCATGTTGGATGCACAAGGGGTGTCCGCCTTCTTGGCAGCGAAGCACGCACGCAGCGGTTGGTTAAAACGACTCGAGCAAGGCGTGTACGCGTTTGCAGGAGATACGCTGAATCGTGATCAATGCCTGCTATTTTTGCAGGCCCAGATATCTGGCCTGCATGTTGCAGGAAAAACTGC
>JBAXEJ010000018.1:0-38974 GCA_037140475.1 Gallionellaceae bacterium
CATCATGCATGGTGTTATTAACGTTGAAATGTCCTGTTGGTGTAACCAGACGTGGATCAGTGATCACTTTTTTCAGCTTACGAGTTTTGTCATCCACCACCACGATCGCTGATTTCAAGTTTGATGCACTCCACACCGAGAACCACACCTCATCACCGGCCATGTTGTATTCAGGCTGCACAACGCGTTTAGCGCCTTCACCTAAATTTGCCCATGCGGCAATCGGCAAGATCACGGCTTTTTCATCCAACTTATTGATGTCAAATACCGCAACTGATTGGCTGGTTGCAGCATCACCATTCAGCGGACTATCCACCCACAGGTTTTTCGACTTCGGATGGCTCTTAATGAACAAGGAACCGCTACCTGCACCTGTCAACGTGCGCACCACTTTCCACGCATATTGCTTGTGCTTGATCGGGTCTGTGCCAATCAGAGAAACAGTTTCATCACCTAGGTGACTCGTTGCCCACACGGGTCCAAATTTTGGATCAATGAAATTAGCACCCCGACCCGGATGCGGAGTTTTACCCACATCAATCGTTGCTGCTAATTTGCTTTCCTTCAGGTCAATTACGGCAATTTTATTAGACGCATTCGCGGCATCCATAAAGTAGCGCTTGGTTGATTCGAAGCCTCCATCATGAAGGAATCTTGGCGTGTCGATCGTGATTGTTTTTAGATTAGCCAAATCTGAATAGTCGACAATAATCACCTTGCCAGTTTCTTTCACGTTAACCATAAATTCAGGCTTGTAGTGTGATGCCACAATCGCTGCCACACGAGCTTCTTTTACATACTCACCCGTCTCAGAAGCGATGCCGCTCGTTGAAACCACTTTAAGCGGCTTGAGTGTATCTCCCTCGTGGATCACAAACTGAGGCGGCCAATAGGTTCCAGAGATGGCATATTTATCTTCCCAACCTTTAAATTTAGAAGTTTCAACAGAGCGCGCTTCTACGCCGGTTTTCACCTCAGCAACAACGCCAGGAGTAGGCATCCATAGGTCAATCAAGCTGAGTTTTGAATCACGACCAGTCACATATAAATAACGGCCTGATGCAGAGATACGCGAAATGTGCACTGCGTAACCCGTATTAAGAATCGTAACAATTTCTTTGGTATCGCCATCGATTAAGGCCACTTTACCTGCGTCACGCAAAGTCACTGAAAACAAATTACCCAGATTGAGTTTATTCATTTTCTTAGTCGGACGATCTTTCACTGGCACGATCAATTTCCATGACGCAGTAATATCACCCAAACTCATTTCAGGCGGTGCGACAGGTGTCTGTTGTACGTAGCGCGCCATGAGGTCAACTTCAGTTTCAGTTAGCTCGCCACTAGACCCAAAATTTGGCATGCCGCCAGGTGAACCATAGCCAATGAATGTTTTGAGATATTCAGTGCCTTTATCGATGGTGATATTAGGTGTCAATGGCTTACCGGTTGCGCCCTTACGCAACACGCCATGACAACCCGCACAGCGCTGAAAATAAATGGTACTCGCTTGAGCCATTTCGGTAGCGCTAATGGCCGGTGCGGGTGTCGCTGCGACAGGCGCTGCTGCAGTTGCAGCACTTGCTTGCTGCATTGCGAACGGAATTGCTGCGAGTGCAAACAGTCCGGCCAATTTGTGTTTATTTTTTATGATCATAATCAATCTCCCTGTAATTGAAATAACTGTATTAACAACTAAAGAAACTTTCGGCAGCACTCTTCATAGAGCGGACAAAGTATTTACTTGGCTAAACCCATGATGAAAGTAGCTAACTCTTTGGCGTCCGCTTCAGCAAGCTTTGGATTTGCTGGCATAGGCACAGGTCCCCATGCCCCTTTTCCACCCGCAATAATTTTGCCACTTAGCGTAACAACAGCCGCTTTGTCGCCTTTGTATTTAACCGCCACGTCATGCCACGCTGGGCCAACCACTTTTTTATCAATAGTGTGGCAAGCAATGCAGTTAGACTTTTTGGCTAGGTCAGGCATGTCCGCTGCTATCGCATTTCCTGTAACTACCATACTGATTAGCAACGCCACTTTTAAGTTGCTTGATTTCATTTTCTCTCCCTGATTGGTTATGCAATTCAAAAATTGGATAATACGAATTACAACCAAATGTATGTCTATCAGATTTCACAATTACCGCGTTTTGATACTAGACATTGGGGGTTTGACTATCCTTGATATGAATCAAGACAATCGAGATCCAATCAACATGGCTTTTTATTTAGGAGGGGTTGTGGAGAGGTATGCCGCTTGCAACTAAGCTTCGTGCGCAAGCCAATTCGCTAATGATGAATAGTTAAAATTAATTCGTTAATTGCGCGTAAAGCAACGGCAACTCTTTGGGTAACTGCGTAGGTTTGTGAATTACCACATAGCCATTTACACCGAACAGATGCGGCAAATAGCTACTGCCTTTTTCGTCAATCGTGACGCAAAATGGACGCAAGCCCATCTGCCTCGCTTCGTGAATAGCGACACGTGTGTCTTCCACTCCGTAACGCCCTTCATATTGATCAAGATCGTTGGGTTTTCCATCCGTCAAAATCAGTAACAATCTTTGCGTTGCTCGTTGTTTTGAAAGTAGCTGGCTCGCCTGCCTTATGGCGGCCCCCATGCGCGTATAAAAACCGGGCTTGATGGCAGCTATTCGCCCGCGCACCTCATCGTTATATTTTTGTTCAAATTCTTTAAGGATATGAAAGCGAATATTTTCTCGCTTCAGCGATGAAAAACCATACATCGCAAAACGATCTCCCGTAGCGGTCAACGCTTCAGAAAATAAAAACAAAGTATCTCGAATCACATCAATTACTCGTGCTTCATCGCTGACATAGGCATCGGTAGAGAGCGATAAATCCGCCAGCAACAAACAGGCAAGATCGCGATCATGATAGTGATGAGCTTTATACAACCCCGTTTCCCTAGCCTGCTGCCCACTGAGTCGATCTGCGGAAAATTGCACGCACGAATCTAAATCAAGCTCAGTGCCATCAAACTGACCTTTGACCCAAATTTTATTTGGCGTCAACGCTTGAAATTGGCTACGTAAGCGCCGCGCGGTGGCGGATAAATGTGCAGGCAATGGCTGTGGCTCTGCGTGGCTGGCCACCATTGGCTGCAACCGACAATGTGCGGGTTGCATACGCTGTTTTTTATAGTGCCACTCGGGTAACAAAATGCCATCGCCCAGTGGCAGGTCGTCTGATGCCGCTGATGGCAAGTCCAAATCAAAACGTAAGCGTGATGCAGTGGTCTTGCCATCCTGCGCCACACTCAATTGATCCAAATCTTCAGCAGGGCGTTCATCCGGTGGCTCGTCATCTTCAGTAGGGCGATTGACCTTGATGTATTCCGCCCAACTAAAAATACTCTCCGCGCGAAAGTACATCATGAAGCTATTTTTTTCTTCGGGCGTATCGACGCGCTCGGCTAGGTAGCGGCGATTTTTGTCGTTTTGCTTACTGTCGCCACCCTCATGATTTTCAGGTTCTTTGCCCGTACTAGTGACTTGACCACTCAGGGGGGGATTAGGATGTAGCCATAAGGAAACTGGCTGTGGCGCTCGCCGCGCAGGTGGAAATTTATCTACGCTACCGGGGTCTCTAAGTGCCGCACGAATCGCCTCTTCCTGTTCGCGTTCGCCCGCAGGTAAATTTTGCGGCAATGGGCGCATAGCGAATGTAGCCTCGACCAATCGAGCGTAGCGTGTAGCCAAACCGGGAAAGCGCGCCAACACCGCTAGCGTCGCTTGCTGATTACGTTTTATCCAAGGCAACGTAGCGTTAGGTTCAGCAGCGGCAAGGGCGATAAGCCAGAGGTAGAGATCTCGATTCAAACTGCGCAGGGGAAAGTGATCGATCTTGCTGGGCAAATTAAGTGTTTCGCCATCCAGCCAAGTGAGCTCTGTTTTGAGGTTACTGCCTGCGATGCGCTGTAACAGGCTCCGCCTTGCTTCATGTGCCGTAGCAGTCGCAGACTTTACCGCGAGCCCACTATCACCGCCCCACGCTCTAAAAAGAATGCCGGCCATTTTGCTAATTTGCTCTAGCGTGACAGCCTCAGCCGGATAACGTTTATCGGCCGCACGCGTAATCAATTTATGCCAAAGGGCGCCGACTTGCTCTTCCATTTATTTCTTTAGCACAGGCTGATAGCAGTGCGCGGGGATGTCGATGTGATGACCAAAATCACGTGCCGATTTATCCAGCGCACATTCGTTATCGACCCATTTCAATAATGTTCCGCTGGGGTTGTCTGCTTGCACCTGACTACAAGCATCCGCGCACAGCCCACACTGCGTGCAGGTAAACATTTGACGTTTGATGCTGCGCGGCCTCAAGCGCATGGGGCAAACATTGTTGCAGGCAGCATTGCAACTTGCACACTCGGCGGCACGATGGCGATCAAAACCGATCACCATCGCTTTACGGTTACCCATCCAAGCGAGACTCTGAAACAAACCAACCGCACAGGCATAGCGACAAAACAGATGGCGCGCAAACATAAATTCAACGAAAAAAGCGACGGTGCCTGCGGTTAAGAAAATGCTCTGGTTACTTGTCAACGTGCCATGCCAAAAATTGCCGTAAATTTCTGCCGGCGGAAGCAGGTAAGTGAGTAGCGCAATGGCCCACAGGAAGGCAAAGAGAATAACGAGTGGCAGTAATACCAACCAATAGCGCGGGTCAGCTTGAGTTATGGAGCCATCCGCATTTTCCTCCGGTAATGCATGGCGATCCCACAGGCTGGGGCGCCCGATGGTGCGACGCATTAACTGGTTAATAGTTTCCACTACTGAAAAATGAGGGCATAGCCAGCCGCAGTACAGGCGGCCATACTTCCATGAAACCCACAGACCGAGAGCAATCGTTCCAAGAATCGGCAAGCCACCACGCAACACAATATTGAGTGCAGCCTGAGTAGCGTCTATTTTTCCTGCCACAAAATCATCTAAGCCCAAGGTCCAGTGCATGCTCAAAAAAAAGAAGTGCTTGAGATTGAGATCGAGACGAAATAAATCGAACACGGGGGCGAGCAGGAACAGCATAAAAAATCCAGCTTGTGCCAGTAGGCGGTAACGTTGCGTGCTATCCATCGCAGCGCTTGCCTAGCAAAGGATCACTTGCCAAAGCTGGCATAGACAATCTCCATCAAAGCATCCGCAGTTTCTTCATCGTCGGTTAAAGGCTCCACCAAAGCGGCACGGCACGCTTCCACAGGATCGAAACCGCTGCCAATTAGCGTAGCGGTGTAGACCAGCAATCGAGTGCTGGCGGCTTCCTCCAGATCATGTTCTTTCAAAGCTCGTAGGCTATTGGCGAGGTTAACTAATCTCTTCGAGAGCATCGCATCGGCTCCAGTTTCGCCCATAATAATTTGCTGTTCTAGTTCAGCTTGGGGGAAATTAAAACGCAAACTGACGAAACGTTGGCGTGTGCTGGGTTTCATGCCTTTGAGGAAATTTTGATAACCGGGGTTGTAAGAGACTATCAACATAAACTCTGGCGGCGCCGCAAGAATTTCTCCAGTACGCTCAATCGGCAAAATACGACGATCATCAGACAACGGGTGAAGTATCACTGTGGTGTCTTTGCGTGCTTCTACCACTTCGTCCAAATAACAGATACCGCCTTCGCGTACCGCACGCGTGAGCGGGCCATCATTCCAATACGTAACGCCGTCGCCAATCAGATGGCGCCCCACTAAGTCCGCCGCTGTCAGGTCGTCGTGGCAAGCCACGGTGTATAGCGGCAAGCCAATTTTTGCCGCCATGTGTGCTACGAAACGCGTTTTGCCACAGCCGGTGGGGCCCTTGATAAGCAAAGGCAAACGATTACGATAGGCGTGCTCGAACAATTCAATTTCATTGCCGTGGGGTTTATAAAAAGGTAATTCGCTCATCATGTCATCGCCAAATATTAATTACGAAAAATTGCTTCATAGATTGCCGCAACCGAGCCAGTTATGACTTGACTGTGGTCAAGTAAGCAATCGTGATTAGGCCAATCACTATCAACAGCCAACCTAACACAATACCTCGCCAAAGCCATCGAGTGTGGCGCAGCCCCATAAAGTAATTAACCACCATCTGCACTTTAATAGCAGCGATACCCAGCACCGCAAGTATGCTGTTGCTGCCACTCAAGCCAACCTCGCCAATGCTATAGGTCACACAGGTGAGCAACATCAGCAAGAGCCATATTACGGTGCAGGGGCGCATAAAGCGGTGTGGCTGTGAATTAGTCATCGCCATTAATGGATCACGTAAACCAATGGAAAAAGAATAATCCACAACAGATCAACCATGTGCCAATACGAAGCGCCGGTTTCCACACCCGTATAATTTTGTGCGCTGTAGTCACCGCGGTTTGCTTTCATCATGACCGCAGTGAGAATCACCATACCAAGTATGACGTGCATAAAATGAAAAATAGTCAGTGACAGATAGAACATGTAGAAAGTGTTAGTGCTGAGCGAAATGCCCGCTGTAAATTTTGCGTGGAATTCAAATAGCTTAATCACCAAAAATAGGCCACCCAAACCAATCGCGACGGCAATCCACCGCGTACATTCACGCGTGGCGTTTTGTTTGATGGCTGCGACTGCGCGCACCATGAAATAACTACTTGAAATCAACACTAAGGTATTGATCGCACCAGAGGTACGATTGAGATGCTGTTGCGATTCGTCGAATAGCGCTACGTTGTGTGCCCGCGCAAAAGCATAGGCAACGAAAAAAATGCCGAAAGCTAACAGCTCAGCAAATATAAAAAACCAAATCGCTAAATCACCGGGAGGTGTAGCGTGAATCTCATCTGAAACGATTATGTGATTTGTCAAAGCAGAAAGTAATACTAAAAAAGAGGGGGCGCACGCGCCCCCTCTACGAGACATAATTACACGGTGGCGGGTATTTCACCTTTTTTACAGAAGAAGCTCCAAATATAGAGCACCAGTCCTAGTAAAAAGACGAAGCCGGTAAATTCACGCAACCAGTAAAATATTGCGATTGAGCTCTGCGTATCCATAAAGCCCATCGGTGCGGTACCCATACGCTGAAGCCATATTTGCAGAACGCCCGCAGCAGTAAGAAATAGCGTGATGAACACGATAGATATCGTCATTAACCAGAACGACCACATTTCTAGAGTTTGCGCCTGTGGTGAATTGGCACTACGCCCTCGCAACATTGGCATCGCATAAGAAATCATAGTCAGATTCACCATAACGTATGCGCCATAAAATGCCATGTGACCGTGAGCTGCGGTGATCTGCGTGCCATGAGTGAAGTAATTCACGGGAGCGAGTGTATGCAGAAAACCCCAAACACCTGCACCAAGGAAAGACATCACACCGGTTCCCAATGCCCACAAGGTAGCCGCTTTATTCGGATGCTCACGACGACGACGGTTCACCATGTTGAATGCAAACACAGTCATCATAAAGAACGGGATAGGCTCTAAGGCTGAAAACACTGAACCAAACCACTGCCAGTATTCCGGCGCACCAATCCAGAAGTAATGGTGACCCGTGCCGATGATGCCGGTGATCAGCGTCATCGCGATAATAATGTAAAGCCACTTTTCAATCACTTCGCGATCCACGCCGGTAATCTTGATCAACACAAAGGCTAGCATTGCACCGAGAATCAATTCCCAAACGCCTTCCACCCAAAGATGCACGGTCCACCACCAGAAAAATTTATCTAGCACTAAATTAGACGGGTTGTAGAAAGAGAACAGGAAAAATATCGCCAAACCCCATAGACCTAGTAGCAATACTAAGTTGATCGAAGTTTTGCGGCCTTTGAGTACCGTCATGCTAATGTTGAACAAGAAAGCCAACGCCACAATGACGATACCCACTTTGGTGGGTAACGGTTGTTCGAGAAATTCTCGCCCCATAGTGGCCAGCATGTCGTTACCGGTCATTTTTGCAAGCGTTGCGTATGGCACGGCGAGATAGCCCACGATGGTCAACACGCCCGCTGCAAGGAAAACCCAGAATAAAACGAGGGCCAGCTTGGGACTGTATAGCTCGGTCTCTGCTTCTTCGGGAATCAGGTAATAAGCCGCCCCCATAAATCCGAACAAAATCCACACAATCAGCAGATTGGTGTGCACCATGCGCGCTACGTTAAAAGGAATGTAGGGGAACAAAAAGTCACCCACTACATACTGGTAGCCCATAATCAGCCCGAACAAAATCTGCCCGACGAACAGGGCGATGGCGGCAATGAAATAGGGCTTTGCCACCGCTTGAGATTTATATTGCATCTTGAATTCCTCCTAAACCGTTTTGTGTCAGTGTGCCTACAAAATTAGCCTTCAATGTTGGGCGGCCAATTGTTAGTATTGATTTCAGAGGTCCATTTCAAAAACTCGACCATATCGTCTAGCTCTTGGTCCTTCAGATGAAACTGTGGCATTTGACGACGGCCTGCAATTCCAGTGGGTTGAGACTGAATCCATGCCTTGATAAATTCACCACCACGACGTTTGTAGACATTGCCTAACTCAGGTGCAAAATAGGCACCCTCGCCTAAAAGTGTGTGGCACCCAATGCAGTTACGTGTTTCCCAAATATGCTTACCACGCACAACCGAGTCGGTGATATTTTCTCGGTGATCCCGTTTTGGCAGGTTCTGCACTGTGTCGAAGGTCAAGGCGAGAAACAATAAGAAGAAGAACGTAGCTCCTCCATAAAATATGTTTCGCGCCATCGCCTTGGTAAATGTTTCATTCATAACTTACCCCCTGAATAGCTTTGATTGTTTACTTCAAATCTGATGAGCCACCTTGTTATGCTCTAAAATCAACTCAATAGTCAGCTAACAGATTCCTGAATTACCGCGTTTCGATACTAGACATTGGGGGTTTGACTATCCTTGATATGAATCAAGACAATTGAGATCCAATCAACATGGCCTTTTATTTTCAGGTTTTTTATTCATCGAAATAGACGCAAAACTAAGCTGCGCATTCAATGTTCTTAATCCTATAATTCGCTTTCAAAAAATGAGGATACACTTTGTCGACTCCTGTAAAAATTTCTTCCCTCCTAGAAAATCTTCCATTATTCGGAGAGCTATCACCCGCTGAAATTGAGGTTATTACTCAAGGCACGCGCGCAATACAATTAGCGCGCGGAGATATGCTTTTTCAGCGCGGCGATCCTTCTAATGGCTTTTATGTAGTGGTACACGGCCAAATAAAATTGGCGATGATTTCACCTCAGGGAATTGAAAAAGTCCTGGAACTGTTCGGTCCAGAGCAGAGTTTCGGCGAGGCGCTAATGTTTTCTGAGAAGCCTTATCCAGTACATGCTCACGCGCTGACAGACTGCCTAGTTTTGCATATCAACAAGAGTGTTATTTTTGGCTGCATAGATAGCGATCCGACCTTTAGTCGAAAAATGCTGGCGGGACTTTCATTTCGATTACACCGCATGATTGACTATGTTGAATCATTTTCGCTACGGTCATCGTCGCAACGAGTGATTGGTTATCTACTACAGTCGGAAGATGGACAGACCGGTTACGATCTTCACATTAGTTTTCCAGCTAACAAAAACGTAATCGCCTCTAATCTCAACATTACGCCAGAAACCTTTTCACGCATCCTGAACATTTTATCTAGCAAGGGACTGATTGAAGTAAATGGCAAGGATGTGTGTATCAAGGATATTGCCAAGCTCCGTGCCTACGAAGGGTAACTAGTTATACCAAGCTTTTGGCAACTCTTTTTTTCTATCCAGCCGCCCCATTTTGATTAACCAACCAGTGTAGAAAAACATTTCGAACATTAAAAATGTTAATCCCCAAACCAAAAAACTCATCGGGGAATAAATCACGGGATTTGCCACATCACTCCAAACTTGAGATGGGTTGATCCAATGGACAATCCACGGCCCAAGCACAGGCCCTATCAAACAAGATAGTAGTGCCATCACTGTGAAATGAATCGCCACCTTCCGACTATTTGGCAAATTATTCAATTACTTTTCCTATTGTTGCCATCCATTAACAAAGTCTCACAGAATTGCCATCGAAATTCATTGAGTTAAATCAAGTGAACTAGATGCAAATTACGCCTTTTCAATATAACGACATTGCGCTTGTTTACTGACATCTATCTGTATCAGTATAAGTTGGCACCAACGACCGCTTACTGGGAGTGCAATTGCAAGCATGACTGTCCCTTGATGGCACGAAGCCGAAGTACACACCCCAATATTCACCACCCCAAAGCCGTCACTCAACAATGCCGCCGAGACTTTGATAGGGCGCTCTCCGTAGGTCAAGTGACCTCTATAGGTCATTTAGAAAAACAGCACAAAATTTATGAGCAACCATTAGATAAACATTTGGGATCGCTCCCCCCCCCTCCCCGGGGTTCTTATATTTAAAGAATGCTTATGTTACAGCGCCGCAAAAACACGCAACCCATTGATTAAAAAGCGTATTTATGCCATAATGCAGCCATCGTAAATGACGCGATAAGCGGCGAATCAGAGAGTTCGAGCTCTCCGACCGCCTAACCAAAATAGACTATTAGGAGTCAAAAATGGCTGAGCAAGAGTATAGCCGCGCACCTGCGCGGGAGTGTGCATTTTTCTACGTTGACGGCATCCCCACCAAGGGCGCGTGGCTTGATCTCGATGATGTTGATTCATGGGATAAGGTGCGCGGTGAGTTATCACAGCAAGGCTTCATCGGCGATGGTTACGATGGCGACATTCTTGTCGCTGACATCGAAGGCGCGCTGGCGCGGTGTTGCTACTCTTCCAGCTTCGATCTGTTTGACCTTGACGGATTCCTCGAAGTGCAGGAAGACATCACACGGCACGGGTACGACATTGAGGCTGTAGCGGCTTTTATTGGTTGGCATGGCTCATGGTCTTGCGATACGTTCGAGAGTACCTTCATGGGGAGTTATGACAGCGAAGAAGATTTTGCTCAGCAGTATCTTGATGATACGGGCACGCTAGATCAAATCCCCGAGAGTTTGCGTTACTACTTCGACGTGGAGAGATTCGCCCGTGATTTATTTATTGGCGACTACTACTATGACTCGGGTTTTGTGTTCTGCACGAACTGCTAGGCCACGAAGAGGCATTCAGGCACGTATTGACCTCAAAAGTTGATCTTATCTAGTACGTTGTTAATGGCAGCCCAAGTTGATGGGTTTAATGATGGGTAAAATAAAAAAGCACCTCGAAAGGTGCTTAGTTACTTACATATTGGCGGAGTGGACGGGACTCGAACCCGCGACCCCCGGCGTGACAGGCCGGTATTCTAACCAACTGAACTACCACTCCAGATTTTTGGTGGTGATGACGGGATCGAATTTTCTTCTTAACCCTATAATTTTTAGATTTATTTTTAATTCGATCTAAAAACATACACCCAGACATACACCCAAAAACTAACACTGCATTGTTTGTCTGATACTGTCCAACACAATGCAACGGCGCGCATTATATTCACACCCCGTCACTCTGTCTACAATTTCGCGTTACAATTTCGCGTTACATAATCAACCAACAGCGAATTTCACCCCAACTTCCAGATCCCCAAATCACAACCAAGTCGCATATACATAGTAAGCCACGAGCCACAAATTAAACAATTTCAAGCAACTTTCCTGTAACAAAACCCTGATAACCATCCACGCCCAAATCTTTAAGCAAGGCTAAGCTATCAACATTCTCAATCCCCAATGCAATGACTTGAATCTCTAGCGGCCTCGTGATCATTACAACAGAAGAGATAAAAAATTGATGCTTCTGATTGTTTGCCAACTCACGAATATATGCAGGACTTAACTTCACATAGCGAGGCTTCAACTGCTGAAGATATTCAAACGCACTCGGATGCAGGCCAAAATTATCGACCGCAAAATTTGCACCCAACTTGCGAATCTCGGCCACAAATTTTTCACCCCCTACTTTATCTTGCACCAAACCAAACTCGGTAAATTCGAATACGAGACGACGAGACAAATTGCGATCAGCTCGCATCGCATTAGTCAGCCAATATAGAAGTGTCGCATCATGAATTGAGTGTACCGAAAGATTGATCGCCACCTCTTGATCTGCAATCACCCCATTGCTCATTCTCTCAAATAGCTTTTGCAAGATTGCCAAGTCGAATGCGGGCGTTAGCCGATGTCGATTCGCCATCGGAATAAATTGATCAGCTGGCACCAAGTCACCGTTCTCATCTTTCAAACGGCCTACAACTTCGATTTGCAGCCTTTCTTCTTTATGCAACCCCATCACCATCTGAGCAAATAAAGTCAGGCGACCGCCTGAAATTGCATCTTGAATTAACTGCTTCCAATATTGAGAGCCCTTACCCACTTACGAGATAGGTAGATATATGCCAAACGGCCTATACACTTTTTGAGTATCTATATACTTTTTGCATCACTCTAAACTTGACTGAATGCAGAGAATTTTCTATCTCATTGATTTAGCTTTGATAAGCCATATAAAATCAAACAGTCGCAAAAAACACTACCTTGTCTGGCAGAACAGGAATGATTGACTCTCTTTATCTGAGGAGCAGACACGATGAATGAATTGACACCGCGTATCCCAAACAATACACTGCATCACATGATCTCTATTCAAACAACCGAGGTGTTCGATGACTGGTTCGCTGGCTTAAAGGATAAGCAGACTATTCGTCGAGTGCAGGCGAGAATCGATCGAGCCGAGGATGGGAATTTTGGTGATTGTGAGCCGGTTGGTGAAGGTGTTTCTGAGATGCGAATTCACTATGGGTCTGGCTACCGTGTTTATTTTGTTCAGCGCGGTTTGGAGATAGTGATTTTATTGGCAGGCGGAAATAAAGCGACACAGTCGAAAGACATTAAAAGTGCGCTTGAAATTGCACGACAAATTTAGGGAGCTGAAAATGGGAAAAATCAAACTACGCAAATGGGATAGTGCTGAATATCTTAAAACCGATGAGGACATGGTGCTTTATTTGGAAGCCTGCCTTGAGGAGGCAGGAGATGATGCTGCATTTATTGCCAAGGCGCTCGGCACCATTGCCCGCGCTAAAGGCATGACACAACTTGCCAAGGAAACGGGCCTGGGGCGCGAAAGTTTGTACAAAGCATTATCTGGTGAAGGCAATCCAAGTTTTGCCACTATTCTAAAAGTCACCTCCGCGCTAGGAATAAAACTCCATGCGCAGAGCGCTCATTCGTAATCTTCAACTTTCTGTGAACACTGGGTCCTTAAGGACTGGATGCAACAGAACAACTTCGGACGACAATGGACTTACGACTAACTAAAACCCTCTATATCAATGGGTTCGCGGCAGTTATAGACACAAAAAAACCACCTAAGTCGGTGGCTTTTTTGTTTTTTTGGTGGGTGATGACGGGTTCGAACCGCCGACAATCGCCTTGTAAGGGCGGTGCTCTACCAGCTGAGCTAATCACCCGCATAAGCTCGTTATTTTATAGCAACTCTATTTTTTTTGCTAGCCCAAAATCTGAAATTGTAGGGAGCAAATTAAATGTCCGGTTCTGTAGCACGTAATATGTCCGGTTTAGGGAGGCATCATGGAAGTACTCCTAAGCCGGGCACGTTGGTTACAGGAGACCCGGAAGATGAGATTCGAAGAAGCGTATATAGATTGGCAAGAAGGACGTTTAACACAAGCTGAAGCGGCACGGCTACTGGGTGTTTGCGAGCGCACTTTGAGGCGGCAGATTGACCGGTATGAGTCTGACGGAATAGATGGCCTGATTGATAAGCGATTGTCGCAACTCTCACACCTGCGAGCGCCTGTCGATGAAGTCATGGAACTGGTTGATCTTTATCGCTCGGACTATCCGGGCTGGAACACCAAGCACTTCCACACTTGGTATGCACGAGAGCACGGTGGAAATCGTAGCTACACTTGGGTCAAGAACCAGTTGCAACAAGCCGGTGCGGTTATCCAAGCCAAAGCTCGAGGCAAGCATCGCAAGAAGCGAGACCGAGAGCCGTTGCCGGGAATGATGGTGCATCAGGATGCCAGCACTCATGAATGGATATTGGACCATCGCTGGGACTTGGTGGTGACGATGGACGATGCCACGGGAGAGCACCTGTCGATGTTCTTTTGCGACGAGGAAGGTACTGCATCGAGCTTCCACGGCATCGGACAGACAGTCGCCTGTCACGGGCTGTTTAGCGTGTTTTACACAGACCGTGGTAGCCACTATTTCAATACGCCAGTAGCCGGTGGCAAGGTAGATAAAAACAATCTGACACAGGTTGGTCGCGCACTCAAACAAATCGGCATCAAGCACATAGCCGCTTACTCACCAGAAGGAGGGTGTCCTGAATTTTGTGTAAACGGGATTCGTCATTGCTGAGGCATCCTGTCCTCGAACTGAATAGTAAACCGATTTAGCGCAGCCTTCCAATCTCGAATTGGCATCGTCCATTTCTTGCTGATGTTTTTCAACGCCAAGTAGAACAGTTTTAGGAGAGCTTCATCGCTGGGGAATGAGCCGCGGTTCTTGGTGATTTTGCGCAAGCTCATGTTCACCGACTCAATTGCGTTGGTGGTGTAAATCACTTTTCTGATCTCCGGCGGGTAATCGAAGAACGGAATGATGCGTGCCCAGTTCCGCCGCCAGGATTGAACAATAGGCGGATAGTCAGCGCCCCACTTTGCTTCAAATTCATCGAGTCGTATTTCAGCATCATCAACGGTCGATGCGGTATAAATTGACCTTAAGTCAGACGCCACTTCATCACGCAATTTCCAGCTGACATAGCTTAGGCTGTAACGCACCATATGTACGATACAAAGTTGCACAGCTGTCTTTGGGTAGATGGTTTCAATGGCTTCAGGAAATCCTTTTAATCCATCAACGCAGGCGATAAAGACGTCTTGTACGCCCCGGTTCTTGAGGTCGGTCACAACCTGAAGCCAGAACTTAGCGCCTTCGGTTTGGGCGATCCAAATGCCCAACAATTCCTTCTGACCTTCCATATTGATGCCTAACGCCAGATACACCGCCTTGGCACGTACGACGCCAGAGTCTCGTACCTTCACATGAATACAATCCATATAGACGATGGGGTATAGCGCATCGAGAGGACGAGATTGCCACGCTTTAACTTCATCAGCCACGGCATCGGTCACGGAGGAGATCAGCGTAGGAGAGACTTCGGTGCCATACATTTCCTCTAGATGACCTTGTATCTCTCGCACTGTCATGCCGCGTGCATACAGCGACAATATCTTGTCATCGAAGCCGTGCCAGCGCGTTTGATGTTTGGCGATGATTTGCGGCTCGAAGCTGCCGTCACGATCTCGAGGGATTTCAATCGGCAGTTCGCCGAATTCACCCTTGAGCGTTTTGCGACTCTTGCCGTTGCGAGTGTTGCCGCTAGGATTAGTGACGCTATCGTTTTTACCATGCCCAAGATGCGCTTCCATCTCGGCTTGTAAGGCGCGCTCTACAACGGCTTTGGTCAGTTGCTTAAGGAGACCATGCTCACCAATTAGGTCTTCAGGCTTCTGATAGTCCGCCATTAATTGAGCAATCAATTCTGGCGAGGGGGTTCTTTGTATTGCGGTCATGTTCACTCCTTTCAAAGTTATGGCAGTTTCCCGCCAATTGACCGTTTACACAAAACTTCGTACACCCTCACCAGAAGCGCGTGGACGCTCTGAGCGCGCCTTCAAAACACATCAAGGGCGTCTGCCAAATGAACTGGCCAAAGCAGGCATCACCAACATGGCGGACGCCAACCGTTACTTGGAACAAATCTACCTGCCACAACACAATGAAGAGTTTGCCGTACCTGCAACAGCAGAAGGCTCGGCCTTCATTCCTTACATCGGCAATAACCTACCTGACGTGTTGTGTGAACAGCATGAGCGCATCGTCGGAAATGACAACTGCGTGAGCTTCAAGACTATGAAATTACAAATACCTATGGACGGCGCAAGGCATCACTACGTCAAAGTGAATGTGCGAGTGCACTGCTATGTCGATGGAACCTTAGCTGTGTTTCACGGACCTCGAAAACTGGCAGAGTATGATGCGCAAGGAAACTTACCCAAACTCGAGTTACAACTCGCTGCCTGATCTGTCCGCCAGGCAGTGGTGACACAAATAAAAAGCGGACATTTCATGTGCTACAAAACCGGACATTTCTATTTGCTCTTAACAGCCCAAAATCTGAAATTTTAAGTAAACAAAAAAATTCAACTCGGCTAAAAAAATACACTCATTAAACTGAATAAAATTCCCGAGTCCTTCAACAAGTTAATGCTTCATCAGCTGTACGGGTTCAGCTACACTCGTCGTCGCAACTGGCGGAACAGCTTCGCCCTCAACCAATGGCTCCGGTTTTCTTTCCAAGGCCAATTCCAAAACCTGCTCAATCCATTTAACCGGATGAATATCAAGTTTGTTTTTCACATTATCTGGAATTTCTACTAAATCCTTCACGTTCTCTTCAGGAATTAACACTACTTTAATTCCGCCACGTTGTGCGGCAAGTAATTTTTCTTTCAAGCCTCCAATAGGCAACACTTCACCACGCAGAGTAATTTCACCTGTCATCGCCACGTCTGCACGAACCGGAATACCGGTAAGTGCTGAAACGATGGCTGTACAAATGCCTGCACCCGCACTTGGCCCATCTTTAGGTGTAGCACCTTCTGGCAAGTGAATATGCAAATCATTTTTTTCGTAGAAATTTGCCGCAATGCCTAGATCCTTCGCACGGCTTCTCACCACACTCAATGCAGCCTGAATAGATTCCTGCATCACCTCACCCAACTTACCGGTGGTCGTAGTCTTACCTTTACCTGGCAATACCGCAGTCTCAATGGTTAGCAACTCTCCGCCAACTTCAGTCCAAGCCAAACCAGTCACTTGACCAACTTGGTTATGTTTTTCAGCGATGCCGTAGCTATGACGACGCACACCAAGGTACTTATCTAAATTGCGTGAATTAATCGCAACTTTTACTTCTTTGCCTTTAAGCAGGAGTGACTTGACCACTTTGCGGCAAATTTTTGACAGCTCTCGCTCTAAGCTACGAACACCTGCTTCTCTAGTGTAGTAACGCAGAATGTCGCGAATCGCACTTTCTGAAATGCTAATTTCTTCAGGCTTAAGGCCATTATTTTTAATCGCCTTTGGCATCAAATAGCGAGTAGCAATATTTACCTTTTCATCTTCGGTGTAGCTGGATACAAAGATAACTTCCATGCGATCCAACAATGGCGCAGGAATGTTCATACTATTGGATGTTGCAACAAACATCACATCAGATAGGTCGTATTCAACTTCAACGTAGTGGTCTACGAAAGTATGATTCTGCTCAGGGTCAAGAACCTCCAACAGAGCTGAAGATGGATCGCCCCTAAAGTCCATACCCATCTTGTCCACTTCGTCCAATAAGAACAATGGATTTTTAACCCCAACCTTGCTCATGTTTTGCAAAATCTTGCCCGGCATTGAGCCAATATACGTGCGGCGATGACCACGAATCTCTGATTCATCTCGCACGCCACCGAGCGACATGCGCACAAATTTGCGGTTAGTCGCACGAGCGATCGACTCACCAAGAGAGGTTTTACCCACGCCAGGAGGTCCAACCAGACACAAAATTGGTGCCTTCATTTTATCCACGCGCTGCTGCACGGCGAGATATTCAACAATACGTTCTTTGACTTTGTCTAAGCCATAGTGATCAGCCTCGAGTACACCTTCGGCGTGCTTAAGATCCGTATCAATTTTCGTTTTTTTCTTCCACGGCAAGCCAATCACGATATCGATATAGTTTCTCACAACGGCTGCTTCAGCCGACATAGGTGACATCAACTTTAACTTCTTAAGCTCAGCTTCAACCTTGGTGCGCGCCTCTTTAGGCATGTGCGCAGCTTTAATTTTTTTCTCTATTTCTTCGATGTCGGCGCCGTCTTCACCTTCGCCCAACTCTTTCTGAATTGCTTTCACTTGTTCATTCAGATAGTACTCACGCTGACTCTTTTCCATTTGGCGCTTTACACGTCCACGGATACGCTTCTCAACCTGCATAATGTCGAGCTCAGCCTCAAGCAAGCCAAGCAAGTGCTCTAGGCGCTTTTGCACATCAAATATTTCGAGCACTTCTTGCTTCTGTTCTAGCTTCAAAGGTAAGTGTGCGGCAATGGTGTCTGCCAAGCGGCCTGCATCATCGATGCCTGCCAATGAGGTCAATATCTCAGGAGGAATTTTTTTATTTAGTTTCACATACTGATCAAACTGGTTGATCAAAGCTCGGCGCATCGCCTCTGCTTCGTTGCCAAGCTCTTCATCAGGAGGAACTGGTTGAATTTCAGCATCGAAGTGGGATTTATCATCAAATACTTTAAGTACTTTAGCGCGCTGAGTGCCTTCCACTAACACCTTCACCGTACCATCAGGCAGCTTTAGCATCTGCAAAATATTAGCGATACTACCAATACGGTACATATCTTCAGTCGCAGGCTCGTCTTTAGCGGCCGATTTTTGTGCTACTAGCACAATGCTCTTACCTGCCTCCATCGATGCTTCTAGTGCCTTGATTGATTTAGCTCTTCCCACAAACAAGGGGATAACCATATGCGGAAACACCACTACATCACGCAGCGGCAGCAATGGTAATAATGCAGTCTCAGAGGTTATTGGATCGTGTTCTGACATGATAGGCAATCATAAAAGGTAGCAATGTGACCCAAATTGGGTGTTGTGCGGGGAAATTCAAGCCCCGCACTGCCGGTTATGAAATTTTATGCAGCTTTTGGTGTTTCGGAGTACATCACAATCGTGTTGATTTGACCAGCTTCGTTACCATCTAGCACAACCTTGCTCACGTTTTGCATTGAAGGTAAATCAAACATCGTGTCGAGCAAAGAATTTTCAAGAATTGAGCGCAATCCCCGCGCTCCTGTCTTGCGCGTCAGCGCTTTCTTGGCAATGAGCTTTAATACATCAGCTCTAAACTCCAACTCCACGCCTTCCATTTCAAACAATTTTTGATACTGTTTAACGAGTGAGTTTTTAGGCTCCGTTAAAATCTGCATCAAGGCAGCTTCATCCAAGCCTTCTAGCGTTGCGACCACCGGCAAGCGCCCAACAAACTCAGGAATGAGGCCAAACTTGATTAAGTCTTCGGGCTCTACCTCACGCAACACTGCACCAATGTCTTTGTCATCATCGCGTTTCGCAAGATTTGCGGAGAAACCAATGCTGGCTTTTTCAGAGCGATTGCGAATGACTTTTTCTAAGCCGTCGAACGCGCCACCGCAAATAAACAAAATGTTAGTAGTGTCCACTTGCAAAAATTCGGTATTGGGATGCTTACGTCCGCCCTGCGGAGGGATCGAAGCCTTGGTACCCTCAATCAATTTAAGCAAAGCTTGCTGCACTCCTTCGCCAGAAACGTCACGAGTAATGGATGGGTTGTCTGACTTACGTGAAATCTTGTCGATTTCATCGATATAAATAATGCCACGCTGCGCGCGCTCTACGTCGTAATCACATGCCTGCAGCAACTTTTGAATGATATTTTCGACGTCCTCACCGACATAACCCGCTTCAGTCAAGGTCGTGGCATCTGCCATCACGAACGGAACATTTAGCAAACGCGCTAGTGTTTGAGCCAGCAGTGTTTTACCGGAACCAGTAGGGCCAACCAGCAAAATATTGCTCTTAGCCAACTCAACGCCATCTTTATCGGTATTTTTTAAGCGTTTATAGTGGTTGTAAACGGCGACTGAGAGAATCTTCTTTGCTTGGCGCTGACCAATAACATAATCATCCAAACGACCACAAATGTCATGAGGAACAGGAAGGTCTGTCTTGTCAGACTTTTCAGTGCCCGTGATGCTTTGCGCTTCTTCTTGAATAATGTCATTACATAGCGCTATACATTCGTCGCACACGAATACGGATGGACCCGCTATGAGTTTTTTTACCTCATGCTGGCTTTTTCCGCAAAATGAACAATAAAGCAATTTATCACCCTTGGTTTTATCCGACGACATTTAAATCCCCATGTTCATTAGTTATCGACAGCTTACGAATTAACTTAAGCGCGTTTATTCAAGACTTCATCGATCAAACCATATTCCATCGCTTCTTTTGAAGTGAGGAAGTTATCACGTTCACTGTCACGTGCGATCTCTTCAACACTACGGCCAGTATGCTCAGACATCAAAGCGTAAAGACGTGAACGCAAGCTCAAAATGTATTTGGCATGAATTTCAATATCAGTTGCCTGACCTTGGAATCCGCCTAGAGGCTGATGAATCATCACGGTTGAATTAGGTAAGGCAAAGCGCTTACCTTTAGCGCCCGCTTGCAACAGGAAAGCGCCCATTGAAGCCGCCATGCCAATACACAAGGTAGAAACTTGCGGTTTAATAAATTGCATGGTGTCGTAAATTGCCATGCCTGCAGAGATTGAGCCACCTGGCGAATTAATATACAAATGAATATCTTTTTCTGGATTCTCAGATTCGAGGAATAGTAACTGCGCTACAACCAGATTAGCCATTTGGTCATTAATAGAACCCACCAAGAAGATCACTCGCTCTTTGAGCAGGCGGGAGTAAATATCATAGGCACGCTCACCACGACCACTGGTCTCAATGACCATCGGCACCATACCTAGATTTTGCGGCTCAATCAGTTGCGAGGCTTCTTTATGCATATTAGTTATTCTCCATTAATGCATTCAATTCAATTTTGGTGTCAGTTACTTTAGCGTTCGACATCACCCAAGCAACTACATTGTCCTCTAACACCATATTTTCAACCTCTGTCAGACGAGAGGCATCTGCTGCGTACCAACGAATCACCTCTTCAGGATGCTCATAGCTCTGCGCATACTCCTGCACCATGGCTTTAACCTGCTCAGGCTTAGCCTGCAGATCATGCTTTTTAACCAATTCAGCTAAGATCAAACCTAACTTAACGCGCTTAGATGCTCTTTCCTCAAATACATTGGTCGGCAACTGCATACCCTTCGGCACTTTCATGCCACGGCTTTCCATATCGCGTAGCGTTTGTTGCATCAGATTTTGCGCCTCACTCTCAAGCAAAGCCTTTGGAACTTCGAGCTGACCAACTTTCAGCAATACTTCCATCGCATTGTCTTTGTTGCGAGCGGTTAATCTGCGTTGAGTTTCACGATTTAAATTGCCGCGAATTTCTTCCTTCAGTTTCGCAACATCGCCATTTTCAACTCCCAACGCTTTAGCGAATTCTGCATCAACCTCGGGCAGGCGTGCTTCTTCAACCGAATGCAAGGTGATCGTGAAAGTGACTTTCTTACCAGCCACATCCTTACCGTGATAGTCGGCCGGAAACGTCATATCAAACGATTTCGTCTCGCCCACCTTCATGCCAACAATACCGGCCTCAAAGTCTGGCAACATGCGTCCAGCGCCCAAAACAACAGAAAAGTCTTTAGCTTCACCACCTTCAAAAACAACGCCATCCAACTTGCCACTAAAGTCGATGCGAACTTGGTCATCTTTTTGCACTGCACGATCAACTTTTGCATAAGTTGCACGCTGTTTTCTCAATGTAGTCAACGTGTTATCAATATCCGCGTCGGCTAGCGCAAAGGTTAAACGCTCGATTGACTGTGCCGCAATGTCTCCCACTACAACGTCAGGATAAACCTCAAACGTTGCGCTATATTCGATTTTCGGTGCAGATAGATCCTTGGTCTTGATCTCAATTTTTGGATAGCCAGCCACCTGCAATTTATTCTCTTGAGCGGCTTGTGCGAAAGAACGCTGCAAGCTCTCCCCAAGCACCTCTTGCTCAACTTGGTGGCCATACTGCTGCTCAATCACTTTAAATGGGACTTTTCCAGGACGGAAACCATGCACTTTGGCTGTACGCCCAAGCTGTTTCAAGCGAGCTTCAATTTCCCCACGAAACTGCGTTTGTGGGATGGAAATGTTCAAACGACGCTCTAAACCGCCTAATGTTTCTACGCTGGACATACAATAATTTCCTTGAATTTAAATTAAAAAAGCGCCCAACAAACAATCTCAAATCACCGCCAACTCTCTACGGATTCAATTTAGATATTGTTTTATTAGGCACTGCGAAGACAAGTCAGACATTCCTAAGGTTAGGAATCAATCACAACCGAACTCTTACACACGCGGGAATAATACCTGAAACCTGCTACCCGCACACCTGCTTACCTAAAGCATCCCTCTGATTAAAGCAGGTAATTTTCGGTAACAGCTTAAAAAATAACTACTTACCTTTACCGCCGAGCTCCATCATCATTTCATCCTCGGCTTTTTGGCCTTTTTTCCTCGAGGCTGAGTCTTGTGTTTTTGTCACTTCCCGACCATGTTCGACGGTGTCCGCCAAAAAAGTATCTGCTGTTTCTTTTGTTTTTTGTGCGCTTTCTTGGACTGTTGCCGCAACCTCTTTTGAGGCTTTTATTGCTTCAGCACCAGTTTTAGACGCCGCATCTTGCGCTTTAGTAGCCAATTCTTTAGTTGCCTGCTGTGCAGAATCCTGAACTTTCTCGGTCAAATCCTTAGCTGCCTCACCTGCTTGTGTTGCCAGATCTTTCTTTTGTTCGCATGCGGTTAAAGCTAAAGCGAGTGCAATTGTCGTAAAAATCAGTTTTGTTTTCATCGTTAAAGCTCCCTCTAAGTTTAATTACACTTTTGTTGGCAACACAGCTTCATACACTTCATGATATTTCTTCGCACTCGCTTGCCAACCAAAATCTTTACTCATCCCTGTAGACAACAACTTACTCCAAGATTTTTTATCTTGATAAACAAGCAAGGCTCGCTGGATGCAAGTGAACAAACCCAACGGTGTCATTTCACTAAACACAAAACCTGTCGCACTAGATTTTGCCAAATTTTCTGGTGAGCAATCTACGACTGAATCAACCAAGCCACCCGTTGCATGCACAATTGGCGGCGTACCATAGCGCTGACTGTACATTTGATTCAAACCACAAGGCTCAAAACGGGATGGCATCAAAAATATGTCGATACCAGCCTCAATCAAATGCGAGAGTTTTTCATCAAAACCAATCATCACAGCCACCTGCCCAGGATATTGCTTTGCCAATGCCTTAGCCTGGCTTTGTAAAGTAGCATCGCCACTTCCCAACAAGACCAGCTGTGCCTTAGCGGCGATCAACTCTGGCGCCACTTCCAGCACAAGATCCACCCCTTTTTGATGAGTAAAGCGGCTAACCAACCCGAACAAAGGCACTTCAGCATCGACCGTGAGGCCCATTTGTTTTTGCAAAGCTTGCTTATTGGCGGCCTTGCCTGTCATTTTCATTAAGCTATAAGTCTGAGCTAAAGCGTGGTCAGTTGCAGGATTCCATTCGTCTGTATCGATACCATTGAGAATGCCGGTCAAACTTTTACTGCGATTTTTTAGCAAGCCTTGCAAACCAAAACCTAGCTCTTCAGACTGAATCTCTTCCGCATAAGTAGGACTAACGGTTGTCACATGATGAGCATAGTAAAGCCCCGCTTTAAGAAATGAGAGATTGCCATAGTATTCCGCACCATGAGGATGAAAACTCCCCTCCGGCAAATTAAGCTCTTCCACGGTTTGAGGCGGGAAAACCCCCTGAAAAGCGAGGTTATGAACCGTCATCACACAAGGGGCACTACTAGGCTCAAAGTGCATAAAGGCAGGTGTCAAACCTGTCTGCCAATCGTTGCAATGTACGACCTCAGGCTTCCACTCAACTGGAGAGCTAGGTCCGCCCAGCATCGCCCCCACCTTGGACAACAGGCCAAAGCGCAACGCATTATCTGACCAGTCATTACCCATACTATCTTGGTAAATCCCGCCTTCACGCTGATAAAGAGTGGGACAGTCAATTACCCACAGCGGCACGCCATCAGAAAATTCACTGGCGAGCAATCTAAAATCTGGAAAGCTTTCCGAAGCGGCGACAAAGGCCTCAATTTTGAACGTGCCAAGTGCCTTCAGCACCTGAGGGTATCCAGGTATCAATACTCGAACATCATCCCCCAAGCGCCTTAAAGCGGAAGGTAATGCTCCACTCACATCGGCCAAACCACCGGTTTTAACTAATGGCGCAGCTTCCGAAGTCACAAATAAAACACGCATTATTTTCTTTCTTTACACAGTCGCAGCAACATTAACCCTGATTAGATGGAACCTGTGGCAAATGCCAAATATCGCGGTTGTAATCAAGAATGGTACGGTCACTTGAAAACTTACCACTCGCCGCTGTATTCAAAATACTCATTCGCGTCCAATGCTCCACATCACGATATGCATTTGACACCTCTCGTTGCGCCTGCACATAACTGCGGAAATCTGCCGCAGTTAACCAAGGGTCGCTTGGGCTCAGAACGGCATCAATAATAGAATCAAAAATACCGGGTTCGAACAAGTTGAAATGACCGCTCTCTAAAAGACGCATCACACGCTTTAGATCATCGTCCTCTGCAACAATTTTCGCCGGATCATAATGACCTCTCGTTGACTCAACCTCTTCTGCTGTCAAACCAAACAGGAAGAAGTTCTCATGGCCCGCCTCATCACGAATCTCAATATTTGCACCATCTAAGGTACCAATAGTCAAAGCACCGTTCATCATGAACTTCATGTTGCCTGTGCCCGACGCCTCTTTGCCCGCAGTTGAAATTTGCTCTGACAAATCAGCCCCTGCACAAATTACTTCCATCGCAGAAACACGATAATCTGGTATGAAGGCCAGCTTCAGCAAGCCATCCGCATCCGGATCGCTATTGATTACCGCTGCGACCGCATTTACCAATTTAATAATACGCTTAGCCATCTTGTAGCCAGGTGCAGCTTTACCACCGATCAAAACGCAACGCGGCGTCCAATCGGCTGTATCGCCACGCTTAATTCGATCATAAAGATGAATCACATGTAGCACATTGAGCAATTGACGTTTGTATTCGTGAATACGTTTAACCTGAATATCAAACATCGCGTTGGTGTTAAATTTAACACCACAGTCTCGCAACACCATTTCCGCTAAGCGTTCTTTATTGCTTTGCTTAATAGCACGCCACTTCACATGGAATGCTGGATCATCAGCATAGGTTGTCAGCCCTTTTAGCTTACCCATATCAATGAGCCAGCCTTCGCTTGCCGCGTGCCCTACCAAGTTGGACATCCAACCTTTACCTTCTGAACCCAAGGTATGCGTAATCAGGTTGCTGAGTGCAGGATTTGCCCAAGCCATCCAGCGACGTGGCGTTACGCCATTTGTCTTGTTATTAAATTTCTTTGGCCATAACTCAAAGAAGTCACGGAATAAATACTTCTTCAACAAATCGGAATGAAGCTCAGCCACACCATTCACCGAGACGCTCGCAACAATCGCCAAATACGCCATGCGGATATGCTGATCATGCCCTTCTTCAACAATCGACATACGACGTTGACGCTCTACATCGCCTGGCCAATGCAGCGCCACGGTCTTCATGAAACGCGCATTGATCTCAAAAATAATTTCCAGCAGTCTTGGCAAAAGTCGGCCAAACATACTCACCGACCAACGCTCCAACGCTTCTGGCAACAAGGTGTGATTGGTGTAAGCAACCGAGTGGCTTGTAACTTCCCACGCCTGCTCCCAAGTCATACCATGCTCGTCCATTAATAGACGCATCAACTCTGGCACGGCGCAGGTTGGGTGAGTATCGTTGAGTTGGAAAAAGTTTTTCTCGGCAAAGTCAGTGAAGTCATCGCCATGATTGCTTACCCATTGCCGCAAAACATCTTGCAGACTAGCGGATGCCAAGAAATACTGCTGACGCAGACGTAACTCTTTGCCGTTCTCACTCGCATCATTCGGGTAAAGCACCATCGTAATGTGTTCAGCGGCATTTTTAGCCGCGACTGCTTCCGCATAGCTGCCTGCATTAAATTCGCTTAAATCGAATTCTTCTGTGGCTGAGGCTTTCCACAAGCGCAAAGTATTCACTGTGCCATTGTGGTAACCAGGAATCGGCACGTCATAAGGCACTGCCATCACATCATTGGTGTACTTCCAATAGGCGCGCAATCTACCGTCCACATCTTTATGCAACTCGGTCTGCCCACCAAACTTTACCCGCGCAGCAAATTCGGGGCGCTCTATCTCCCACGGGTTACCATTGCGCAACCAATGATCTGGCTCTTCAAGCTGATAGCCATTGTCAATTTTCTGACGGAACATACCGTATTCGTAACGTAGACCATAGCCCATCACTGGTAATTGCAGGGTCGCGCAACTATCTAAAAAGCATGCAGCAAGTCTCCCTAAACCGCCATTGCCCAAGCCTGCATCGTGTTCTTGATCTGCCACTTCCTCAAGAACAAGGCCCAAGTTTCTTAGCGCTTCTGTGGTTGACGCCTCAATGTCCAAATTCAGCATCGCATTGCCGAGCGTGCGCCCCATCAAAAATTCCAGTGAGAGGTAGAAGGTTCGCTTGCAGTTTTTATCGCGATAAGCTGCTTGGGTGTTTTTCCATCGCTCAACCAAGCGGTCGCGCATGGAATGAGAAAGCGACATATACACATGGTGAGCAACTAGGTTTTTCGTATCCCAACCCAAGGTGTGACTGAAGTAATGTCTAAAGTCTTGAACAATGCTTTCAGCGTCCATTCCTAGAGCAGGAACTTCAGTTTCTATGGTTAGCGGATTTTTAACAAAAAATGGCTTGGTATGAATGATAGCTCTCCAACGATTCGTAATTTAATTTGCTCAGTTTCGTGAATTATATCAATCCACGCGACACTGAGCACCGGACAGTTCTGGCCTTTTAACGAGCACCCGTTTATAAACCGCTTAACACTTTGATGTGTGATGCGGCGCTCCGTCCCAATGCATTTAAGGCATAACCGCCTTCTAATACTGAAACAATTTTTTTATCAGAAAACCTAGCGGCAAGGTTTTTTAATTGTTCAGTTACCCAAACATAATCAGCCTCACGCAATGCAAGGCCGCCCATATCATCTTCTCGATGCGCATCAAATCCAGCAGAGATGAACACCATCTGAGGTTTAAATTGCTCCAATGCCGGCAGCCAATGTTGCGTCACCGCTGCCTGAAAATCCGCACCTGAGGCACCCGCCTTCAACGGCACATTAATGATGTGATCGTTACCGCTATCGGCGCCGCAGTAAGGATAGTAAGGGTGACGAAAGGTTGAACACAACATCACTCGTGGATCATCACGGAAAATATTTTCTGTGCCATCACCATGATGCACATCAAAATCTAGAATAGCCACGCGCTCTAGACCGTGTTCTTCTAATGCATGCGCTGCCCCAATCGCCACATTATTAAAAATGCAAAAGCCACCCGCAGTTGCACGCCCTGCGTGATGGCCTGGTGGGCGAATATTGCAAAACGCGTTTTCAGCCCTACCTTCAACCACCACATCTACCGCCTTAACCGCTGCGCCAGCCGCATGCAAAGCCGCATCCAAGCTAAACGGATTCATCGCGGTATCACCGTCCAACTGCACCATGCCACTTTGTGGCGCAGTCGCATAAACATGATCAACATAATCACTCGCATGGACTCGCAACAACTGTTCACGGGTCACTTGGGGCGCGTCATAGTGAGCCAAAAAATGTAGCAAACCCGATGAGATTAACTGATCTTCAATCGCATGAATGCGCGCAGGGCACTCTGGGTGGTCAGCACCCATGTCATGCTTAAGACTAGAGGAGTGAGTTAAATACGCGGTCAACATGTGCGCAACTCAAAGCACTTTGCGCACAGACTTAATGCTGTCGTCTTCAGGGCTGGTTTTAACTTCAAATCCAAGTCGATCCATCAAGTGCAGCATATCCGCATTATTTCGGAGCACTTCACCTTCAATCACCTTCAACCCTTTGGAGCGAGCTGCATCCATCAATGCCGTCATCAACTTTTGCGCCAAACCCTTACCGTGCATATTGTCGGCAATCACCAAAGCGAATTCGCAACTCTCGCCATCAGGATTGGTGGTGAAACGCGCGACACCCTGTTCCACTTCTTTACCGCCATCGTCTGTCACCGCAATCAGTGCCATCTCGCGGCTGTAGTCGATCTGTGTGAAGCGCACCAACATTGACTGGCTTAGCTCCTGCACGCTATTCATAAATCGGAAATAACGTGATTCTGGAGAAAGGTTGCGCACAAACGATTGCACCAATTCTGCATCTTCAGGACGAATCGGACGAATAGTAATGTCCGTGCCGTCAGCCAACTGCCAACGATTTACCAAGTGCGTTGGGTAGGGATAAATTGCCATGTGGGCATAACGATCTGCAGTGGGCTGCCTAAATTCAACCACCACGCGCGCGTCAGCAGCGAGTGCACCATGCTCATCTACGATCAATGGATTAATGTCCATCTCCATTAGCATTGGTAGCTCGCATACCATCTCAGAAACACGCAACAGCACGTTTTCCAAAGCCTCCATATTTGCTGGTGGCATGTGACGGAACGCGCCAAGCAATCTGGAGATACGCGTGCCTTTGATCAAATCCTTAACGAGGAAAGTGTTCAGCGGTGGCAGGGTCACAGAGCGATCGCCCATCACCTCAACCATCGTACCGCCCGCACCAAAGGTAATTACAGGCCCAAACACAGGATCGTTAATCACCCCTAGCATCAACTCGCGGCCATTCGGTTTTACGATCATGGGTTGAATGGAAATTCCTTCCATGTGCGCATTAGGACGATTACGTTTTATGTTTTCGGTAATGTCGTGATACGCCGCGCGTACCGCTTGCGCATTACCCAAGTTCAACATCACGCCACCGGCATCACTCTTGTGCGTGATGTCGCGCGAATTTACTTTCATCGCAACAGGAAAACCTAATTGCTGGGCAATCAGCAATGCTTCATTCGGCGAATGCGCAATCATTGTTTGAGCAACCGGAATATGGAAAGCCGACAACAGCGCCTTCGATTCCATCTCGCTCAATACCTTGCGCTTATCGAGCAAGGCCCCCTCAATCACCATACGCGCACCTTCTACATCCGGCGCCACATGCTCAGACAACGGACCAGGCATCTGCATCAACAACTTCTGGTTGGAGTAATACTCAGAAAGATAGGAGAACACTTCAACTGCCGGCTCAGGAGTACGGAAATTGGGCGTCTTTGCTTTCGCAAATGCCTTACGCGACTCGGCCACCTGCGCCTCACCCATCCAGCAGGTCAGTAGCGGTTTTTTATATTTGTTAGAAATTTCGATCACCGCCTGAGCAGCCTCTAGCGGCTTAGTCATTGCTTGCGGTGTCAAAATAGTCAGCACGCCGTCTACATTCGGGTCTTCTAAACATGCCGCCACCGCGCACTGATAGCGATCCACCTGCGCATCACCAATCACATCGACCGGATTACCGTGCGACCAATTGGGCGGCAATACCTTATTCAGCTTCTCCATCGTCGCTTCAGACAACGTCGCCATCACTAGCCCTAAGTCAGAAGCTCGGTCGGTCGCCATCACACCCGGTCCACCGCCGTTAGTAACGATCGCCAAACGATTTCCAGAAGGATGGAAGCCACAGGACAAAGCCTTCGCAGCAGAGAACAATTCAGTGACGGTTTTCACCCTCACCACACCAGCACGACGCACCGCAGCATCAAATGCATCATCGGAACCTACCAGTGAAGCCGTATGTGACATCGCAGCTTTGGAGCCCGCTTCATGGCGCCCAACCTTAACCAAGATCACAGGCTTCACGCGCGCTGCCGCGCGTAGCGAACTCATAAAACGACGTGATTCGCGGATACCTTCGATGTACATCAAAATGTTGTGGGTCTGCGGATCAGATACCAAGAAATCCAAAATCTCGCCGAAATCCACATCGGCAGACGAGCCCATCGAAACTACGCTGGAAAAACCCACGTCATTCATCTGCGCCCAATCTAAGATCGAGGTGCATAGCGCACCCGATTGCGAGATCAGGGCCAAATTACCTGTGTTTGCGCCACCCTTATTGAAGGTCGCATTTAGGCCAATACTAGGGCGCATCACACCTAGGCAATTGGGACCAACCAAACGAATGTTGTAGCGCTTAGCGTTCTCCAGCACTTGGCGCTCTAGCTCTTTGCCCTCTGGACCAATCTCGCCAAAACCGGCAGTAATGATGACCGCTGCTTTTACACCACGCTTACCGCACTCTTCAATAATTCCCGGAACGGTTTGAGGTGGCGTCGCAATCACTACCAATTCAATTTTTTCCTCAATATCGGAAATTGACGCATAGGCCTTGTGCCCTTGCACTTCCGCATTTTTTGAATTAATCGGATATAGCGAACCCTGAAACCCGCTATCCAACATATTTTGAAAAACGATCTGACCAACTGCATCAACGCGGTCGCTAGCTCCAAAAACTGCAACTGATTTTGGGGCAAAAAGCGGAGTTAGATAATGTTTAGACATGATTTATGTAATTACTTGATTATATTGAGATATGTAAATTTATTCAGGACTGACTGATCAAATTAGCTTGAAAATATTTGCTGAGGCGCATTGCACATTAGACTTGGAGGCTGGGATTATCCTCGCTGCGCATAGAATCTTCCACCGTTTTCTGCGTACAAAATTGATCCCACAAGTTGGCATCTGCATGGAGTAGCCTTTTTTTGCTAAATTCGAATGCTTGCTCCAAGCGCTCAGTTGCCTCGGGAGAGAGTTCCTCACCCAGCTCAAAAGCCTCACCACGAATACACAAGATAAAAACCGCTGGGGGTTGTTCCTGATAAAACTGCTCATAAACTTTAAGTAAAGATTCAGGTTCAAGCGCATGACTATAGAGCACTGGGGTATTTTTCAGTTGCGCCCGATAAAAAGAAAATGGCACATCTGTTTCAATGCCCGCGTCGATGAATAGCACCAAGCGACGGCCTTTCATATCCATCGCGTTTTCAACTTGCAGCTGAAACTCTTCCAACAGTTCAAATTGATTAGAACCATTTTCAGCCTGCAACCATGCATCCAATTTTCGCAACAACACAGGCCCGAGCGCGTCGTCTCCGCGCGACTCATTGCCGATGGCAAAAATTAAAACGGGTGGAATTAACACGTCAAACAAACGCTCCCATCACCTGAGCGCAGAGTACTTGCCAACTGCTCTCCGGCCGCGTCCAGCACTTCCACTTCCAGCGGCATTTTGCCGAGCGCGTGAGTCGCACAAGACAGACAAGGATCAAATGCACGAATGGCTACTTCGATGTGATTGAGCAAGCCTTCGGTGATTTCATGGCCGTGTAGATATTGCTGTGCCACGCGACGTACCGCTTCGTTCATCGCTTGATTATTATGCGTGGTAGAAACAATCAAGTTGCACATCGTGACGAGATCATTTTCATCAACACGATAATGGTGAATCAGCGTGCCACGTGGCGCTTCGATAACGCCTACACCCTCAAAGCCGCGCTCACCCCTCACCATTAAATCTTTGCCCATGATGTCATCATCGTGCAGCAAGTCTTTAATCATCTCAGCAGAATGCAACATCTCAATCATGCGCGCCCAGTGGTAGCCCAATGGCGCATGCATCGGCATCACGCCGCTATAAGCGACAAATTCACGGCGCTCAATTTCAGCCAAGGGTGTGGAAATGAAGTCGCAGTTTTGAACACGTGACATTGGGCCTACGCGATACCACCCTTTTTCTGGCCCGAGCGAATTGAGATAGGGGAATTTCATGTAGCTCCAGTTTTTGACTTCTTCTGAAATCAAATCGCTGTAGTCACGATAATCGACATTATCAAAAATGATCTTGCCGTTTTCATCGCGCCCACGCAGAGGGCCGTGGTACAAATCCATACCGCCATCAAAACCAACCATCGACATATAGTTAGCGCGAAATGCGCCGAAGCTGTTGTAAAGCTCAGGGTTTTGATGATGTAATTCTTTGGCCATTTTTACTGCATCACGACTCCACGCCACCATTTGATAGGCATCTTTTAATAGCGCATCGCGTTCAACAATGCTTAGTGATTTATTCACACCACCTGGGACTGAGCCCGTGCCATGAATCCGTTTGCCCGCGGTATGACGAATCACCTCTTGCCCAAATTTTCGCAATAACACCCCACGTGTAGCTGTCTCAGGGTATTTTTCTGCTACACCGATGATGTTGCGTTTGGCGACATCACTATCAAAGCCAAACAACAGATCTGGCGAACAAAGATGGAAGAAATGCAAAGCATGGGATTGCAACATCTGGCCGTAGTGCATCAACCGGCGCATTTTTTCTGCTGTAGGAGTTAAATGCTTTGCCCCAACGATTGCATCGAGTGCCTTACTTGCCGCGAGATGATGACTTACTGGGCAAATACCGCACAGGCGTTGCACCATCACTGGCACTTCCCAATAGGGTCGTCCTTGAATAAATTTTTCAAAGCCGCGAAACTCGACAATGTGCAAACGCACTTGATGCACTTTGTTCTGATCATCGAGCAAAATCGTGACCTTGCCGTGACCTTCAACCCGCGAGACGGGATCAATCGCAACGCGGCGTAAATTTTCTGGGTGTGCTGCAGTTTCTAATGTGGACATAACAAAACCCTTAATCGTAATGAATCAGACCATGACCTAGCTCAGGCTCTTTACCTGCCAACAAGTCGGTCAACACTTTCCAAATGGCATCACCAGAAGGTGGGCAACCGGGAATAAAGTAATCAATTTTCACAACTTCATGAATCGGATGTACTTGATTCAGTGGCAAGGGTAACTCTGGGTCGTTTGGAATAAAGCCGCCCTTCAGCCCATGCTGTGCGTGATAAACCTCTTCTAATATGGTCGACAGAGGCAAATGGTTACGTTGAGCGGGCAACCCACCGTTTACCGCACAGGCGCCTAAAGCAATCAAAATTTTGCAGTTGGCACGAAACTCGCGCAGCACATGCACATTCTCTGCATTGCACAGTCCGCCTTCGATAATGCCGATGTCGCATGGCCCACAATGTTTAATATCGGTAATTGGAGAGCGATCAAATTCCACCAGCTTAATCAGCTCCAAAATACGCTCATCAATATCCAAGAAGGACATGTGGCAACCAAAGCAACCCGCGAGAGAGGTTGTGGCAACTTTTAGTTTAGGTTTTACCGGAGCATCCATCTCAAGCCCCTTTCTTTATTGGGTGTGGAGTTGCGCTAATCGGATGCTCATCGAAACTACGCTGACCAATTGGCACAGCAAAGCCTACGCGCTTTTTGATGATGACGCCGACCGGACAAACGTGAGCGGCTTTATCTTCGCCTGAAAAATTGGTATCAACCAATTCGCCCGATTTTGAATTAACGATGAGGTGGCTGTTAATTCCACGCCCAGCTAACGAAAAGACGTTTTTACCATCCACATCGCGGCTAGCACTCACGCAAATCGAACACAAAATGCAACGGTTAAAATCAAGTAGGTACTCAGGATGAGAAGCGTCCAGCGGACGATCTGGATAGAAATGATCGAAGTGCGGCGACATCATATCGAGCTGGTAAGCGGTGGCCTGTAGCTGGCAATCACCACTCTTTTCACATGAAGGACAAAAGTGATTTCCCTCAACGAAGAGCATTTGTAGCAGGGCGCGCCGTTCATCATTTAACTCTTTGGTATCACTCTCGACCACCATATCCGCTTGAGGTTTTTCAGTACACGAGGCAACCTGCCGACCCTTAATTTTCACCGTACACAGCTTGCAAGAGCCATGCGGCTTAAACTCTGGGTTAAAGCACAAATGCGGAATGTATTCACCCGCGACCATCGCCGCCTGCATGATGGTTTGCCCCTCTGTATAGGCAATCGTTTTGCCATCTAAAGTGAAACTTTTACTTTGACTCATCACTAGCCTCCAAATGTGCGCCTGCATCGTCACGCCCTGTCATCTGCCGCGCTTGCGAAAGTGCACGATCAAGATCAAAAGCAGGGACGAATTCTTTGTGCGTCAATCGCTTGTCATATGCTGGGCGGAATTTAGCAATCGTATGCAAAACGGGGTTGCAAGCGGTTCGCCCCAAGCCACAATGACTCATCGACTGAAGCAATGAGTCCAGCTTCTCGATTTCAACGAAATCATAGGGTGAGCCCTGTCCATGTGCGAGCTTATCCATCATGTTCGAAAGCAGTGAAGTGCCAACACGGCAAGGGGTACAGAAACCACAACTCTCGTGTGCAAAGAAATGCACAAAGTTGCGCGCCACTTCAAACATATCTCGGCTTTGATCAAACACCATGAATGCTCCCGCAGTTGGGATGTCATCAAAGTCAACGCGACGATTGAACTCATTCGCTGCGATGCAAGTGCCTGAAGGTCCGCTAATCTGAACTGCTTGGGTATTTTTCGCCCCGCAATCTGCTAACACTTGCGCCACTGTCACGCCAAAAGGATATTCATAAATACCCGGGTGCTCGCAGTCTCCAGACACCGAGAATATTTTGCTACCACTAGAATTCTCCGTGCCAATGCTGGCATACCATGCACCACCGTGTAATGAAACCAGCGAAGCTGCGGCAAAAGTTTCAACGTTACTAACCACGGTAGGTTGATTGAGGTAACCGCAAGTTACAGGGAATGGCGGACGGTTACGTGGCGTGCCGCGCTTGCCTTCCAAAGATTCAATGAGTGCCGATTCTTCACCGCAAATGTAAGCGCCTGCGCCAAGATGAATTTCAATATCGAATTCAAAATCAGCATGACCGAGAATACCTTTGCCTAATAGTTTTTGCTCTCGCCGATGTTGTAATACGGCATTTAACTGATCCAACATGTACCGATATTCGCCGCGTAGATACAGAAACCCTTTTTTCGCACCGACCACATAAGCACATAAGGTCATGCCTTCAAAAACCATGTCAGCATAGCTATTAAGTAACACACGATCTTTGAATGTGCCCGGCTCACCTTCGTCCGCATTGCACACCACATAATGAGCGTCGCCAGTTGCATTACGGCAAAACTCCCACTTCATGCCGGTTGAAAACCCAGCACCCCCGCGACCACGCAATTTAGAAAGTTTAATTTCTTGCAGCGTGGCATCCGCCCGCCGGTCTAACGCTGCCGGATCAACCATGTGCAACATCGAGTTTTGGCTGGCAAGTGCAGTTGCCTCCTCACCACGCTTAAAGGCAGCCTGCAAAGCTGACCCTGCCTGAAAATTGCTGCCCAATAAAATATCTTTACGCTTGATATTGTCGTCAATCACAAAAAATTCAGTTGGCCACGACGATAGTGGCACACGCTCACGTATCAACTCAACGATGATATTGATGCGTTGCTGAGTTAAATGATTGATCGCAATATTGTTCACTAGAATTGCAGGACCTTGATCACACATGCCAGTACATGAAGTGGTATTAATGCTCAGCAAGCCATCTTCAGAAACTTTGCCCTGCTCAACCCACAGTTGGCTACACATACTTTGCATCAAGTCGATGTTACCCAACATGCGGTCAGTGATATTGTCTGAAAACAACACGCGGTATTCGCCTTGCGGTCGTAAGTAGATGAACGAATAAAAGCTTGCCACGCCTTCGATTTCCGATCGGGGCAAATTTAATTTCAAACATAAATGATCAATCGCATCTGCATGGATGTAACCAAAGTGCTCTTGGGCTTCACGCAAAATTTGCAACAGATCATTGGGATTATGCTGACGCCGAACAAGAATCAGGTCTAGGTATGCAGCATGTTCGTTAATTTGATTCGCCATAAAAACTCTTTCAAATTATGAGGGGTTTAAAAACCTACATTGCTTGGGGGATTCTACGCCGACCCTATTTGAATTGGTAGTAATGCAAAATCAATCAAATTGGACTAATCTAACGCACCTAACCCAAACCAGCATAAGGAGTGAATATGTCAATCTCATTACCCAGCCGCTTTTCCATTATCCCCACTTCATTTTTACTGGCGCTTTTACCCAATCTCGCCTTTGCCCATGTTGGTGCTGGAGCAACTCATGGCTTCGCGCACGGCGCGTTTCACCCATTCATGGGGCTAGATCACTTACTTGCCATGGTCGCAGTTGGCCTGTGGGCAACACAGTTAGGCGGAAAGGCTGTTTGGTTTGTGCCACTCACTTTTGTGAGCGTAATGGCTTTAGGTGGCTTACTTGGCATGGCGGGAATACCACTTCCCTTCGTCGAACTTGGCATCCTTTCCTCTTTACTTATTTTTGGCTTACTCATCGCGACAGCTGCTCGTCTGCCACTCATTGCGAGTAGCGGTCTTGTTGCATTATTTGCTGTATTTCATGGCTTCGCACATGGTGCTGAAATGCCGCAAAACGCATCTGGCTTAAATTATGCAATGGGCTTCATACTTGCCACTGTAACCCTTCATATCGTGGGTATCGTCGTTGGAAACAGTTTGAAAAGCACACAATGGTTGCGTTGGATCGGCGCCTCAATTGCCCTATTCGGTAGCGCTCTTTATTTCGCAGGCTAATCGCGAATGCACGAAATGTCGCTGGCAGAAAGCGTGCTGCAAATCATTCAAGATTCGGCAGCCGCAGAAAACTTCCAGCGAGTCCGCAGCGTCACGTTGGAAATCGGTAAACTTTCTTCAGTTGAACCCGACGCCATGCGTTTTTGTTTTGATGCAGTCACACGCGGATCAATTGCAGAAGATGCAACTTTAGAAATCATCGAAACACCCGGAGCAGGAGTTTGCTTGGGCTGTGGCGAAAAAGTAGAGATGCAAGAAAAGTATGGGCTTTGCCCGCATTGCGGTAGCGCGCAGCTTAAAGTCGTTTCGGGTGATCTGATGCGTGTCAAAGATCTGGCTGTTGAATAAAATTTCTTTAGGAATAATTTAAATGTGTACGACTTGCGGTTGTGGTGGTCATGATGCATTGATCGGCGGTAAACGCCCATCCAAAGCCAAAGCAAGCGGCCCGCTTTCTTTTCGCGCGCCGCAAAACGCCACACCACAGCATCACCATGCACCCGCTGATACGGTGCAGTCTCGCATCGTGCAAGTAGAACGAGACCTGCTTGCAAAAAATGATTCGCTTGCTACCCATAACCGAGTTTTTTTTGCCGCCAACAACATGCTGGCACTTAATCTCGTTTCTAGCCCAGGCTCAGGTAAAACCACCTTACTGGTGCGCACACTCGAGATGCTCAAAAACAAACAAAGCATCGCCGTCATTGAAGGCGATCAGCAAACAGAAAATGATGCCGAGCGCATTCGTGCCACCGGCATTCCCGCCATTCAAATCAACACCGGCAAAGGCTGCCATCTTGATGCCAGCATGATTGGCCACGCCTTAGATCAATTAACCTTAGACAAAGGTTCGTTACTCTTCATTGAAAACGTGGGCAATCTCGTTTGCCCCGCTGCGTTTGATTTAGGTGAAGCCGCAAAAGTGGTGGTGCTCTCAGTCACCGAAGGCGAAGATAAACCACTCAAATACCCCGACATGTTCAGCGCTGCCCGTTTGATGCTACTCAACAAATGCGATCTTTTGCCGTATTTAACTTTTGATGTCGAACTGGCGATCGCCAACGCGCGACGTGTAAACCCCAACATCGAAATTATTCAGCTATCAGCCACTAGCGGCGTGGGCATGGAAGAGTGGTTGAACTGGATTGGCCGCGAGCAGGTGCACCTCAAAATATAAAGAGAAACAATCCGCAGATTTCAAGCAACATAGACAGTTGCAATCTATTAGTAAGTGTCTGAAATTTACATCGAGAAGTTTCGCCACTGCTGAAGCACGAAGCTACCGCAACGCTGTCTTATTGCGAGCAAATTTCCATATCTACCGTCAGTCGATGGATTGCAACTTCTGGTATTTTGATTTGGCCAGCACATTGACGTAAGCGGACGCATTCCCAAGCTTCTAACTAACCTAGTGGCTCACATTGAACTTGGCTCTTTTAACTATTCATGAAAAAGGTGGAAGCCGCATTTATCCCACGACATTTTTGCAATTGAGTTTCAAGAAAGCGGTCATTGACGACCGATAACAATCGACCCATTCCGGTCATAGCCCGGCAGAGAAAGCTGACGTTCAACAGCAACTAAATTATCAGAATCAAGTTACTTGCCCAAGCGCCTCTAAGTGGCTCAACCAGTCTGAAAAATGGGGGCAGGCATTACGGATCTTCGTGATACCAATTTTTTCAATAAGTGCTGGCCCATCCGAAGTTTCGCCATAGCCCGTATTCAAACTTTGCAACCGTGCTTTGGGGTGGGTGTCTTTGCCGTGGTTAATCAACTCCGGTCCACCGGCGTGGCTCACTGCTTTTTGCAATTCCTTCGCCAGTTCAATATTGCCGAAGTGCTCGGCGACGATTTTTGGCGCGGTGAATAGCCATGCCTCAAATTCGTGTAGTGCAAAAAATGGAATGAAACGAGGATGGGCAATTTCATTCGAAAACTGCTGTTCCAAAGCAATCACTTGGTCGCACGGCGAGCGCAATTTGAGCGCATCCTGATAACCTGGAAAATCATCCGGCAGACCATAAAAATCGAATAGTGTTGTCACCCACGCATTGCTATCGTGGGTCAAGGGCATCAAGCTATTGCGCACTTGATTCCATCTGGATACGCCACCACGAAAACCACCGCCAATAGGTAGTCGTTTTGTCCACACGACAACTGGCGATGCCACAAATACACCGCGCTCAGCCAAATAGGGCGTTAAGGTTTTCTTAACAAAAATCTCTTCAGACTGCCCCTCCACCACAATGTGAAGGCGTGTCATGGCCGTCCCCCGAGAACATTTTTCTCCCACAGTTCGCCGACGCTAAAATTTTCCAACCACATTTGAAAATCGATTGCTTTCAAGCGACGAAACACACTGCCTCTGCCGTCATGCTCAGCAACGATAATGTGATCAATGGCAAAGTTGTCCAGCAACGTCACCGACTGGGTCGCCACCAAAATTTGAGTATACTTCGATCCGGCCTCCAACATTTCAGCTAGCAGGCGAATCGCCCCC
>JBAXEJ010000019.1:0-38935 GCA_037140475.1 Gallionellaceae bacterium
GCAAGAGCATATTCAAAGTTGAACGGCGATAGCAACAAAAACAAGATGAATGAATGGCTAAAAATCGCCGCAGACCTTGGCCACGAAGACGCGAAAACAAAGCTCGGGAACGATAAGCGAAATGCAGAATGGAGCGAGCTTGAAAATTTCTCGTACACTAACAACGGCAAAAACGAAAGTTACCATTTCTTCTACAAATCAGGCACTGTAGTAAATAAAGAAACAAAAACACAAAGTAGCACTTATACAACTGGCGTCGGTGAAAATAAGAGCGTGCAAACAAGGCACACATCGTGGCAAGAAATTTCACTTAAAGATAGCGAAGAATATAAATTTACAGTTTCTCCTGACACGCCACTTACTATCAACTCAGGCACCGAGGTAGATGTAATTTATGCGGGCAAAGGTGGTGAAGATGAAGGCTTCCCCGTGTTTATGATTGAAAGCGGTGGCGGAAAAAAATATGAAATTCGAGATAAAACTGCAGAACGTGTTCGAAATAGTTATGTTCAAACAGGCACATCGTTTACAGAGAAAATTATATCGCTGTTAGCATGGGTTATCATTTTCATTGCTGGTTTTATAGCGTCCTTTCCTGATGGTAGTGACCTCATATTTGCAGTCCCGATAACATTGCTTTACTTTAAATTTAAAGCTTATAAGGACAGATCAAATACAAAAGCTGCAGGGGAGGCTGCGCTTGCAGCCCATCTTGATAAAATCGCCACCTATTTTCAGAAGCGATAATTACTGATGTGTGTTCCATTAGGGGGCATTCGCCCCCTAATCCCGGAGCATAAAAATGCCACACCTCTTTACCTCACGCAAGCTCGTTTCTATCGCCGTTGCCTCGGCGCTAGCTTTGCCGTTATCCCCGCACGCTGAAACTTTTAGTTGCGAGGATGTGTTCAAGCTGTCCGAAAACACGCAATTTAATCGCTCGGTATATGGCGGGCTAAATGTTCAAGATCGGCAGGTGATATTGGGCGTGGTGAGTCAGAATGGAAATAGCTTATATGATCTTCCTAGCGAGTTTCAGCAGGACAAGGAAATCGTTCTAGCCGCAGTGTATCAAAATGGATTGGCAGTGCGATATGCGGCGGATTCGCTAAAAGGTGATGTTGATATTGCAGCCACTGCTTTACGCAACAACGGATTGGCGCTTTCGTATTTAGCCGTTGATATTAAGAAAAATAAAGACTTAGTGCTAATTGCGATGCAGCAAAATGGCTGTGCCCTGAAATTTGTCCATCGAACTCTGCTCAATGATCGGGATGTAGTAAGGGTCGCTGTCATGCAGAATGGTTCAGCGATCGACTATGCCGTCCCATCGATGAAGCACGATCCAAGATTGGTAGCGCTTGCTGATTACGATAAACCAAGGAATGGCATCGCAATAGAAACAACTCACCAAGTCCCCACGTTGAATTTCAATCAGGACATTTTCGGTGCAGTTGAAAATGCACTCTCAGCACATTTGATGGTGGCGCAGGCGAACTTGTTTGTTGAGCAGGCACACACCCGAGAAGAGCACGCAAGAGCAATGAACTCATTGAAACTGGCAGAAACATATCGGAAATTTTGGAAAATCAAATTAGCAGAAGCAAAAATACGCTTGCGAAAAAATCCGAATTTGTTGAAGGTCGCTTTACCTGAGGCAAAGCAACGCAATTACACCGCCAACCAATTACTCGCACGTGCAGAAAAGCCAAAAGAATTACGCATGATGTATGCTGAGCTGATTATGGCGGACGGTAACCATGAACAAGCACCACTGGCAAAGATGGATTATGCGAAAGACTCTTGGCCTCAGATTTATCCAGAAGCTGAAGTGCTTCGCTACATTGAGCAGAATAGTAGTAAGTATAAGTAGCGTTTTTAGATTTCAGAGCGCACTGTAGGGCGCTTTTTTATTCCCCTAGTTTTTTTTGTGCTAGACTATTCTTACTTTGTAAGAGGAGATGGTGATGCTAACAGTAACTGTTTCAGATAAGGGGCAAGTCGTTATTCCTGTAGAAATACGCCGCCGCTTAGGCATTGCGCCTGGTTGCCAACTTGATTTTAGTTTGGAGGGGCATGTTATTCGTGCGGAGGTGAAGCGTCGAGTAGTTCAAACGAATGCCGAAGATGGATTTGGAATGTTGGTATGCAAACAGCCTGGCAAGCGTCGCCTTGCTGATTTTGATGTTGCTCTTGCGATGCGTGAATCTGCAAAATGATTGCACTTGATACCAATATTTTGGCGCGGTTCTATGTAGATGACCCAGCGGATAGTGAGTCTGCAAAACAGCGCCCGATTGCACATCGTCTAATAACGGAATCTGCACAGGTGTTTGTTCCGCTGACAGTGATTCTTGAACTTGAATGGGTGTTGCGAGCCTTTTATGGGTTTTCAGCTAAAGATTTTGTACGGGTTGTGGAGCATCTGCTGGGTCTGCCCAATGTTAGCGTAGAAGAATGGGCGCGGATTGCCGATGCTCTTGTGTTGCATGCGGATGGCCTAGATTTCGCTGACGCGTTGCATCTTTTAGCGAGTAGCCATTGCACAGCGTTGATGAGTTTTGATGACCGCCGTTTTGCCCGTCGTGCAAAACGTTTAGGGGTTGCACCAGAAGTTGTTGTGCCAGTGAAGTAACGCTAGTGTGTTGCGAACAAATATTGAATGGTTTGTTCTGAAATAAATTAACCCTAAATCAGCCGCTACCCAGTGTGCGACCCGAAATCGGCAAGCTAGGCTGGCCATCGCGGCCATAAAGTGCGGTGGTGTTTTGAGCCGCACCGAGTAAGGCATTCAGCGCTTGTTGGTTGCTGCGAAGCTTGAGCTGAATGACTTCGCCATTGGTATGATTTAAGTGGTGCGCACGTGTAGCTAGCTCTCTCACTTCATCCCAAATTGCACTACAGGTTGGTGCGTACTGTTTAATCCAAGCCGTGGTATCCAAGTTGGCAGTGTTTGGTGTCATTGCTTGACGTCGGCTAACGCCCATTTCAGCTAATTTGTGTGCAGACTGAGTTTTAGTTTCTGCGAAAGTCAGCAGCGGCTCGACATCAGATTCCAGCAATACCTGTTGTTCTTTTTCGAGTAAAACGACAAAAGCGTGCAACGCGGCACGCTCTTCATTTAGTTTGATCAGTAAATCTGAAGCGAGGTTATTGCTCAACTTTGGCTCGCGCTAATCATATCTTCCACGTTATTGATCAATCCGTCAGCGATCGCTCCAGAGTTAATCTGAAAGCGTCCTTCGCTAATCGCCAATTTAAGTTCGGCAACTCGCTTGGAATCTACCGTTGGCGCATCTGCCATGCTTGCCTCCATGCTACGAAGTTGGCTGTTAGTGGAGCTGAGGCTCACATTCACGCCTTCTGGCGCAGGTTGCGACTGTGACGTCTTTGCCTGTGCTACACGTGCCGCTGACTCACTAGCGGCTGAAGGGGGTAAAGAACTATTACTTTTTTCGATTTTCATTTGAATCACCTTTTAACTGTCTTGGTCATGTACTACATCGGCAGCGTCTGGCAAAACTTTAGGGCTTTTTTGCAATTAATCCAAATATTTTTTGACTAATTATCAACCTATTGTTTATATTGACTAATAAAAACGCTATCGGACTTCAACCACGCCGCTTTGTCCCGCGATGCCGGTAATGACCTGGCCGGAGGGCGTCTTTACCTGTACCGACTGACCTTCTGCCGCGTTATTGAGTGCCTGTCCAGCACTACGAAGTGAAAAACCTTGTTTTTCGACAGCGAGTTGCACGGTTTGGCCTTGTGTTACCGCGTAGGGTGGCCGCAGCATTTCCTGTTTTAAAATTTGTCCGGCACCAATGCTAAACTTGAGCACCTTTCCAACCAATTGATTTTCTTCAGTAATAATGCCTTGCTGATTGAGCTCTCCGAGCTGGCTATTAAAGTCTCCCATACGCACGGTTTGCCCTTGTTGAAGCGGTTTGCTCGAAACGAACAAGTTGACAGTGATAATGATGGTAGTTGGTACGAATAATGACCAGCTATTTTTATCATTGCAGCGCACGCCGATAGTGGTTTTCCCAATTAACTGACTCCCCGTTGGAAGAAAAGCTTCTACTTGAGTGCAGGCAGCCAAAGCCAGGCGAGGGTCAATGTCTGAGACCCTAATCGCCACCTTACCCGGCATGGATGGGGCTTTGTTTTGAATGAATTCTTTTACCACGCGCTTGATTTCGACGTGGCTTTGCATTTCTGCCGTGCAAGTGGCCGGCAAAAATAAAAGACTGAGTAAAGCAACGAGGCTTATTTTCATGGCGGTATTGTCACGCTACGGAGATTTGTCTAAGAGGTGAAATAACATGTTTTTCACCCGCTAATTGAAGGATGCCCAAAACCTACTGTGATTATTATGCACGACATGGACGTAGGAAGGATGCGAGAGGTGGGCAATAATGACTAGCAGAATTGACAGCATGTACCAATTTCATCAGGCAGCGCTGAATTTACGCGCGGCTCGCCAAGAATTGATCGCGTCTAACATTGCCAACGCGGATACACCTAACTACAAGGCAAAAGACATTGATTTCGCCAGTGCGCTGCAAGGGGCGATTTCTGAAGCCGGGCCAAAATTACAACTCGCGACGACTGCGGGCAATCACTTAGGAGAGGGTAGCGGCGAATCTGTGATGGGTTCGCCTGTGCTGTATCGCGGAGCTGTGCAGCCCAGCGCAGACGGCAACACGGTGGATATGGATGTGGAGCGCGCACAGTTTGCGGATAACGCCTTGCGCTATGAGGCTAGCGTGCGCTTCATTAGTGATAAAACAAAAGACGTATTGGCGGCCTTACAAGGCTAGTTGAATATAAGAGGTAATTATCATGTCACTCTTTAATATCTTTAACATTGCCGGTTCCGGCATGACTGCGCAATCGCAGCGCTTGAACGTGGTGGCGAGCAACTTGGCTAATGCGGAAAGCACCACGGGGCCAGATGGCAAGCCGTATGTAGCCAAACAGGTGGTGTTTACCTCTACTTCGTTTTCTGGGCAGCCAGGCGAGGGGGTGAGAGTAGCCTCCATCGTGAACGATGCGTCGCCGATGAAAATGGTGTACGACCCGAAACACCCGATGGCAGATGAAAAAGGCTATGTGACCATGCCAAATGTGAATCCAGTTGATGAGATGGTCAATATGATTTCCGCCTCACGCTCGTATCAAAATAACGTGGATGTGATGAACACATCCAAAGCATTGTTACTTAAAACACTTGCCATCGGGCAATAAGGAGAAGAGTCATGGTTAATTCCGTTCAAGGGCCAAATTCGTTAGGGGCAACTCCGCCAACACCAAGTGCGGCAAATCCATCGCCTGCTATGGGAAAGCCAGCTGCACCAGCGTCAGCGGCAGGAGCAGCGCCAGCTACGGGTGCGGCAAAATCATCCGCGAACGCAGTAAGCGATGCCACGGGCTCCGCCGCGAATACGCAAGATCGCTTCCTGAAATTGCTGGTGACACAGATGAAGAATCAAGACCCGCTTAATCCGATGGATAACGCGCAGGTCACCTCACAAATGGCACAGCTCAGTACGGTTAGCGGTATCGATAAAATTAACGCCACATTAAAAGCGCTGAGCGACAACATGTCTGCGGGGCAGTCGATGTCGGCAACCAGCATGATTGGTCGTGGTGCGTTGGTGCCAGGTTCGAGTGTGGAGCTAAAAGAGGGCAAGGGCTTGGCGGGTGTTGATCTCGTACAAAGTGCCGATGCCGTGAAAGTGCAAATTAAGGATGGTGCAAACAATATCGTTCGCACCATACAAATGGGCGCACAAAAACAAGGTGTCATTCCATTGGCATGGGATGGCAAAAATGACATGGGGGACGATTTACCTGATGGCCCTTACAAGATCTCTGCTGAGTTTGTGTCCGGTGACAAGACTGAGCCAGCGAAGACTTTGGCCTTCGGCATGGTTAATGGAGTAGTGCCGGGTTCGGCGGGCGCAAAATTGGATGTGAGCGGCTTGGGTAGTTATAACCTGGCAGACGTTAAACAAGTTGTGTAATGCAAGCGGTCACCACCCAGCACGGGTGTGACGTTCAAGCTAAACAAAGGAGAACATCATGGGCTTTCAACAAGGACTCAGCGGACTAAACTCAGCAGCTAAGAATTTGGACGTGATCGGTAACAACGTTGCGAACGCTAACACTGTTGGTTTTAAATTATCGCAAGCGCAGTTCTCTGATGTGTATGCCAGCTCGGTTGGTGGCTCCGCAGGAACCGTCGCCGGTATTGGTACAAAATTAGCGACGATTGCGCAGCAATTTTCTCAAGGCAATATCACGGCCAGTAACAATGCGCTTGATACCGCGATTAGCGGACAAGGTTTCTTTCAGCTAGGTACAACCGTCAGCACGGCACCGCAGTACTACACTCGCAATGGACAATTTCAGCTTGATAGTGAAGGTTTTATTGTGACCAGTGAGGGTATGCGCTTGTTTGGAGTTGATCATTCAGGTGTGCCAGGGCCATTGCAAATTCCAACGACACAAATTCCTGCGCGTGCAACCGGCACTTCAGATCGCCCTAATATTTTGGTTGGTTTGAACGTGGATGCTCGCGGCAAAGTAACCGCTGAACCCGCGGACACAGGCCTTACCGCGACTGTGCCGCCAGGCCCAGCAGGATCGTTCCGTTTTAACCAAGCCGATCCTTCAACTTACAACAACTCAACATCGACCACGATCTATGACAGTTTGGGTAACCCGCACGTTGCGACCTTGTATTTCCAAAAATCTGAGCCAACCGTTGGTGTCAACAAGTGGAATGTATTCTTAACGATTGATAACCAAATTCAGCCTGCGCAAGCCGCAGCAACCGTGCCGTTGAGTGCGGTGCCGATCGGCGCAGGTTTGCCTTTTGACACCACGGGTAAATTGCCTAAAGGCACATTGCTTGCGATGTCACAGGCATTTACTCCGCCGATGTCGACCGCGCCTGGCGGCGGTATTGCAGCGGCAGCAGACCCTATGACACTGACTTTCGACTTCTCGGATAGTACGCAATACGGTTCCGCATTTGGTGTGAGTTCGATGGTGCAAGATGGTTACACAACGGGTATGCCAAGCGGATTTAACATCAGCCCAGACGGTACAATTTTGGGGCGTTATACCAATGGTCAGTCAGCAAAATTAGGACAAGTAACCATTGCCAACTTCTCCAATCCGCAAGGTTTGCAACCCTTGGGGAATAACCGTTGGGCGCCTACTTCGACAGCGGGTACGCCCTTGCCGGGTACGCCAGGTACGGCGAGTTTGGGCGTGCTGACCTCAGGTGCAGTAGAAGATGCGAACGTCGATTTGACGGGTGAGCTAGTGAACATGATTGTGGCGCAACGAGTCTATCAAGCGAACGCGCAATCGATTAAGACACAGGACGCCGTGTTGCAGACGATTACCAACTTGCGTTAACAGTGAGTCGTAGCTCGGGTTTCAACCCGACAAGAAGCTAGGGAGGGCAACATGGACAGACTAATCTACACCGCAATGACAGGAGCTTCGCATATCCTGCAGCAGCAAGCTGCGGTATCGGAGAATCTGGCCAATAACAATACACCTGGTTTTCGGGCGGCGATTAATACGTTCCGAGCTGTACCTCTTGAGGGTGATGGTTTAGCCACGCGCGTTTTTGTGGTGGATTCCACAGCGGGCGCCGACTTTACGCCGGGGGCAATGCAGCCAACGGGCCGCGATCTCGATTTGGCGATTGATGGCAAAGGTTGGATTGCGGTACAAGCACCTGACGGCAAAGAGTCTTACACCAGGAACGGTAGTTTTCAAACCACCGCGAATGGCGTGTTGCAAACGCGCAGTGGCTTAAATGTACTAGGTGATAACGGCATCATCACTTTGCCTCCAAATACCGAAGTCACCATCGCTAAAGACGGCACGATCTCTACAGTGCCGACTGGCAACCGACCTGCGGCAGTAGTAACGGTGGGACGAATTAAATTAACTAATCCACCCGAAGATCAAATGGTGCGCGGCGAAGATGGCATGTTTCGCACGAAGGATGGCAATAATGCAGAGGCCGATGGCAAGGTCACGGTGATGGTCGGCAACTTGGAAAGCAGTAACGTCAATGCGGTCGAAGCGATGGTCAATATGATTACGCTTGCGCGGCAATTTGATACGCAAATGAAGATGCTTCAAACGGCAGATAACAATGCTAAGTCAGCGAGCCAGCTTTTGAATATTAATGCTTAAATTTAGCTAAAACCTAAAATGTATAAAGGCGAAAAGCTATCCACATAACCAGCGACTTGCTCGCTTGCGAGCTTAGTCGAATGGCTATAACCAATCACTTGGCAGCTTGCTGCCTTAGTGAGATGGCTAGTTGCTTCACCAGTGGCTTCATCAGATTGCGCAGATTAACGCCGATTTTTTCGTGCGCCAAGCCCAGTGTATTGGTTCAATACTTTGTTTTTATTTAGTATTTTGTTTTCAGTCTGCGTTAATCTGCGAAATCTGCGGATAAAAAAGTTTTGCAGTTCAGCTTTAAACTCTCTCTAAGTGCGAATAAGCGCACTTTTTCCCCTCTCATCATCCCTTTGATTTTCCCTGCTTTCGGTAGGATAGGCTCATGTGTAATGGCTTTACTGCCACAGATGAAGCGCCAAGAAAATAAAGGAGTACCGACATGATTCGTTCCTTATGGATTTCCAAGACCGGCTTAGATGCCCAGCAAACGCAGATGGATGTGGTTGCCAACAACTTGGCGAACGTCAGCACCAACGGTTTTAAGCGTTCACGCGCGGTATTTGAAGACTTGCTCTATCAAAATATTCGTCAACCAGGCGCGCAATCTTCGCAAAATACGCAGATCCCTTCAGGTTTGCAGATCGGTACTGGTGTGCGTCCTGTGGCCGCCGAGCGTATCCACACCCAAGGTAACTTGGCGCAAACTGGCAACAAGCTCGATGTGGCGATCCAGGGGGCAGGTTTTTTCCCTGTGCTGATGCCAGATGGCACAACAGGTTACACGCGCGATGGTTCGTTTCAAACAGACAGCCAAGGTCAGTTAGTGACCTCCAGCGGTTTTGTGATTCAACCCGCGATCACCATTCCAGCGAACGCAACTAGCGTGACGATTGGTCAAGATGGTTTGGTGTCGGTGACACAAGCGGGAACGGTTGCTCCAACGCAAATTGGTAATTTACAGCTCACCACTTTTATTAACCCCACCGGATTGCAAAGTGTTGGTCAAAACCTATATTTGGAAACATCATCATCCGGTGCGGCAAGCCAGCAAGCGCCAGGAGCGAATGGCACCGGAACTTTAGGCCAAGGCTTTGTTGAAACCTCAAACGTGAATGTGGTAGAGGAGTTGGTGAACATGATTCAGACGCAACGCGCTTATGAGATTAACTCTAAAGCGATTACTACGTCTGATCAGATGCTACAAAAGTTGTCTCAGATTTAGGCTGAGTGAAGTTTAGGAGAATGATCATGCGTAAGTTAATTTGCTGGGTTTTAATCGGATCGATCTTCACAATGATCGGCTGCACACCGATTAGAAGTAAGACTCCCTTAAGTTCTTGCCCAATGCCACAGAAGATGGCGACTTTTGATAATGGCACTATTTTTAAAGCGGGTGGCATCCGCCCTTTGTTTGAAGACCGTCGTGCGCGTAACGTAGGTGATGAATTAACCATCACCATCGGAGAGTCGTCAAATCCAACCGAAAAATCAAGCGCGAACGCCAAAAAACCTTCAACACCTGAAACTTCTTTGCCTACCGATAGCAAAGAATTTAAATCAGCAGCTGCAAAAGAAAAAGCCGGCACAACGGCTTACGCAGGTTCGGTTATTGCCACTGTGGTGGTGGTGTTAGATAACGGAAAATTACTGGTGTGTGGAGACAAGCTGGTTAAATATGCCAATGCAGATTTGAATTTTGAGTACGTGCGTATTAGCGGCATTGTTAATCCACTGACCATTTCGCCGACAAACACCGTGCAGTCAACACAAATCGCGGATGTGCAAATTGAGTATCGCAATGCAGACAACATCAACCCGACTCCTCCCTCACAATCGTTTATGAGTCGGTTTAGTCGAATGTTTACACCTAAGCAGCTGTACTTTTAGAGAGGTGGCATCATGAAAAGTATTATGAAATTAATTTTGCTGGCAATGATGGCATTTACATCATTAGATGTTTCGGCAGGGCGCATTAAAGATATGGCCAGCATTTTGGGTGTGCGCGAAAACCAATTAATTGGTTACGGTTTGGTTGTAGGTCTTGATGGTACAGGTGATTCAACGCCCTACACCGTGAACAGCACGCTCACCATGATGACGGAGATGGGCGTTAAATTGCCGCAGGGTACCAATTTAAGCATGAAGAACGTGGCCTCGGTAACGGTGACCGCTTCGTTGCCTGCGTTTGCCCGTCCTGGCCAAACGATCGACATTACCGTTTCTTCTTTTGGCAATGCGAAAAGTTTGCGTGGAGGCACACTGCTGATGACTCCACTCAAAGGCGCGGATGGTCAGGTATATGCGATGGGTCAAGGTAGCTTATTGGTGGCCTCATCTGGTGAGTCTAAAGCAGCCGTAAACCATTTGATTGTCGGCCGCATTCCAAGTGGTGCCACAGTCGAACGTGCGGTCCCAACCGCAGTGGGGCAAGGCGAATTTATATATCTTGAATTGAACACCAATGATTTTACGACTGCTGCGCGTCTGGCCGATGCGGTGAATCGCGATATTTCTCCTGATAAAGAAATTGCTGTTGCCCAAGATGGGCGCACGATACAAATCAAAGCGCCCACCGGAAATGCACGCGTGGCATTTATTTCACGGGTAGAAAATTTGCAAGTGAATGCCGCTCAGCCAGTTGCTCGCGTTGTTATCAATGCGCGTACAGGCTCAGTAGTGATGAATCAGTCTGTGATGTTGGAAGAATGCGCTGTGGCACACGGTACCCTAACCGTATTGGTGAAAGGTGATGCGAATGATGCAGGTGCCGAATCTAACGATGCGACAAAACCTAATACCGACAACAAAGGTAAGAAAAATTTGTTACATTTGAAACTAGGCGTTACTTTGGGTGATGTGGTGAGTGCACTTAATGCGATTGGTGCCACACCCCAAGATATGCTGGCGATTCTGCAAGCAATGAAATCGGCAGGCGCATTGCGTGCAGAGTTAGAAATTATTTAACGAAAAAATTGAGTTAGGAATTGCGACCATGAGCATCTCTAGCAATGACATCAGTAAGTTAGCCATCGACTCTCAGGGTCTGGATAAGCTACGTCTGCAAGCCAAGAGCTCACCCGATCAAGCGTTAAAAAGCGCAGCGCAACAATTTGAACAAGTATTTCTAAACATGATGCTGAAGAGCATGCGAGAAGCTACGCCGCAGGATGGCATGTTGGATAGTGAGCAAACCAAAATGTTTACGGGAATGCTCGATCAACAGTTGGCACAAAGTATGTCATCTGGTCAGGGTGTGGGTCTAGCTGATGTGATGATGCGTCAGTTGCAGCGCACCGGTGTTCAGCCTCCATCGGATGCCGTTACATCAACTCCTGCGGTACGGAATTCGATTCCTTCCGCTTATAACGAAAACTTTCAGCAAGATTTTGTGAAAAAACTCATGCCTCATGCTGAGCAAGCAAGCAAGGCTACGGGTGTGCCCGCGCATCTGATGGTAGGACAGGCTGCGCTTGAAAGCGGCTGGGGACGTCGCGAAATTAAAATGCCGGATGGCACTAGCAGTCACAATTTGTTTGGCATTAAAGCGGGCGGAAGTTGGAATGGTAAAGTGGCTGAAGTGATGACCACCGAGTACCACAATGGTGTTGCGAATAAGCAGGTCGAGAAATTCCGTGCTTATGACTCTTACGCCGACAGCTTTAAAGATTATGCCAACACCATTAGCACTAATCCGCGCTACGCAGAAGTGTTGAAGCAGGGTGATAACGCCAAAGGATTCGCACAGGCATTGCAACAAGCAGGTTATGCCACCGATCCTAATTACGCCGACAAATTAAGTAAAGTAATCAACAGCGTAAGCACCTTAGCGTAGTGTGAAGAAAATTAACTAAAGTATTGGCAAACTTTGCCGATATTTAATGTGAGATGCTCCTAAGTGGAGCAATTGGAGTTCTAACATGGGCAATATCCTCGGAATCAGTGTTAGCGCACTAGGCGCAGCGCAGATGGGTCTGCAGACCACAGGGCACAATATCGCCAATGCAAACACCACTGGATACTCAAAGCAAGAGGTAGTTACCACGACACGTAATGCCCAGTTTTCTGGTGCAGGCTATTTAGGGCAGGGTGTTAACGTTGCAACGGTAAAGCGCGCTTACAGCGAGTTTATGAATGGGCAGGTTTTGTCTGAGCAAAGCCAGGCCGCGATGCTCAATACCTATCATGCGCAAATTAAGCAGATCGACAACGTCATTGCCGATCCCACTGCAGGCATTTCACCCGCGATTCAAGATTTTTTTAGTGCCGTAAATAACGTCTCTACGGCCCCCGAGTCTCAGCCAGCACGTCAGGCCATGTTGAATAGCGCGGGCTCTTTGACTTCGCGTTTCCGTTCGCTCAGTCAACGATTTATTGATGTTAATAATTCGGTGAGTAGCCAGATTTCGAACAGTATTTCGCAGGTGAACAGTTATTCCAAACAGATCGCGGCATTGAATAACAATATAGTGATGCAAACTAATACTGCGGGTAAGCCGCCCAATGATTTGATGGACCAAAGAGATCAGCTCGTTGCGCAACTTAACAATGAAATTAAAACCAGCGTAGTTAGGCAAAGTGATGGTGCGTACAATATTTTTATTGGTAATGGGCAGTCGTTAGTGGTCGGTGCCACTGCTTTTGAGCTGGGTATCGGGCAATCACCGGAAGATCCTTCTAAGCAAGATATTGTTTATAACAACATGGATGGAACGAAAACGACCTTGCAACAAAGTAGTCTGCAAGGCGGTAATCTTGGCGGTTTTTTAACGTTCCGTGACGACTCGCTGGCCACCTCACAAAATGCACTCGGTCGCGTGGCGATGGGCATTGCGGGCATCGTTAATCAACAGCATCAAATGGGCCAAGACTTAAATGGTGACTTGGGCATTGATTTCTTTCAACAGCCGAGCCCCGAGGTTTACTCCAATACCTTAAACAAGGGTGATGGCGTTGTTATAGCAACGATCGCTAGCCCTAAAGATTATGCGGCGTTGACGGGTAGTGATTATGTCCTTAAGTACGATTACGGAACCCAATACACACTGATACGAAAATCCGATGGTAAGAAAACGGTATTCCCTGACGGTTTGCCTAAAGAGCCTATTGATGGATTGAGCTTGACCACTACGCCGGGCGCGCAGCCAGGTGACACTTACATGATTCGCCCTACTGTTGCGGGCGCACGTGACATTGATGTGGGGGTGAAGGATCCCAGCAAAATTGCCGCGGCGATGCCGGTGCGTACCAATGCCACATTGAGCAATCGTGGTAGTGGAAAAATTGAAGCCGCCAAGGTTAATGCTGCTGCAGGTACGGCCGCAGCAGATCCGATGCACCCGATGATTGATCGGAACCTAAAGAACCCAGTGACGATCACTTTCACAAGTCAAGCTACCTATGACGTGCTCGATACCGCTACCGGAGTGAGTCTTGCACAAGGCGAAACCTTTACCGAGGGAAAAGACATCAGCTTCAATGGCTGGACTACGCAAATTGGTGGTGCGCCTGTTGCGGGCGACACGTTCACCGTGGGGCCTAATCTGAACGCAACAGCCGATGGCAATAACGCCTTGCTGATAGCGGGACTGCAAACCAAAAACACTTTGGGCGCTCCCGAAGGAGGAGAGCCAACCGCGACTTTCCAAGGAGCGTATGCGCAGTGGGTGAGTGACGTCGGAAATAAAACACGCGAGTTGGCGGTGACCAGTGCCGCGCAAACTAGCATGGCAGAAGAAACCGTCGCTGCGCAGCAAGCTTACTCTGGCGTGAATCTGGATGAAGAGGCTGCGAATCTGATGCGCTACCAGCGCTCTTATCAGGCCGCAGGAAAAGCCATGCAAATTGCCAACACACTGTTTGATACAGTGCTTGAGTTAGGGAGGTAAGTGAGCCATGCGTATCAGCTCAGGTAGTCTTTTTGATACCAACGTATCGATGCTGAATCAGCAGCAAGCATCGTTGTTGCATACCAATCAGCAAGTGGCCTCTGGTCGTCGTATGTTGACACCAGCGGATGATCCCGCGGCCTCAGCAAATGCTTTGCAAGTGACACAGGCAGATGGCACGAATAGCCAATACACCGTAAATCGAAATGCAGTAAAAGCATCTACGGGCATGGCGGAAGCCGTTTTGCAAAACGTCACTACGGTAATTCAGGATGTAAAAACGATGGCGGTGCAAGCGGGTAATGGCACTTTCTCTCCTTCTGACAGAAAATCGATCGCCGATGAGATGCAAGGGCGTTTAGAGCAATTAACTGCTCTGGCGAATAGCACCGACGGCACCGGAAATTATTTGTTCTCAGGTTTTCAGGGCAGAACTATTCCCTTTGTGAATACACCCTTAGGCGTGCAATACATGGCGGACGATGGTCAACGCATGGTGCAGGTGAGCAGTTCGCGACAAATGGCGAGTAGCGATTCCGGCGCAGAAATTTTTATGCGTGTGAAAAGTGGTAACGGTATTTTTGTGACCGAAGCTTCGCAGAGCAACATTGGCGCGGCGGCGATTGGCCAAGGCTCGGTGACTAACTCAACCCATCTCACCGGGAGCACTTACCAACTTACTTTTGTCACCCCCAGTCGTTATACCATCACTGAAAAAACGGCCAAGGGCGAAACCTTGCCACCTGTTCCAGTACCACCAGAGCCGGCTTATCTTTATACCAGTGGTGAAGCGATTCCTTTACCTGGCATGCAGATCTCTTTGTCGGGCAACCCGGCAGCGGGTGACGAGTTCACGGTTTTGCCGAGTAGCAATGAAAGTATATTTAAGGTGATGGGCGACCTAATCCAAGCGTTGCGTACCACCAGTCCAGAAGGTGATGGGGCAACTGGGGGGTTGACCACCAGTGCCATTAGTAAAGCGATGAGTGGCCTAGATCGTGGGTTAGATAAAGTGTTGACCGCGCGGGCCTCGCTCGGCGCACGCATGAATGAATTGGATTCCTTGCAAGCCACTGGCGAAGATTTGGGGTTGCAATACAAACAGACCTTATCCACGCTGCAAGATTTGGATTACAACAAAGCGGTCAGTGATTTGAATCGTCAAACCACGAGTCTTACCGCAGCTCAAAAATCCTTCAAGCAGGTTGCTGATTTGTCGATGTTCAATTACATGTAATCAAAATGCGCATGTCGATGTTGCTTGGCCTCTTCATTTCTCTCAAAGCCTTAAGTTAGTAGAGCGTTCGATGAATTTGGCCAGACGTCGCCTCTCTTTCGCCAGGTTAGTGGCCTGCAACACCCGTTGGGCTCCGGCTGCGATGTCCGTCCGCTGTTTATGGGCGCATTGGTCGAGTGTGTTTCGCGTGATAGCGAAAATGAGTTTATTTTGATTTTTTAAGCCACCAATCCCGCTGCTGATCCTTGTCCATAAAGGTCCAGGCGAGGATGCGGCTTTTTTTCTGCCCTTGTGACATTTCAATCGTGCGGTTCTCTTTTGCCCCCGAATATTTTAGCTTGCGATAAACGTGCGGTAGGGTGGCCGATTTAGAAATCATGGTGGTAAACCAAAGGCAGTTATTTTTACCGGATTCGCTCTCGTCAATCATGCGGTTAACGAAGGCTTCTTCGCCACCATCGCAGCATAACTCCAAACTTTGCCCGCCAAAATTGAGAACGGGGTTTTTACGTTTGTCGCTTTCTTTACCGAGATTTTTCCATTTGCGCTGCGAGCCGTGTCTTGCTTCGGCGAGGGAGGCATGGAATGGCGGATTGCAAAGTGTGAGATCAAAGAATTGATCCGCATAGGTTACGTCTGAAAAAATCGCCTCAGGAGATTTTTGCAAACGTAATTCAATCGCCTCGTTCAATTGATTCGTATCTAAAATTTGCTGCGCATTATGAAGTGCCGTTGCGTCAATATCGGTGCCGACAAATTGCCAGCCATAAACGGCATGGCCGATGAGCGGGTAGATACAGTTCGCGCCTGTGCCAATGTCGAGCGCACGCACCGATTTGCCACGCGGAATTTCGCCGCCATTACGCTCACTGAGTAGGTCGGCGAGATAGTGCAAGTAGTCGGCGCGACCGGGGATGGGTGGGCACAAATACTGTGCGGGGACATCCCACTCTTTAATATTGTAATGATGAAGTAATAGCGCACGATTAAGCGCTTTAACGGCGGCGGGGTCAGCGAAATTGATCGATTCATTGCCGTACTCATTCAGTGCTACAAATGCGGCCAATGCGGGGCTACTCGCGATGAGTTGCTCAAAGTCGTAACGCTCTCGATGCAGGTTACTCGGATGCAAGTTATCTTTTGTGCTGGTTTGGGTCATGATTAGGGTGCGTTGCGAGGGTTGACTGGGTGATTATAGTCGAGTGCCCAAAGAATGCAGTCCGAGCAATGCAATGCGCAGTGAACTGGAAAAGAAACTGGCGCGGGGTTATAGTCAAACACCCAAATCAATAACGCAGGGAGCGAAGATGACTGAAGCAGTGAAAAATAGTGGCACACGGGCGCATACGCCTGATCTGGATTGGAGTCAGGTACGCGAAACGATGTTGATGTTGGAAGTGGCAACTGGACAGATTGAAGCGGCGATGAAAGATAGTAATTCGTCAGTGGATGTGCTGACCGATAGCTTCACGACGATGGCAGGGTATTTGGGCATGATTTCTAACTCGCTTAATCAATTGCCAGACGAGGGCGAAGTTGGAGAGACGAAGAAGAGTGTGATGGATGCAGCGAGTCACGTTACTGGCATGGTGCATCAGTCGATTGTGGCATTTCAGTTCTACGATAAGCTCACTCAACGCTTGGCGCATGTGACTCATAGCTTAGCGGTGCTTAATGATTTGGTAGGCGATCGAGGCCGCATTTTCAATCCGCAAGAGTGGGTCATGTTGCAGCAAAAAATTCGCTCGAAATATACAACTGTAGATGAGTGCGCGATGTTTGATGCGGTGATTAATGGCACGCCAGTGCGCGAGGCGCTTGATACTTATATGTCGGGGATGAAGGATAAGGGCAACGACGTTGACCTGTTCTAATTTTTGAACGTTAGTTAGCTTCACACAGCAATAACGCCGTAGTTTCGTTACGGCGTTATTTTTTCGCGTTCATTTTTGTAAGTGTCATAGCTTGGGGCAGGGGTCATCGCTTTTTCTTGAGGTGATCGTTTTGCCTCATTTTGTGATTTGATGCCCTCATACAAGCCTTGATAGGGATCGCTGCTACAAGCAGAAAGCATGAGGTAGCTAAGTGCCATTAATACATTTTTGGACATGATTGGTTACCGGTTATTTGCCTGTGCCCACTGCACGATGCCAGCGGAATTGGTTGCACCCGCTTGCCGCGCAATTTCGTGGCCCCCTTTAAATAAAGCCAGTGTGGGAATGCTGCGAATGTTAAAGCGAGCGCCTAAGTCTTGCGCTTCTTCAGTGTTCACTTTGGTCACACGAAAGTGCGGCTCAAGTTTTTGCGCAGCATCTGCGTAAGCAGGCGCCATTGAGCGGCAAGGGCCGCACCACGGAGCCCAGAAATCCACTAGTACGGGAATATCATTGCGCGAGATGTGTTGCATGAAATTTCCGCTATTCAGCTCGATAGCATGAGCGGTAAAAAGCGCTTGTTTGCACTTGCCGCAAGTGGGATTGGCGGTGAGCTTGTCTGACGGAACTCGGTTTACGGCATCGCAATGTGGGCAAACAATATGCAGAAAGTCGGTCATGTTTATTCCTTGAAAAATAATTGCTAACCAAGGTGGGGGCTAGTGTTAATTTTTCAAGAGTTAGATGAAACGCATCGACAGGTCGATCGCTTTAATATCTTTAGTTAGGCTACCAATGGAGATGCGGTCAATACCTGTTTCTGCAATGGCACGCACGGTTTGTAAGTTGATGCCGCCAGAGGCTTCGAGTTCCGCACGGCGCGCGGTGAATTGAACTGCTTTGCGCATGGCGTCGAGATCAAAATTATCGAGCAGGACTAATCTGGCCCCCGCATCTAATGCTTCACTTAGCTCACTCATGTTTTCTACTTCGATTTGCACAGAGGTGGTATCTGAGGCTATTTCAAAGGCTTTTTGTAAGGCGGCGCGAATCCCGCCCGCTGCCATGATGTGATTTTCTTTAATCAGCACGCCATCGAAAAGCCCGATGCGTTGGTTGTGTCCACCGCCTACGGTGACTGCGAACTTCTGTGCCATGCGCAATCCAGGGAGGGTTTTGCGCGTATCCATAATCTTTGCGTGAGTGCCGCGTGTTGCCACTACAAAATCGTGTGTTAGGGTTGCCGTGGCGGAAAGTGTTTGTAAAAAATTTAATGCGGTGCGCTCGGCAGTGAGTAGTACGCGCGCATCGCCTTCAATTTCACAGAGTTTTTCATTCGGCGCTACCTTTTGTCCCTCGCGGACAAACCAATTAATGCTGCAATGTGAGTCCAGTAATTTAAAACAGGCATCGAACCAAGCGCGGCCACAAACAATTGCGTGTTCGCGGGTGATAACGGTGGCGTGTCCCTTCGAATTTTCTGGCACCAGTAGTGCCGTCAGATCGCCACCACCAATGTCCTCAGCCAGCGCAGCGATTGCGTTGGCTCGAATGATCATGGCTTGTTCGGTATTGATTGGCATGTTTTTTTCTGTCTCAAAAGTGCGCTGAATTGTATACAAAGAAATGAGAGTAATGTGTGGAACTTGAAATATTTAAAACTGGCCCACATATAGCTTTATATCGGAATTTCCTTAAAGGAGCTCGCATGCGTTTTGATAAATTTACGACTAAGTTGCAACAGGCATTATCTGATGCGCAAGGTTTGGCAGTTGGCGCAGATAATCAATTTATAGAGACTCAACATTTGTTGCTGGCGATGCTGAATGATGCGGATAGTGGTGCAGCTTCGTTGTTGGCCCGCGTCGGCGGCAATGTGAATGCACTGAAAACGGCATTGAGTGAGGCGGTGTCACGCCTACCCAAAGTAGAGGGGCATGGTGGCGAGGTGCAGGTTGGGCGCGATCTTTCTAATGTGCTTAATCTCACTGACAAAGAAGCGCAAAAGCGCGGCGATCAATTTATCGCCAGTGAAATGTTTTTACTCGCGTTAACCAATGACAAAGGCGAAGCAGGACGCCTGTTAAAGCAGCATGGAGTGTCACGTGCGCCGCTAGAGCAAGCGATTAATGCGGTGCGAGGTGGCGAATCAGTGGGTTCGCAAGAGGCCGAAGGTCAGCGTGAGTCACTGAAAAAATACACACTCGATCTCACCGAGCGCGCTCGTCAGGGTAAGCTCGATCCGGTGATCGGTCGTGATGATGAAATTCGCCGTGCGATTCAGGTATTGCAACGTCGCACCAAGAATAATCCGGTACTCATCGGTGAGCCGGGCGTGGGTAAAACCGCCATCGTTGAAGGGTTGGCGCAGCGCATCGTTAACGGTGAAGTACCAGAGTCGCTCAAAGGGAAAAAAGTTTTAAGTTTGGACATGGCTGCTTTGCTAGCGGGGGCGAAGTATCGCGGTGAATTTGAAGAACGCTTAAAGAGTGTGCTTAAAGAGCTTGCCCAAGATGAGGGGCAAACTATCGTATTTATCGACGAGCTACATACCATGGTAGGTGCTGGTAAGGCTGAAGGTGCGATGGATGCGGGCAACATGTTGAAGCCTGCCTTGGCGCGTGGTGAATTACATTGCGTTGGTGCAACTACGCTGGATGAGTATCGTAAATACATCGAGAAAGATGCCGCACTAGAACGTCGCTTTCAGAAGGTGTTGGTGGACGAGCCGAGCGTGGAATCGACCATCGCCATCTTGCGTGGTTTGCAAGAGCGCTATGAACTCCACCACGGTGTTGAGATTACCGATCCGGCTATCGTTGCTGCTGCTGAGCTGTCTAATCGTTACATCACCGACCGATTTTTGCCGGACAAAGCGATTGACCTGATCGACGAAGCGGCTGCGCGCGTGAAAATGGAAATCGACTCCAAGCCAGAAGTGATGGATAAACTTGAGCGCCGTTTGATTCAATTAAAAATTGAGCGTGAAGCGGTAAAGCGTGAGAAAGATGAAGCCTCGAAAAAACGTATGCAGTTGATCGAAGAGGAGATCAAAAAACTGGACCGTGAATATGCTGACCTCGAAGAAATATGGAAAGCAGAGAAGGGCGCGGCGCAAGGTGCAGCCAATGTGAAAGAAGAAATCGAGCGTGTGCGTGCCGAGATGGCGACGCTACAGCGTGATGGAAAATTAGACAAAGTGGCTGAGCTGCAATACGGTAAATTGCCGCAATTGGAAGCTAAATTAAAAGAGGCGGCGCAGCGCGAAGCTGAAGGTGGGGGACAAAAAAACAAATTACTGCGTACGCAGGTGGGTGCGGAAGAAATCGCCGAGGTGGTGAGCCGTGCGACGGGAATTCCCGTTAGCAAGATGATGACTGGCGAGCGCGACAAATTGCTCAAGATGGAAGATAAGTTGCACGAGCGCGTGGTGGGTCAAGATGAGGCGGTGCGCTTGGTGAGTGATGCGATTCGTCGTTCACGCTCAGGCTTGTCAGATCCGAATCGTCCGTATGGTTCTTTCCTGTTTTTAGGCCCAACTGGTGTGGGCAAGACCGAGCTGTGCAAGGCATTGGCAGGCTTCATGTTCGATTCGGAGGATCACCTCATTCGTATCGACATGAGCGAATACATGGAGAAGCATTCGGTGGCGCGTTTGATTGGCGCGCCTCCAGGTTATGTGGGCTACGAAGAGGGCGGTGGCTTGACCGAAGCAGTGCGTCGCAAACCTTACTCGGTGATCTTGTTGGACGAGGTGGAGAAGGCGCACCCCGATGTTTTCAACGTCTTACTGCAAGCGTTGGATGATGGTCGTATGACCGACGGCCAAGGTCGCACCGTGGATTTTAAAAATACGGTGATCGTGATGACTTCTAACTTGGGTTCGCAGATGATTCAACAGATGTCTGGTGACGACTATCAAGTAATTAAATTGGCGGTGATGGGCGAAGTGAAAACTTATTTCCGCCCCGAGTTCATCAACCGTATTGATGAGGTTGTGGTGTTCCATTCGCTGGATGAGAAAAATATCAAGTCGATCGCCAAAATCCAATTGCAGTATTTAGAAAAACGCTTGGCAGCGATGGAGATGAAATTGGAAGTCTCCGAAACCGCATTGTCGGAAATTGCCAATGCGGGTTTTGATCCGGTGTATGGCGCACGGCCACTTAAACGAGCAATTCAGGCACAGCTTGAAAATCCGCTGGCGAGGTTAATTTTGGAAGGGAAGTTCCTGCCAAAAGATACCATCAAGGTGGATTGCAAAGGCGGTGTGATGAAATTTGAGAAGTGATTTTTATCATCACTAACTTTAGAGGCAGGAACCTAATTAAGTAAAACTGGGTTCCTGCTCTCTGACATACCTACTTCTAAGCGCTTTTGAATAGTGTAAGCAAGGGGCCTAAACGAACCGTTTCGAGGCAGGGGTTCGGCTTTAGCTATGCCTTTAATAAGGCGAGAGGCAGGTCTTGAATGATATCGTCATCGTCATTTGAAATGATCGAATAAGCTTCATCAATAGACCCGTCTGGGTTGAATAGAATGTGTAGCTCTAAATCACGTGGCGGAATATCACCATCCGAATCAAAAATGAATTGAGCATTTCTTCGCCAATGAAATTTACTGACTACGGTCCAGTCCTCGTCCCAGCCAATAAAGTCACCTTGTTGAAACTTTTCAAACACATCAAATGCTTGAGTAGCCCATTCCATTTTATTCATCTTTAAATCACTCTCAGTTAAATAAGTAATAGTTGTTTTTCCGACACATGGCGTGTGGCGTCAACTATCAGGTTCAAATATGAAGTACAGCGCCAGATGTAAAGAATAGCTGAAATTTTGGCAATCAGCGCCCTCCCTTCTGTAGAATCCTATCTACACATATTTTAAGACGCTTCCAACATGGGCCCAACAGAAAAACAGTTATCTAGCATGCTTGAGCTCCAGGCTGACATTAACAGTAGGGTGAACCCCGAATGGATAGGTGCCAATTACAATTGGCATCGTGCTATTCAAGTTAAAGGGCTTGAGGCAATCGAGTTACATGATTGGAAGTGGTGGAAGCAACGACCAGCTGCCGATATGAATCAGTTGCGCATGGACTTAGTGGATATCTGGCACTTTACCTTATCTACATTCCTGCAAGATAAGCATGGCAATTTGGCATTGGCACTGAAAGAGATGCTGGCTGAGTTTAAGCTGAGTCAGAAGACTGTTTCTTTTGATAACAAATACTATCTGCTAGCTCAAATATCGCCATTGGATAAGCTCGATCTCCTGGTGGGGTTGGCGGCAGCAAAGCGTGTCAACCTTGCCCTGTTTGATGAGTTGCTCACTGACTGTGAAATGAGCTGGCCTGACCTATTCAAACAGTACATTGGTAAAAATATACTCAACTTCTTTAGGCAAGATCATGGCTATAAAGAAGGCACCTACATTGACACATGGGATTACCGCAAAGACAACGAACACTTGATAGCGTTATTAGAGCAACTCGATCTAGAGTCAAGTAACGTTCGCCATGAACTTTATGAAGCGCTGAATGAGAAATATGTTTTAGCGGCAACCTTCGAAGGCGTCATCGTATACCCCCCCCCAGTCAGTAGCGCATAAGAAACTGCCATCCAGCCTGATCAGCTTATAAGTTTGGGTGAACAGTGCTTCAGCCAAAAAAATGGGCTGACCTTGCGATCGCCCTGAATTAGGAGGAGTAAGTTAGAGTTGATTTGCAACTCATACGCACTCTGATTTGAACTTTATCTATTCATCTAGGGTCTGTCTATATGCCAAAAGGTCTAGTGCCTAAGGATGAGATGAGTGTCTGGATACTCTGATTTCCGTAACAAAGCTTTCAAGGGCATTCGCTAAAACCTGTGCGCCATCAGACGACAGTTGGCGTTGCTGGGAGCAATCTTCACATAACATCGCAAGCGTTTCATCTAATGACAAAGTGCCGTATTTGGATTGATAGTGCGCAACATTCAACGCCAACAAACGAGCCGCATCAACAATGTCCTCTTTTGAACATTTTGCAATTAGTGTATCAACAAGCTTCAGGTTTTGTTTGGGGGTGTCTGCGTCTGACATGTATTGGTTCACTTGGAGTTATTTTCTGTTGATTCTAGAGAACATAGTGCGTTGTATCTATATACCCAACGGTGTAACCCTTATGGGTTTAGGGGCTGGTGAGCACTAGTTACTGCCCGTGCTCGTAACTGACCACATGCGCCTTCAATTTCTTGACCAGCAGAATCGCGTATCCGAACAATAATGCCGTGAAGATGCAGGGTGTGTGCCATCTGGGCAATACGTTCAGGCGTGGGGCGGCGATAGTAGAGACCATCGACTTCGTTGAAAGGGATGAAATTCATCACAGCATATTTTCCGCTAAGTAATTGAATAAGCCTTTCCAGTTCGATATCGCTGTCATTCACGCCCTCAATTAACGTCCATTGATACTGCACCGGATAGGCCGTGGCGCGCGCATAAACTTCAGCGCGTTCAACTAATTCTTCGATTGGAATAGCTGGTGCATGAGGTAGTAATTCGCTACGCAATTTTGCATTGGTGGTGTGTAATGAAATGGCGAGCGCAGGTTTCACTTTTTCTTGAGGAAGCCGTTCAAATACACGCAGATCGCCGACGGTAGAAAAAACTAAATTTTTGTGGCCGATATTGCCTTGTATGCCAAGCACGTGAATGGCTTCAAGCACGTTGTCGAGATTGTGGGCTGGCTCGCCCATACCCATAAACACCACTTTACTGACGGTGCGGCGTTTACGTGCGAGCACCACTTGCGCGACGATCTCAGCGCTACCGAGGTGACGTTGTAAACCAGCACGACCACTCATGCAGAATAAGCATCCTACGGCGCAACCCACCTGTGTTGATACGCACAAGCCGCCTCGCGGTAGCAGCACGCTTTCAACCATTTGACCGTCAGCCAGCTTTACCAACAACCGTGCAACTTCTTCATCGGCAGGATACTCGCCGTGCAGATGTGCCAACTCATCAAGCTCTGCCTCAATGGTGGATAACTCATTGCGAAGTGCAAGCGGGAAGAAGGTTGCAGCAGGGCTATGTTTTCTGTCATACGAACACACTTGGCTCCAACCTCGGAATAAACGATCTTCGTGACAGGGTTTTGCACCTAGTGCACGCAGTCGTTGGCGAAGTTGTTCTATGAGTATCGGGGCTGCGAGAGTCAAAGTGAGTTTGAAAATACTTTTGTTAGGCCGGGAATTTTAACCTAAGCTGAATAAGTTTCAGGCGGATAGGTTAAGCAGGTGCCCCTAATACATGTCGAGCATTACTCAGCCATGATTCTGAGATAGACTATTCCGTGTGAATATAAATACTGAGAATATGATTAGTCACCTTGACCATTTAGTGCTGACCACAGTAGATGCAAAAGCTTGCATTGATTTTTACACGCGAGTACTTGGCATGAAAGTTGAGACTTTTGTTGGAGGCACGCCACCCGTAGTGCGTACAGCCTTTAAATTTGGTAACCAAAAAATCAATTTGCATATAAAGGGCAGGGAATTTGAACCAAAGGCTCAAGAGCCCACGCCTGGCTCATTAGATCTCTGCTTTATTGCTACTCTGCCGTTGGAAAGAGTTATCGAGAACATACGAGCCAGCAATTGGCCCATTGTAGACGGGCCCGTGTTGAGAACAGGCGCTACAACTAAGATTCGCTCGATTTATCTGCGTGACCCTGATGGGAATCTGATTGAAATTTCAGAGCTTATTAATTAATTGCTTAGGTTGTCCGAAAACAGCCAGCATTGCCTTTACTACACTAGTAGCAAGGATGCGATAAACTTGCACAATGCAAATTAAATTTATCTCCACCTCTTCAAATCAACCGGTCGGACTATTGCGAAAAATAGTTGCAATCGTTTTAACTATTGCGTTAGTAGCAGTGGCGTTGATGTTCTCTGCGATTTTGCTCACCGCTATTTTTATTCTCGTGCTGGTGGGTGGAACATACCTCTGGTGGAAAACGCGTGAAATTCGCAAGCATTTGAAAACCTTTTCTCAGCAAGCGGCGAGTATGCGTGGTGATGCTTTTACGGAGGCCGCGTCGCAAGGGGAGGTGATTGAGGGGGAGGTCATTCATGTCGATAAGTCATTTTCAGCCAAGCGAGTGAGCTGATGTCTTCTGCAATCCCTGATGCTTTGCTCTTTGTTGCGCCGGGTTGCCCTCATTGCCCAGCAATGTTACGAGGGGTAAATGCGTTAATGGCCGAGGGTCTAATTGATCAGTTGACCGTATTGAATGTGGTAGAGCATGCCGATCAGGCTACTGAATATGGGGTGCGCACCGCACCATGGTTGCGATTAGGGGCATTTATTTTGACGGGTGCACATAGCCTGACTGAGCTACGCCGCTGGGCGCAGTGGGCTAGGGGTGAAGAAGGTTCGGCACGTTACGTGCAGTATTTGCTGCAACAGGCTAATTATCCGCAGGCAGTGGCCTTTGTGGCCGCAGATACACAGCGTTTAAAACCCTTGCTGACGTTGCTTGCTGATGTGTCTACCGGCATTGATATCCGTGTGGGAATGAGCGCCATCTTGGAACGTTATGCGAACACTGCCGAGCTACAAAATTTATTGCCGCAGTTGGGTGCGCTCACGTTCCATGAGGATCATCGTGTGCGGGCAGATGTTTGTTATTTGCTAGGGCGAACAGGCGCCGTGGCTGCGCGCCCCTACCTTGGCACTTGCCTTAACGATGCGAATCTGGAGGTGCGAGAGATCGCGCAAGAGGCGTTGGAAGAGTTAGGCCTAGAGGCATGATCCACTTGGCGATCTGCTCAAGTTTGTTATGATTCTAAGTAGCGAATTCTGTCGGGATCGCAGAGCGATTTTCGAGCCAAAAATAACAGTAGAAATATAAGGGTGATGCGTTGACTTTCAATAGCAATATTACTGAGAAGTGGGTGTTGGTCATTGATGATATGGAAGGCATGCGTTCGCAACTGCGCATGTCGTTGACTGCTTCTGGCTTTGCTAAATTGCATCTAGTGGGCAGCATTAAAGATGCTTTAGAGCGTATGTCTGCTAACAAATATGATGTGATTCTGTGCGATTACTCTTTGGGTGATAGCACTGATGGTCAGCAGTTCCTTGAATATCTGCGCACTAATGATCTGATTAAGCGTAACACTCTTTTCATTATGATCACTGCCGAGCAGGCTTATGAAAAGGTTGTCGCTGCTTCGGAATGTGCCCCTGACGATTACCTACTAAAGCCTTTTACTGCAGCGCAATTTGATGCGCGCCTCGAAAAGTTGCTAGAAAAGCAGGCTTACTTTGAAGTGATTGATAAAGCTACGGATTCAAAAAATTGGGCGAGGGTGGTTACTGAGTGCGATAAAAAGCTGCCAGCAAAAGACCGTTATTTTATTGAGCTTTGCAAGATAAAAGGCTCGGCGTTGATGCGCGACAATCGTGCGGAAGATGCGGCAAATTTGTACAAAGAAGTATTGGCGATACGACCCGTAGGGTGGGCGAGATTGGGCTTGGCTCGAGAGTTGTAACAGCTAGACAAAAAAGTCGAAGCGCAAGCGATGGCGAAAGAAATTTTGGCGGACTCGCCACAGTTTATGGCTGCTTACGACTTTATGGGCAAGCTCCTTTCTGAATCAGGTGAGAAGAACGCGGCGCTAGATGTTTTGCAAAAAGCACGTGAAGTTTCTCCCGGCACGATGAGTCGAGTGCGTGAATTGAGCTCGTTGGCAGTGAGCGCGGGCAAGCCTGAAATTGCTGAGATAGTAATGAAGCAGGCGTTGTTAAAACATAAATTTTCCCCAGTGCGTCAAGCGAATGATTACGCTGTTCTTTCAAAAGCATTAGTGAATCAAGGTAAGGCGGCAGAAGCGCTAACTGTGGTGGCTGACGCGCAGAAAAGTTTTAGCGACGATCACAGTACTGTATTGCTGGCCGCAACAGAGAGTGTGGCGCATCGTGCGGCAGGTAATCATGCTCAAGCCGAAGCTGCTATTTCTAAAGCAATGTCGCATGGTGATTTGAGTAAGCTGCCAGCGCAAACGGTCATTTCGTTAGCTGATGCTTGTTTTGCCTTGGGCAAAGAGGCAGAGGCAACTAGCTTGTTGCATCACGCGATTCAAAATAATCACGAAGACGAAGTAATCAAAGGCAAGGTGCACGCAGTATTAACGGCGGCAGGTAAAGATCATTCCGAAGCGACGGCGATGATTGAAGCGAGCACGCAGGAAGTCATATTGTTGAACAACGATGGTGTGCGTAAAGCGCAAGCTGGCCAACTTGCAGAGGCAATTGAGATGTTGTGCCAAGCGGCCAACCGCTTACCTAATAATTTGCAGATTGTGAGTAATGCGGCCTTGGTGACTGCTCTTGATTTAGTACGTAATGGCAATACGCCAGACAAGTTTGAAAAGTGTATTTACTATCGTAATTCGTTGATAAAAAAATCACCTTCTCATCCCAAACTCGTGCAAATTGATGATCTGATCAAGCAGTTGAAGTAGCTATTAATCGCTGATGGGGTGTAAGTGCGGGCGCGCAAAAACTTCATCCACGCGATTGTTATCCATATCCACTACCTCAAAGCGCCAACCGTTCCAATCGAAAACCTCCGCTTTTTTAGGAATGTGTCCGACAGTGGTGATGACGAAGCCTCCCACGGTGTGATAGTTGCCCAGTTCTTCTTCGGGTAGCAAAGAGAGACCTAATTTTTCCTTCATTTCATCTATTGGCAATAAGCCATCTAGTAACCATGAGCCATCCTCACGTTGCACGGCAAGGGGTAGCTCATCAATCGATTTGGGTATGTCACCTACCACCGCGGAGAGTAAGTCGCTCATGGTAACTAATCCTTCGACCTGACCGAATTCATTAACCACCAATGACAAATGAGTTTTTTGTTCGCGGAAAAACTCCAGCACGCCGATTAGCGATTGTGTGTTGGGAATAAAGTGGATGGCATGCGTGGGTAGCTTTCCCATGTCGAGAGGTTCGCCAGCAAGCAAGCGTTGTAGTAACTCTCTACTTTCGATATAGCCCATTACTTGTGAGAGGCCGCCTTTGCACACTAAAAAGCGCGAGACTTTTCTGTTTTGAATCTTCTCTAAATTGATCGGGCTGGCTTCTTGCAAGTCCAAATAAATAATATCGTTTGCGGGGGTCATAATGCCCGCCACTTTGCGATCGTCCAAGCGAAACACGTTGCCTAGTAATTCGCCCGCAGTTTCATCTAAATCACCATCACGTCGCCCAGCGGAAATCATGGCGCGAATTTCGTCAGACGCCATGTGTGCTTCGCTTACTTTGAAAGGAAACAAGGCGAGTATCTTTTCACTGGCAACGGACAATGCCCAAATAAAGGGGCGAGTGAGTTTTGCAAATAAGGCCATCAACGGGGCGAGCAAGGAGGCGATCGCTTCAGGGCGCGCTAAGGCGATGCGCTTGGGGATGATTTCGCCGACGACGATGGTGGCAAAGGTGATGCTGCCGACCACCAGTAACAAGGCGAGTGGGTACTGCATAAATGATAACAACGGCAAATGTAATTCGAGTGCAGCTTCAATTCGAGGCACCCACATTGATTCGCCAAAAACGCCAAGCAGTGTGGCGAGTGCCGTTAGGCCTGTTTGTGTGGCGGCCAATAACTTTGAAGGTTGATTGCGCAGGGCGACGGCGATAGAGGCTCCTTCGTTACCCTCGGCCGCCATCTGTTGCAAAAGAGCGGGGCGGCTTGCTGCAATGCTCATTTCCGACATGGCAAAAAAACCGCTGAGTAATATTAAGAAGACGAGAATTCCAATTTCCATGGCAAGTTCCTCGGTTGGTCAATTATGAATACTGATAAGTCAGTAAAATCAATTAGTTATGTTGACTTCAAGATTTGCGTTGGCGCGAATTAAGTCGTGCCAGAGTCCTGGTCGTGTCCGTGTTTTCGGTACAGCAGACCCATGATGCTCGCCATCAATAGGCCAAACACAATGGTGATCACGTAGATGGAAAAATTAAGTTTTTCCATTGCGGCATAAAGCGCAAGCATGATAAAGATACTGATATTTTCGTTAAAGTTTTGCACCGCAATCGAGCTACCTGCGCCCATGAGCAAATGGCCGCGATGCTGTAGCAACGCGTTCATGGGGACAACAAAGAAGCCCCCCATTGCCCCCATCAGAATGAGCAAAATAATTGCGTGAGTGGGGTTGGTGATGAGTGGCATACATACCACTAACACACCCATGCCAATGCCAACTGGAAGTACATTTACAGCGTGATTTAATTTGACGAAGCGCGCGGCCAAAATCGAACCGAAAGCAATGCCGAGCGCAAACCATGCAGTGAGTTTAGCGGCACTGCTGATGTCGTAATTCAAGGCAACTGCCGCCCACGCTAGCAAAATCAAACGCAAGCTCGCGCCCGCTCCCCAAAATAAAGTAGTGACGGCAAGTGATACTTGGCCTAGCGGGTCTTTCCACAGCAATTTAAAACAATGAACAAATTCTTTTAACAGAAAAATTGGGTCGCGGCTTAAGGGTTTGTGATCAATCGGCAGTTGAGGGATGTAGAGATTGAAGATGGCCGCCACAGCATAAAGCAACAAAATAATGCAGATCGCTAACTCTGGGGCGGTGTCGATGCCCGGCATGTTCCACCATTGCAACATCGAGGCTGAAATCGTTGGGCTAATTAGAATGCCGCCGACTACCGCGCCAAGAATAATGGCTAGCACGGTGAGGCCTTCCATCCAGCTATTGGCGAGTACCAGTTTTTCGGGGGGGAGATATTCAGTGAGGATGCCGTATTTGGCTGGCGAGTAAGCGGCTGCGCCAAAACCGACGAAGCCATAAGCGAGCAAGGGATTAACGCCGAGCAACATGGCGACACAACCGATCATTTTTAGTGTGTTGCTGATAAACATCACGCGACCTTTGGGGAGCGAATCAGCAAACGCGCCAACAAAGGGCGCGAGGATAATGAAAGAAATAATGAAGGATTGTTGCAGAACCGGCGTGTACCAGCTTGGTGCGCTCATCAGATGAAGCAAAGCAATGGCGGCAAAAAGTAGGGCATTGTCAGCGAGCGCGGAAAAGAACTGTGCCGCTAAAATTGTATAAAAGCCGCGATTCATGTTCTTTCGGTGAAGGCTGATGTGCGAAGCACGTTAAAGATTGCTTCGCGATCTGGAGGGAACCAAAAAAATTGTGCTGCCAGAATGGTGTAGAAGCCGCGGTTCATTAGATGAGGCTGTTTTTTTTGAGAGACCGTTTTATAACATGAAAAGATAGGCCCTGCTATCATTCGCGCACTTAAAAATTAATCACCACGAGATGTATTTATGCCTCGCCCCATCCAAGCACACATTGACCTATCCGCTTTAAAAAATAATTTGCGTGTTGCCAAACGTCGTAGCACGAGTCGCATTATGGCGGTCATCAAAGCCAATGCTTATGGCCACGGCTTATTGCGTATTGCGGGCGCCCTGGACGAGGCGGAAGGAATTGCATTGTTAGATGTGCAAGATGCCATTCAGCTACGTGATGCAGGCAATCGCCAAACGATTTTGTTACTCGAAGGTTTTTTTAACGCCGAAGATTTGCAATTGATAGCTGAGTACGAGTTGGCTACGGTTATTCATAGCGCTTATCAATTGGATTTGCTTGATGCCTATCCGCGCCGTAACGCTCTGCAAGTTTGGCTCAAAATAAATACGGGCATGAATCGCCTTGGCTTTGCGGTGGATGAAGTGCCTGCTGTGATGGAGCGCCTTAAATCTCATCGCGCCGTGCGTGAAGTAACGCTGATGACGCATTTTTCACATGCTGACGAATCCGCAGGTGTCGCAAGTCAGCTAGAGCGTTTTAGTGGAATTACATCGGCTTATCGCGCGCCGCGCTCAATGGCTAATTCGGCGGCTTTATTGCGCTATCCCGCCACACATGGCGAATGGGTACGCCCTGGAATTATGCTGTTTGGTGCATCTCCCTTTGCAGAGGTGAGTGCAAAAGAATTGGGATTGCAACCGGTGATGACACTGAGTAGCGAAATAATTTCCATGCGTGAAATTAAATCAGGCGAATACATTGGCTATGCAGGATTGTTTCAGTCTGACCGTAGTATGCGCATTGGCACAGTGGCTTGCGGCTATGCGGATGGTTATCCGCGCCATGCGCCAACTGGTACGCCAATTTTGGTGAACGGTCAGCGCTCGCAAACGCTAGGGCGGGTGTCGATGGATATGTTGTGTGTGGATTTAAGCAATATCCAAGGCGCGCAAGTTGGCAGCCGCGTTACCTTGTGGGGTGAAGGATTGCCGGTGGAAGAGGTGGCTCGCGCGGCAGGAACGATCAGCTATGAATTGCTTTGCGCGCTGGCACCAAGAGTGCCGCTGAAATATTAGTTGGATTGGTTGCTATTCAAAGAATTGCGCAGCGGTGTTTCGCGTTGTGTCATCGTCTAGGTCATTTTTGGTGGCCATTGCCCATAAGTCGAAATTCTGCGGACGACTGTAACCCACCACTTTAGCGAATCCCGCACTTTGCAAAGTTGCTAACAGCACATTCAAAGTAAAGCCACAACGATGTGCCATATATAAATTTCCTGCACGCATCGAAGAGCGCAAGCCATAGATCATATCCATCGGCGCAATAGGTCCTGCAGCTGAAACGTAAGCCGCATCGGTTAATTTGTCTTGGGCAACCAAGGCGCAGATGGATTGCAAATCAGGACAGGTAATTACTACAAACCCATCAGATCGCAGCACCCGTTTAAACTCAGCTAGCGCAATTGGCACTTCATGTGGGTACAAGTGCTCTATGTTGTGCGACGAAAATATAGCATCCACACTTCCAGATTCAACAGCCGACATTTCTGTCATGCTACCCACTACATCGGGTTTCACTAGAGGATTGATGTCGAGACGCAGTTCTTTCCAGTTTGAAGTGTCGAAGCCTTTAGGACGCAGCGGTTGTTGCGTTGTTGGGTCTAGTCGAATAGGGCCACAGCCAACATGTAAAAAAGTTTTCATCTGCATTTGCGACCATGGTTTTGAGGAGTGAGCGAATATTATAAACAGGATGCGCTTATGCGAAACGCAAAGTTAAAGTTCGCTGGGATAAGCGCTTTGTTTCAGGCTAAAATCCCAAGCAAGACAAGCCACCCTCTACTTACAAAGGTTCAGAGATGATTTTGCGCAAATTTGCTTTGGTTATATCTGTTTTTTTTATATCGTTGTTGAGCGTCAATTCAAGCTTTGCCGAAGTCAGTCGCAAGCAATATCGGCTACTGATTTTGGATTCGCAAAAAGGCTATCCCTATGATGAGGTGCGTGCAGCTTTGCTGAGTTCGCTCAAGGGCTATGGCTATGAAGAGGGAAAGAACCTGCACGCCACGTTACTTGTCGCAGGAAATGATGCTCAGGTGGGTGAAAAAATTCTAAGTGATGAGCTTATGAAACACCCTTACGATGCAGTATTTGTTGGCGGGACGGTTGCTACCATCGCAGCTAAGAATGTTCTGTTGGGAAATGCAGCGTACCCAGTGATTTTTGCTTCACCGACAGACCCAGTGGGCATTGGTGTGATTAAGGACTTTAAAAGCCCGCCTTTTTCAAATTTCACCGGTGTTTGTTATCCGGTTCCACCTAAGGCTAGGTTCAAATTCATACGGCGCTTGTTACCTAAGGCTAAGACTTTCGGTTTAATTTATGCGGATATGCCCCAGTCGCACAGCTATAACCAATGGTTAACTGAACTTATCGCAAACAATGCTGAATTCTCGGACATCAAAATTATATTTCGTTCCGTGCCGTTGATTACTGGCGAAGATGGCGATAAAAAAATGGCGGAGGTGGCTATTCCGTTGATCAAAGAACTCGATGGCAAAGTAGATGCCTTTATCAAACCCAATGACCAGATGGGGACGCGCAAGCAGTTTGCCGAAGTGGTTTATCGCGTGGCAAGTAAGCCGCTGATTGGGATTACTAAAGACGATGTGATGGGGCATTGGGGTTCAACTGCGGTGATTTATCCTTCTCACAGTAGTATTGGGGAGCAGGCGGCAAGCATGGTGAAGGCGGTATTTGAGGGTAAGTCAGTTGCCTCGATTACACCAGAATGGCCAAAAAAATATGGTTTCGCAATTGATCTGCCTAAGGCACATCAGTACAAAATTGATGTGCCAGTGGAGTTGCTGCAGCTAGCCGGAGAAAACATAATCAAATGATTCGGATATCCACTTTTTTTAATTGGGCTAACTTAAAACTTAACCGAAAAATACTGATTGTTATCGTGACGGTTTTGCTCGTTTCGTTGGTGACGAGCGCAGTGGTGAATTTGCTCAACTTTCGACGCAATTACACAGAGGCGTTAATTACGGGTAGTTTTGGCTTGGGGCAGAGTTTGCATGGCGTCGTTCGCGAAATGCTGGACTTGGGGTTGCCACTGGATAGCTTGGTCGGCTTGGAAAGCAAAGTTAAACAGGTGGTGGCTGAAAATCCGCACATCAGTTACGCAGCGATTGCTGATAGGAGTGGAAAAGCGATTTATCACAGTAGTAACGAACTGATTGGCCAACAGTTTTCTGATGAGGTGATGAAAAATAGCCTTGCTGCTACGCAGCGCTTGGTGCAGGTGTATCCGCGTTTTGATGGCCATAGTTATTACGATGTGACGATTCCAATTATCGATTCAGGTGACACTAAAATCGGTGTTATTCGAATTGGTTTCCGCACTGAAGTGGTCAGCGAAAAAGTAAGGGAGTCGGTCATTCAAGTGTTGTTCAATTTGATCGTTACTTTTGTGCTCATTGTCTTGATCTTGAATTACTTCCTGCTGAAATTGGTTTCAAAGCCAGTCGTTACGCTATCGGAGCAAGCAAGCAAAATTACTGAGGGCAAGTTTGACATTAACTTTTCAACGAATAGAGTCGACGAGATTGGTTATTTGTCGAACTCGCTCAGCAAAATGGCGGCGACGATAAAATCACAGATGGACGCGTTGCATCAGTCTCAAGGCCAGCTCGAAATAAAGGTGGAGGAAAGAACCGCGGAGTTAGATATAGCCAACCGTGATTTATCACAAAAGAACTCAGCATTGGTCGAGTCAATCGCCGAAAAAGACAAATTGTTTGTTTTACGCCAGGCATCTGAGGCTGCGCTGCAAGATCAACTTCGTTTTACCAAGGGCCTCAACCAGATTGCTAAGCGAGTTGTGTTGCAAGATGACGCAATGGGGATTCTTGCTGATGTTGCTGCCATTGTTGGAGTGGTAGTCGGTGCTGATCGGGTAAGTATTAACGACATCGATTTTGCTAGGCAAGAATCGATAGGTTTAACGCGCTGGCAAAACCCTGTTTATCCGAATATTCAGCCTGTGAATAGTGTTTACCCTTTGCAGTTATTTCGCGATGCTGCCAAAGAGTTACTCACGCGACAAAGTGTTCTTGTCAGCTATCAAGATGCAATTCATCCTGTGCTTACTGAAGATGGCTCAGGTGACTTCTTGCATAAGCAGTCTGGGATTAAGAGTTTGCTTTGGTATCCCTTTTCGTTCCGAGATGAGGGCTACTATTTGCTGTCCTTGCACCAAATCCACTCAAATAAAGTTTGGTCGGAAGCCGAAATTGGCTTTCTAGATTCCGCTGCTCAGTTAGTGAGCGTCGCGCTTGAGAAAATTCGTTTAATGAATGAAGGTCAGCACATGGCCTTTTATGATTCCCTTACACATCTACCGAACAGAAGGCTGTTGCTTGATCGTTTGCAACAGGCGCTGGCTTCTAGTGCTCGTAGTGGACGTAAAGGCGCGTTACTGTTTTTGGATCTGGACCACTTTAAAGTGATCAATGACACACTCGGACACCAAGTGGGTGATCATTTGCTACGAGAGGTGTCGGGTAGATTGTTGGCCTGTGTGCGTGAAATCGACACAGTTGCTAGGCTTGGTGGTGATGAATTTGTGGTCATGTTGGAAGAGTTGAGTGACGATGTACTTGAATCGGTGGTTGAGGCAGAAGCGATTGGCAATAAAATTCTCGCTAACTTAAGTGTGCCTTATCAGCTCGATGGTACGGAACATCACAACACTCCCAGTATTGGCATCACCCTGTTTAATGGCCATGAGCAGAGCGCCAGTGAGTTGCTCAAGCAAGCCGACATTGCCATGTACCAGTCGAAAAAATTGGGGCGGAATACAGTTAGTTTGTTTAGCCCAGATATGCAACAAGAAATCAATCTGCGCGCTGCATTAGAGGATGATTTACGCGCTGCTTTAGAGCAAAAAGCTTTCCAGTTGCACTATCAAATTCAAGTAGATAGTCAGAAGAAAGTCGTGGGCGCAGAGGCGCTCATACGCTGGATTCATCCAGAGCGTGGTTATATTTCGCCAGTGCAATTTATTCCACTCGCAGAAGAAACTGGACTGATTCTGCCAATTGGTGAGTGGGTTTTGGCAACAGCTTGTCATCAGTTAAAGCAATGGCAAAGTAGCATCCCATCGCAAAAATTCATGCTGGCTGTTAACGTTAGCGCCAAGCAGTTTCATCAAGCTAAGTTCGTCGATCAAGTGCGGCAACATCTGCATAATAGTGGCGCCGATCCCACTCGCCTAAAGCTTGAACTGACGGAAAGTATTTTGCTAGAAAACGTGGAAGACGTAATTCGTAAAATGAAAGAATTGAAGGAGCTGGGTATTCACTTCGCGATGGATGACTTTGGAACAGGCTACTCATCACTGCAATATATTAAATTATTGCCACTAGATCAGCTCAAAATTGACCAGTCTTTTATTCGAGATATTTCCTTAGACCCGAACGATGCCTCTATCGTGCAGACCATTGTGGCGATGAGCAAGGAGTTGGGCTTGGAAGTGATCGCCGAGGGAGTGGAGACTTTGTTGCAGCGCGACTTTTTGATTAAGCACGGTTGTCATTCGTATCAGGGGTATTTGTTCAGTAAGCCAGTGCCGATAGCTGAATTTGAAAGCATACTCAGCGGAGAGTACGCCTAATTATTGGTACCCCGAACGTACTTTTACCTTATAAGAATTGAGCATCACTTGAATGACATTAAAGAATTGACTGATGCGCTACTAAAGTTTCGCGATGAAAGAGATTGGGCGCAGTTTCACAATCCCAAAGATTTAGCGCTGGCGCTTAACATTGAGGCAGGCGAGCTTCTTGAATCTTTTCTATGGAAATCAGCGGAACAAGCGGACACTAATCATGTTAAAGATGAGCTTGCGGATGTATTTGCATTTGCCTTTCTTCTGGCTGAGAAATACAACTTTGATGTCAGGCAGATCGTTCTAGATAAGATTGAAAAGAACGTTCAAAAATATCCTGTTTGTAAGTCAATGGGCGTCGCAACAAAATACACAGATCTATAAGTTATGAGCAATCAATCCGATGACCAACCAGTCCCCCGCTGGCTTGCGGCTGCCTGTACTGGATGTGGTAAATGCTGCATAGATTCAAACTACATGCGAAACCTTCCCGCCTCCAAGTCCGATATTAAGCGATGGCGCAAAGAAGAGCGTGATGACATTCTTGAGTATGTTGATTTTGTGGGCCAGGGCAAATACTACCTATGGGTCAAGGATGGAGTGGAGTCATCACGTTGCCCCTTCGTGAGGAAGGACAGAGGTAAGCCAACCTACCATTGCACAATCCACGATACTCGCCCAGAGGCTTGCAGAGGCTACCCTTTAACCGCAGGTCAGATGGTAAAACTCGGCTGTGAAATAATTGGTGAGATTGAGTCCGTGGCTTTAAACCTTAGTCGAGCAAAGCGGTGAGGCGCTAATGTTGAATGTCAGTTTTATGGATGGTCTGTATGCGAATTCACTGGCAAGTCTGTGGTGTGAGTTCAGCTGGTCGAGGCGACAGTCCATCCACTATCTGACATGAATTTTTTCAGAGCTAATCTCCCCAAACGACCCTGATTCGTTATTCAGAACAATCAACCAATCTCACCGCATTGGTTAAACTTGTCCTTTAGATAACCAAAGTTCATCTAACAGTCGTGGATGTTCATTTTTATGTGCAATGATCTCTGATGAGTCGCCATTCTTCACTGCGACATATAAAGCCCCAAATAGTGGGTGAGCAACTTCATCAAGTTACCTCATCCAGTGCAACACGATCTAAACCACTGTCGTTGAAAGCAACACCGTCCAAGGTCTCTGTGACATCACACTCACGCAACTGCTCGATGAAGTCTTCGTAACTTCGGCATTCACTGGCTAGGCTGTATAGCCCTTTGTCGTTATCAATCCACAGTGCCACGTTCCATGTTTGGAAAATCTTCCATCCGTTGTAGTCGCTCATAGAAAGCTCCCTATGCCAATGCAGGCATCGACGAAGCGCGCACATGGTTAAACTTGGGATTTGTGTCGCGTAGCGCAGGCAATAGGGCCCTTGCTACGACCTCTCGATCTGCTCTGCTGGTGATGCTGTCTCGTATCGCTTGTGCGATTGCGTTTATATGTTTCCTCGTCATGATGTTCTCCAGTGTCAGGTTATGTGGGCACTACACTAGAGGCGAGGTGTAAAGCATTTCGGTGAAAGTGTTAGGCGGAGGTCGAGGTGGGAGGGCGATGACGACGCGCACGTGGGGGTAGGTGCAGGTAAGTAGTCATTGAGTTTTGATGTGAGGTGATACGCGATGAATCCACAGTTTGGTCTCCTCGACAGGAATCGAACCTGTAATTGCCACTTAGGAGGCAGCGGTTATATCCATTTAACTACGAGGAGGTTAGGCCGCGCATTCTAACGTAGATTGAATGGTGAAATTAGTACATTGAAAATACTAGTCAGAAATTCTTTCTGGAAGTTTCTCAATTAGCTGTACCTGTGGTTAGTGCGCAAAAAATTGTTGGCGATGATGGATTTTCGCTTGTGACATAAGCGACTAGTCGTAAAAGGACATTTCAAACAGGCACATTTTCTTTTTTTAATGCGTCACGTAATTTATATTTTCGCGCTTCTTCCAGTGCCAACATCAATCCGGCAAAACCAATGCCCAACAACCAAACTTCCACGCCGATTGGGGCGGTGCCGAACAGCCAATTGCCAGCCGCGGTATAGATGATAAATAAAATCACGGCGAGTTCTGCCAAAAGTCCCATCAAGATATAAGGGTTGCTCGTCAACCCTAGTGAGAAAGATGACTTGAATGGGTGTCTACATAGAAAGACATTCATCATCTGCATCACTACGATTGTGGCTAAGCATGCTGACGTGGCTTGTAAATAAAGCAGGTTGGAATTATCGAGGGTGGTGCCGTATTGCCAGCCAGCGGCATTTAGCACAAAGAAGAATACGGCCATTGCTGCGACTGCTTCTAGAATGCCCAGAAAAAGATAAGCGCGCGCAACCAAGCCCCATGATAGCAGTCGTTCATTACGCGCTCTTGGCGGACGATGCATCACGCTTTTATCAGGTTTTTCCGCCCCCAGCGCTAATGCAGGAAGCATGTCAGTGCCTAAATCTACAGCGAGAATTTGAATGATGGTCAGCGGTAATGGTATGCGGAAAAGAACAAAGGCGAGATAGGGGACGAGCTCAGGAATATTTGAACTCAAAATATAAGTTAGGAATTTGCGAATATTTTCAAATACCGCACGACCTTCTTCGATGGCAGCAACGATGCTGGCGAAATTATCGTCGAGCAAGATCAAATCGGCGGCTTCTTTGGCGACATCGGTACCAGAGATTCCC
>JBAXEJ010000020.1:0-38785 GCA_037140475.1 Gallionellaceae bacterium
AGCAAGCACTGCCAACTCCTGAATTGTTGCCGATGGTCAGAGGGCGGCTCATCGCGATCAATGAGCGTGCAATTAGTGGTGACGATTACCCTGATCCCCGCGCACGAGGTTTGGTGGAGCGAGAATTTAATTTATCTTACATGAAACAAATGCCAGCTTGGAATAGCTTGGTGAGTGGGCAATGGTGGAAGTCTGATTCAGCGGATGAGTTGTCGGTAGAGGAGGGCATCGCAAAAACCCTTAGCATTCACCTCGGAGATAAGCTCACCTATGATGTGGCCGGTAGTCAGTTTTCGGCGAATGTTACGAGCTTGCGCAAAGTGCAGTGGGATTCAATGAAGGTCAATTTCTTTGTGATTACCAGCCCCGCATTGCTGCAGGACTTTCCAACGAGTTACCTCAGTAGTTTTTACTTGCCGTCTGAAAAAGCCAATGTTGGAGATGCACTCTCACAGACGTTCCCTAATCTCTTGTTGATCGATACGGGTGCGGTAATTACGCAAATCCGCACCATCATGGATCAAATCGCTCAGGCCATCAGCGCGGTATTTTTGTTCACCTTGTTTTCGGGCTTGGCCGTGCTCTATGCCGCAATCCTATCCACCCAAGATGAACGTAGCCAAGAAGCAGCTATTCTGCGAACTTTGGGGGCCAGTGGCCGCTATCTGCGGGGCCTGCATTTGGCAGAATTTGCGGTGCTTGGCGCAATTAGCGGCTTGTTCGCCTCAGGCGGTGCAGTCTTGTTGGGATGGGCATTAGCGCGCTTCGTTTTGGAGATTCCGTATCAAGCGAGCTTAATGATTTGGTTCGTGGGCATCTTGGGTGGCGTATTGATTGTGACCGTGGCGGGAGGGGTTGCAACGCAACGCATTCGAACATTGCCGCCATTGAGAATTTTGACCGCTGAATAATTTGATAATGAAATCAGCTCATGTTGTTGTTCCCGATTTATTTCTGCCTAGCGCTTTAGCGAAAGAGGTTTGCGCGGATTTGGCCCTGCCTGCATTGGAGAAAGTTTTAGCGCGAAGCACATCGCAGACTTTAAAAAGCAATTCCTTAGATGCTTGGCTGTGTCAGGCATTTGAGGTGCCTGCGATTGCTCCAGTCACGTTATTGGCAGATGGTCTTGCACCAGAAACGGGCTATTGGTTGCGTGCAGATCTGGTGCTGCTGAATCTAAATCGCTCACAGGTCATTTTGCAGACCAATGTGACGATTGATTTAATTGAGGCACAGCAATTGTGTGCCAGCATCAATGAATATTTTTCGGACATGGGAATGCGTTTTTTTGCGCCCCACCCAACACGCTGGTACCTAAGGCTAGATAACGAACCCGATTTATTTACCCACTCACTTTATCAAGTCGAAGGGCGTGATTCGCACGGCTATTTACCCCAAGGCGCCTCTTCATTGAAGTGGCATGGCGTGATGAATGAGGTGCAGATGTTTCTTAATGGACATCCCATTATTAAATCGCTTGCTGAGCGCGGCGCAGTGGCGCCTAGTAGTATTTGGCTGTGGGGGGGCGGTCGTGGAAAAATGCTGTCGAAACCTTACGACAAAATTTATGGCAATAGCGAACTGGGGCAATCGTTTGCTCAGGCAGCCAAGATCCCAAGCTCAATAAACTATCATTCAGATGAAGGTGTAGAGCGAGCACTGTACGTTTGGGAGGGAATGAGTGTCGCACTGCGTCGAGGTGATTTTTACGCTTGGCGCGAATCAGCACTCGATTTTGAAAAAAGTTGTTTGAATCCGCTATTGCAAATGTTGGTGGTGGGTGAATTTGGGCAAATCACTTTAGATGTATTGGCTGAAGAGGCCTCTCGACGTTTTGTGCTGAACCGCCCTATGTTGTGGAAATTCTGGCGCAGGGTGAAACCCTTGATGAACACTAAATCCGCGCATTCCCCCTCTTAGGCGAGTTCAACGCCAACTTTGCGCAAAGAGGTGGGTCAAGCGGACGGTTGAGTTGTAATATTCAATTATGTATCCGTGTAAAATGAGCCTATAAATCACAAAAGCTTTTTGGTATGAATTTTATAACTAACATCATCGGATATTATTGGAGCGAGGAGTCGCTTCCTGTCTTGCTCACCACGTTGAGCATCGCCGTTCTGTTATTCCACTTTCGGCGCGAGGAACGTAGCAACCTAGTTAATACCTTAGGCTTTTTTATCGCTTGCCAAGCCGGTTTGCTCTTTACTGGTGTTCTTCATGAACTTGAATTTGTGCGCGCTGCCGCGGCGCTGCGTGAAACTTTCATTATCGGTGCGGGCGTAGCCTTTATTCGTTTGTGGGGGCAGTTGTTCTTCCGCATTTTCTTGCCTTTATTTAGATTTTCTCCACCGCGCATCACTGAAGATTTTGTCGTCATCATTGCCTATATTGCTTGGTTCATGGTGCGTCTGCGTTATGCAGGTTTAGATCTGGGCAGTATTTTGGCGACGTCCGCGATGATTACCGCGGTGGTGGCTTTTGCCATGCAAGACACCTTGGGGAATATATTAGGAGGCTTGGCGCTCCAACTCGATAACTCCATTGGCATTGGCGACTGGATCAAAGTAGATGATGTCGTGGGCAAGGTGGTTGATATTCGCTGGCGCTCTACTCTGGTAGAAACTCGCAACTGGGAAACAGTGGTGATTCCCAATAGCCAGCTAATGAAAAATAAATTTATGGTGTTAGGGCGCCGTGCCGATCAACCTGTGCAGTTGCGTCGTTGGGTATGGTTTAACGTGAGTTTGACTAACCCTCCAAACCTTGTGCTTAGTGTAGTTGAAGAGGCAATAGGACAAACTGATATTGCCAACGTTGCAAAAAATCCTGCCCCCAATTGTGTATTGATGGATATGGATAACAAAGGATTTGCCAAGTATGCAGTGCGTTATTGGTTAACTGATTTAGGCCCAGATGATCCAACCGATGCCATGATTCGTTGGCATGTGATGACTGCCTTGCAACGTGCAGGTATCAAGTTGGCGTTGGAAGAAACTAGCGTCCTGATTACCAAAGAAAACGAAAAGCATGATGAGATCATGCACGAGCGTGAGGTAATGTTGCGCATTAAAACATTGCGCAAAGTTGAGCTGTTCTCGCAAATGAATGAGAAGGAGCTGCACTCTCTAGCGGAGCGTTTAAAATTTTCACCCTTTGCCAAGGGCAATATTGTTGCTCGGCAAGGTGATGAACGCTCACACTGGCTTTACATCATCATTAATGGTGAGGCCGAAGTCTATTTGGAACTAGCTCAAGGAGAGCGGCGTGTACTCAGCACCTTAGGTAAGGGGGACTTCTTCGGCGAGATGGGGTTGATGACTGGCGCACCACGCTCCGCTTCAGTTATCGCAAAGTCAAATGTGGAATGTTATCGCTTGGACAAAGAAGCTTTTGAAGAGGTGATGCAAGCACGCCCAACGATTGCTGAAGAAATTTCGCACATTTTGGTTAAGCGACGTGCTGAACTAGAAACTGCGTTACAGGACATTGATGCGCAATTAGTGCAAAAAGACCGCATTACACAGCGTAATGAAATTTTATCGACGATAAAACGCTTTTTCTCAATATAGCGGCGCTTGTTGTATCATTGCGCCCGATTTAATAAACATAGGCGAAGAAACCTACCCATGAAAGTCACATTCCTAGATTTTGAGCAGTCTGTTTCCGAATTGGAAAACAAGATCGAGCAATTGCGTTACGTTCAGGATGATTCCGCGCTGGACATCTCAGACGAAATTAGTCGTCTCAGTAAAAAAAGCCAAACGCTCACTAAAGAAATTTATAGCAAGTTGACGCCGTGGCAAATATCACAGGTTTCACGTCACCCTCAACGCCCCTATACCCTCGATTACATCGAGCATCTCTTTACTGATTTTGAAGAGCTGCATGGTGATCGCAACTTTGCGGACGATGCCGCGATTGTGGGCGGATTGGCGCGCTTCAATGGTCAAAGTGTTATGGTGATCGGTCATCAAAAAGGCCGGGATACCAAAGAGCGCCAATATCGAAACTTCGGTATGCCGCGCCCAGAGGGCTATCGCAAGGCCATGCGCCTAATGCGTCTTGCTGAAAAATTTGGCATTCCAATCATGACTTTCATTGATACCCCTGGAGCTTATCCTGGTGTAGGAGCGGAAGAGCGTGGCCAGTCTGAAGCGATTGGTAAAAATCTTTACGTGATGGCGGAGTTACGCGTGCCGATTATCTGCACCATTATTGGTGAAGGTGGCTCTGGGGGCGCTTTGGCGATTGCGGTGGGTGATGCGATGTTGATGTTGCAGTATTCTACCTATTCGGTTATTTCCCCAGAGGGTTGCGCATCTATTCTGTGGAAGAGCGCAGACAAAGCACCTGATGCTGCAGAAACACTTGGCATTACCGCAACCCGCTTAAAAACACTGGGTCTGGTAGATAAGATTATCAGCGAGCCATTGGGTGGCGCTCATCGTGATTATCCAGCGATGATGCAAGTGATTGGCAAGGCACTTCAAGAAACGCTGAAACAAGTGTCGGCGATGAGTACAGATGAAATGCTACAAACACGCTTCAACCGCCTAATGAGTTATGGCAAATTCAAGGAAGTTGAACTGTAATCTAATAGAGCGCGTCGCTGACGCGCTCTTTCCTGTTGTTCCCGAAAATAGCAGCATTGTCGTGGGGTTGAGTGGTGGACTCGACTCTGTCGTATTGCTACATCTACTTCACGCAATTGCTCCTCGTTTTTGTTGGAAAATTTCTGCGCAACATGTGCATCACGGCATCAGTGCCAATGCGGATACGTGGGCGATTTTTTGTACTACGTTGTGCAAAGATTTAGTAGTTCCACTCAGTGTGGAAAAAGTGAACATTGCGTCATTGCAATCAGTGCACGGTGTTGAGGCTGCAGCGCGCAAATTGCGCTACGCGGCTTTTGCAAAATCCAATGCTGATTTTATTGCGCTAGCTCACCACATGGATGATCAAGTGGAGACGTTGTGCTTGCAGCTTCTTCGTGGTTCAGGGGTTCGCGGTGCAGCTGCAATGCCATTGCTGAAATTGAGTGATTCCACCTTGCCTTCTGTCTTGCGTCCGTTGTTAGATGTTCAACGTGGCGCGATATTGGAATATGCCGGGCTGAACTCCTTGCGATGGATCGAAGATGAAAGCAACACAGACGAGCGCTATTCCCGCAACTTTTTACGACATCGAATCTTGCCCCTACTGGAGCAAAAATTTCCTGCCTATCGGCAAACTTTGACGCGTTGTACGAGCCACTTTGCTGAGGCCTCAGAATTGCTGTCTGATTTGGCACGTATTGATGCAAGTAAAGCTGTGGTGGGTGATTGCCTAGATCTCGGTGCGTTAGAGGCACTCAGCTCGTCGAGGGCAAAAAATTTGCTGCGACATTTTATTGGCCTGCAACATGCGCCATACCCAGATACTACTCGCTTGCAGGAAATGCTTCGCCAGCTAAAAAATGTACGACAAGATGCGCAGATCAGCATTGCGTGGTGTGGATGGGAACTGCATTGCTACCGAAGAAAAGTTTATGTGGTTAAGGAGATTTCTTCTCCTGTTGATTTCGAGGTGAAATGGTCGGGAGAAAGTGCGATTGAATTGCCACAATTGGATGGTGTGCTGCACTTTGAGTCGACCACTGGTTCAGGTTTGTCCCTAGAGAAGCTTAACCAGCACGGAATTTTGATTCGTTCGCGACAAGGCGGAGAGGCAATTCAAGTTCAGCAGGATGGCCACCATCGCACGTTGAAGAATATTTTTCAGGAAAATAATATTCCACCTTGGCAACGTGATGTGATTCCCTTCTTGTTCTGTTGCCATAATTTAATCTGTGTGCCCGGTGTGGTAAGCGCAGAAAACTTTCTGGCAAAAAATAATGAGCAAGGGGTGTTGGTCAGCTGGCACAAATTCCACTATGATGCGCAAAAATAAGCTGTATAAAAAATTTCTGTAGGTTAACTAGGGAGGAAAGCAATGAAGAATGTAAGCGCATTGTTGGGTGTGTTGCTGTTGTCGTTATCTGCCACAGTTTATGCAGATCCTATTGTTATCAAGTTTAGTCATGTGGTTGCAGCGAGCACGCCAAAGGGTAAGGCTTCAGAGTTTTTTGCCAAGCGCGCTGCCGAGCTAACCAAAGATAAAGTTAAAGTTGAGGTTTACCCAAATAGCTCTCTTTACAAAGACAAAGAAGAGATGGAGGCCTTGCAAATTGGTGCCGTGCAAATGTTAGCACCGTCACTGGCTAAGTTTGGGCCACTGGGTGTTAAGGAATTTGAGGTGTTTGACTTCCCCTTTATCTTTGACGATACCGCAGATTTACATAAAGTGACTCAGGGGCCAATTGGGGCATCATTATTGGCTAAGCTAGAGCCCAGAAAGATCAAGGGGTTGGCTTTCTGGGATAACGGTTTTAAATCATTTTCTGCTAATACCCCGATTAAGTCGCCTGCTGATTTGAAGGGTAAGAAGCTGCGCATTCAGTCTTCTAAAGTGTTGGAAGAGGAAATTCGCGCTTTAGGTGGCTTGCCGCAAGTGATTGGTTTTGGTGAGGTTTATCAAGCTCTCTCTACTGGCGTGGTGGATGGCACAGAGAATCCGATTTCTAACTTTTACTCACAAAAGATGCATGAGGTGCAGAAGTATTTAACGCTAACCAATCATGGCTATTTAGGTTATGCCGTTATTGTGAATAAAGCTTTCTGGGAAGGTTTGCCAGCCGATGTGCGTGGGCAACTTGAACAGGCAATGAAAGAGGCACCGGTTTACGCTAATAAAATTGCTCAAGAGGAAAATGATTCTGCTCTTGAAGGCGTGAAGAAGAGTGGCAAGACAACCGTCTATGCACCCACTAAAGAGGAACGCATGGCCTTCAAAAAAGCGCTTGCACCTGTTCACGGCAAGATGGCTGATCGCGTAGGTAGTGATTTACTGCAGTCGATCTACAAAGAGACCGGTTACGATCCAAGCAAAATGTAATTTCACTCAATACGCCGACACATTGATGTCGGCGTATTTTTTTGTGGTCATCGAGTTTTTTCATACTAATACGAGGGGTCTCTCGTGAAATTTCTTAATCATCTTGAAGAGTGGATTATTTCCCTGCTTATGGCCGGGGCGACGCTCATTATTTTTGTCGCCGTCGTGCATCGTTATGCCGCCGGAATAAATATGCCAGTGATGCAAGACTGGTTGCTCAGTATTAATATGACTTGGGCGCAGGAATTGACGATCATCATGTTTGTTTGGATGGCCAAATTTGGTGCGGCGTATGGCGTGCGTACAGGCATTCACGTAGGGGTTGATGTACTGATCAATCGTCTCGATGCAAAAATGCGCTCAAAATTTATTATCTTTGGATTGCTGGCGGGAGTTACCTTCACCGGTATTGTCGCAACATTAGGAGCTTATTTTGTTTGGGAAAATGGTGCGCACCATGCTTATCTAGGTTTGTTGGGTACGCCTTTAGATGATGTGCCAGAAGGGCCTACAACGCCGGATCTTGAATGGCCAACTTGGATGGTATATTCGGCGATCCCACTCGGCACCAGTTTGATGTGCTTTCGCTTTTTACAGGTACTGGTTAATTTTGTGAATACCGGCGATCTACCCCACCATGATCATGGTCACGTTGATGGTCTTGATGATGAACCCGCGGTTGATGCGAATGTTTATTCACTGAGCGACAACCTGCATCCGAGTGACACTCACCATCACTCGCTAGAGAATCCAAGTGCTAAAGATAATGAGAAAGGTCAAACGAAATGAACGCCTCAATTATCTTTCTATTGTTGATAGCACTCATGCTCACCGGCATGCCGATCTCGATTTCTCTCGGTTTAACGGTATTGAGTTTTCTGTTTATGTTCACGCAGGTACCGCTGGAGTCAGTTGCGCTTAAACTTTTTACGGGTATTGAAAAGTTCGAGATCATGGCGATTCCATTTTTTATTCTCGCGGGTAATTTTTTAACGCATGGTGGGGTGGCAAAACGCATGATCCGTTTTGCTTCCTCAATGGTCGGGCATTGGTATGGCGGGCTTGGTCTATCTGGTGTACTGGCCTGCGCATTGTTCGCTGCAATTTCAGGTTCATCTCCTGCAACAGTCGTGGCTATTGGTTCGATTCTTTTGCCTGCGATGGTGAAGGCAGGTTTTCCTACTAAATTTGGTGCGGGAATCATTACCACCTCAGGTGCGCTCGGTATTTTGATTCCGCCTTCTATTGTGATGGTGATGTACTCGGTGGCAACCAACACCTCAGTGGGCGCGCTATTCATGGCGGGTGTCGTGCCGGGCATTATGCTGGCCTTTATCTTGGGTTTGGTGACATGGTACCGTGCTAAGAAATTTAATTATCCACGTCTAAATAAAGCAACTTGGCGTGAGAGGTTTAAAACATTTCGTGACTCGATATGGGGCTTGTTGCTGATCGTGATTGTGATGGGGGGCATTTACTCCGGCTTGTTTACTCCCACCGAAGCGGCAGCAATGAGTGCGGTTTATGCTTTCATCGTCGCGGTTTTTGTGTACAAAGATTTGAGCATTAAAGACGTTCCGAGAGTATTGCTTAATTCAGCCAATATGTCTGCGATGTTGCTCTACATCATTACCAACGCAGTGCTCTTTTCGTTTATTTTGACCAACGAAAATATTCCGCAATCTTTAGCTAGTTGGATGTTAGGTAATGGCTTGGGCATGATCACCTTCTTGCTTGCATGCAACATTATTTTGTTGCTGGCGGGTAACTTCATGGAGCCATCTTCGATCGTGCTGATCTTTGCGCCTATCTTATTTCCGGTGGCGATGAAGCTTGGCATTGATCCAGTGCATTTTGGCATCATCATGGTGGTGAATATGGAAGTGGGGATGTGCCATCCACCCGTAGGTTTGAATTTGTACGTAGCTTCTGGCATCACCAAAATGGGCATCACGGAATTAACGATTGCGGTATGGCCGTGGCTGTTAGCGATGCTTGGATTTTTGTTTTTGGTTACTTATTGGCCTGGCTTGTCACTATGGCTGCCGCGATTGCTGGGGATGATTTAGCGCTTCAAAAGCGGGGTAAAGTAATCATAATTTTTTGCGCCATGTGTTGTTTTGCATGGCGCAACGCCTTGATTTGATCGTGCCACGCCTTGCGACAGGGAGGTCAAACCCTGATAGAATCGCGCCCTCAGAAATTTCTGAAATTACTATATTTAATTGGAGAGAAGCATGGCTGTTGAACGTACCCTTTCAATCATTAAACCCGATGCAGTTGCAAAAAATGTAATCGGTCAAATTTATTCACGCTTTGAAAATGCAGGCCTGAAAGTTGTCGCGGCGCGTATGGTGCAGTTGTCTCGCGCTGAAGCAGAAGGCTTTTACGCGGTGCATAAAGCACGCCCATTCTTCAACGACTTAGTTACTTTCATGATCTCCGGCCCAGTGATGATTCAAGCGCTTGAAGGCGAAGGCGCAATTTTGAAAAATCGTGACCTGATGGGCGCGACAAATCCTAAGGAAGCGGCTAAAGGCACAATACGTGCTGACTTTGCTGACAGCATTGATGCTAATGCGGTACATGGTTCTGATGCTGCAGAAACTGCAGCAACTGAAATTTCTTACTTCTTCCCAGCGTTGAATGTTTACTCACGTTAAACAATAGTTGATGAAGCAAAACCTCCTCGACTTTGATGCCCAGCAATTAACGGCTTGGTTCGCGGAACAAGGTGAAAAACCTTTCCGTGCTAAACAAGTGTTGCGCTGGATACACAAAGCAGGGGAGTCCGATTTTGATGCGATGAGCGATTTAGCGCTCTCACTCCGCGAAAAATTAAAACAAATTGCCTGCGTGCAAGTACCCAAAGTGATGCGTGAAGAAACAGCATCCGATGGCACTTGCAAGTGGTTGCTCGATGTGGGTACAGGCAATGCCGTCGAAACTGTGTTTATTCCTGAGGAATCTCGCGGCACCTTATGTGTTTCAACACAGGCTGGTTGCGCATTAGATTGCGCCTTTTGCTCCACCGGTAAGCAAGGTTTTAATCGCAATCTTTCTACAGCAGAAATTATTGGCCAAGTGTGGTGGACTAATAATCAACTTGGCAAAAACGCAGAAGGTAACTGGCCGATTACCAATGTGGTATTGATGGGCATGGGCGAGCCGCTATTAAATTTTGATAGCACCGTGAGTGCACTACACCTAATGCTGGATGATAATGCTTACGGTTTGTCTCGCCGCCGAGTCACGGTTTCAACCTCTGGTATTGTCCCTGCGATGGATCGCTTGCGCGATGTGTGTCCCGTTGCATTGGCAGTTTCGTTGCATGCGCCTAATGACAAATTGCGTGATGTGTTGGTGCCAGTCAATCAAAAATATCCTTTACGTGAATTGATGGCGGCCTGCCAACGTTATTTGGAAAAAGCACCACGTGACTTTGTTACTTTCGAATATGTGATGTTGGCTGGGGTAAATGACAGCGTGCAGCAAGCGCATGAGTTGATTGAATTGGTGCGCGACGTGCCCTGCAAATTTAACTTGATTCCGTTTAACCCCTTTCCGCAAGCGCCCTATAAGCGCTCCGACATGCAAGCCGTACAGCGCTTTCGTGATGTGTTAATGCAGGCCGATATTGTGACGACGATTCGCAAGGTTCGTGGTGATGATATTGCTGCTGCCTGTGGGCAGTTGGCAGGGCAAGTGCAAGATAAAACCAAAAGAACGCATCGTTTAGTAGGAGTGGCGCAATGAAGTTGTTCGTAATTTTTTTGCTGACATTCGTGGCGTCAGGCTGCGCATCTCAAGGTGGTGGTTCAGCCGGAACACCTCCCCAAACGATTTCTCACTCTCAGCAGATTGCTAAGATTCATACGGAGTTGGCGGCCTCTTATTTTGAGCGTGGTCAATTTGACATCGCACTACAAGAGATTGATGTGGCACTCAAGTCAGAGTCGAGTTATGCACCTGCCTTTAATGTGCGAGGTTTGATTCGGATGGCTTTGCGCGAGGATCAGCAAGCGGACGAAGATTTTCGACGAAGCTTGCAGATAGATAGTGCCGATTCAAGCGCTCACAATAACTATGGCTGGTTTTTGTGCCAGCGAGGCCGTGAAAGCGAGGCCGTAGTAGAGTTTCTTGCCGCAGTTAAAAACCCTTTGTACACTACTCCTGAAAAAGCGTACGTTAATGCGGGTATCTGTGCCAAGAAGATTAATAAATTCAAAGACGCAGAAGAATATTTGCAGCGCGCATTAGTGCGACAACCAAGTTTTCCCGATGCGCTCTATGGCATGGCTGATTTGAGTTTTGCCATGCGTGATTACGCTGGTGCGAAATCCTACTTCTTACGTTTTTCGCAAAAACAGACTGAATTCAGCGCTGAAAATTTATGGTTAGCTGTGCGAATCGAACGTAAAGTTGGCGATCGAAACTCTGAAGAAAGTTATGCGCTGCAATTACGCAAACGTTATCCCGATGCTAGAGAAACTCAGTTGCTACTGAAAGGTGAATGATGGATACAAACTCAGAAAGCGTTGTAGTAGAAACAAAACCTGAAGTGCTGGCTGAAACTTTGCCACCAGTGAGCGCAGGGAAGTTATTGAGTGAGGCGCGAGTTAAGCAGGGTCTAAGCGTTGCGGATGTGGCAGCAAGTATTAAATTTGCCCCGCGACAGGTGATTGCGCTAGAGGCGGATGATTTTAGCCATCTGCCTGAGTTGGCCTTCGTGCGAGGTTTTGTGCGTAGCTATGCTCGCTTGCTCCATTTAGATGAAGTTGCGCTATTGAGTACTTTGCCTTCAGCTAATAAGCAATTAGAAGACCCTAAAGAGGGGTTGGCTGATGTTCCACTTTCCTCCTCTCAAGCGACACGAAAAATTAATTTGTTTTGGTTGTTTGCTTCTCTAGGGATAGCTGTTTTACTTGGGTTGGGTATTTGGCTGTTTGAAGAAAAACCAGTCGAGAAAAAAATTGTAGAGGATCAAATTGCGATCGCTCCGATTGAGTCTGCAGTTTCTGCTGTAGCCGCCGTCAGTGAAGTGGCCGCTGCTGCGCCGATTGTTTTGCCAGCGCCCGTGAATGAAAAAGTACTTCCGCAGCCGGTTATTGTAGTGCCAGCTGTTAAGCCACCCGTACTGGCTGCTTCCGCAGTGCCTGTCGCAAAGCCTTTGCCTCCGGTGGTTGTAACACCTGTTGTTAAGTTGCCGATTGTAGTATCAGCTGTGCCGGTAACTAAACCGCTAGCACCGGTAGTTGCTGCCCCTCAGGTTAAACCCGTTGTTGTACCGGTCAAAGATGAAAAACCAACACAAGCATCGACAGGGGTAGGGCAAATTCGCCTTGTTTTTGCAGTAGATTCCTGGGTATTTATCACCGATAAATACGGCAAAACAATTCACAAGCAAACCAATCCAGCAGGCACTGAACAAATCATTACCGGTCGACCTCCCTACAATGTGACCATTGCTAACGCCAAAAATGTGCACTTGTACTACGAAGGTGAAGAGGTGGATTTGAAAGACTTTACTGAAATATCTGTTGCCCGTTTGATTCTGGAATAAAGCATGAGTCACTCACTTATTTCGCGTCGGCAGACGCAGGGCGTTCAGGTAGGACAGATTACCATTGGCGGTGGCGCACCTATCGTAGTTCAGTCGATGACTAATACTGACACTGAGGATGCAGAAGGGACAGCGCGTCAGGTTTTTGAGTTAGCTAAAGCCGGCTCTGAGTTGGTGCGTATCACCGTCAATACTTCCGAAGCTGCCGCACAAGTGCCGCGCATCCGTAAAATGCTCGACGATATGGGCTGTGATGTTCCCTTAATTGGCGACTTCCACTACAACGGTCATCGCTTGCTCACCGAGTTTTCCGAGTGCGCGCAAGCACTAGCCAAATATCGCATCAACCCCGGCAACGTCGGTAAAAATCGCAAGGGTGAAGATCAATTCGCCATGATGATCGGCGTCGCCAAACAATATGGAAAACCCGTGCGCATTGGGGTGAATTGGGGTAGCCTCGACCAAGACCTTGTGGTGCGCATGATGGATGACAACGCCCAATTGCCTCAGCCAAAAGATGTTGCTGAAGTGACTCGCGAAGCCTTGATTGTGTCGGCGCTAGATGCAGCTAAGCGTGCTGAAGAATTAGGCTTGCCACACGATCAAATTGTGCTCTCGTGCAAAGTGAGCGAAGTGCAAGACCTCATCGCGGTGTACCGCGAACTGACTACGCGTAGTGACTATCCGCTGCACTTGGGCTTAACTGAAGCGGGTATGGGTTCCAAAGGGATCGTCGCCTCGACTGCTGCCCTCGCAGTGCTGTTGCAGCAAGGTATCGGCGACACCATTCGTGTTTCTCTCACGCCTGAACCCGGTGGAGACCGCACGCAAGAAGTCGTGGTGGCACAGGAAATTTTGCAAACGATGGGCTTGCGTGCCTTCGCACCAATGGTCACCGCCTGCCCGGGTTGCGGTCGCACAACCAGCACCGTGTTTCAGGAGCTAGCGCAAAACATTCAAGCTTACCTGCGTGCACAAATGCCAACGTGGCGTGAGCAGTTTGTGGGTGTCGAAGAAATGAGTGTCGCGGTGATGGGTTGCATCGTGAATGGCCCAGGTGAAAGCAAGCTCGCCAACATCGGTATTAGCCTACCCGGTACCGGAGAAAGTCCGTCTGCCCCCGTTTATGTGGATGGCGAAAAAAAGGTCACGCTACGTGGCGACAACATCGCGAACGAATTTACCCAGATCGTGAATGATTATGTGGCGAGTAAATACGCCAAACGCGAGCCAGGCGATAAACCACCTAAGCGCATTGAGATTAAAGCGATTTAAATCCCATCTTCGTGTGCTAGGTTCAGCTTCTGAAATAGCCCCATTCCTGTTAATATCGCGACCCTGGTAGATCCCCGCTAACCTGTTTTTTCTGTATTCAATGAGTAATCCAACCTTACAAGCCGTGCGCGGCATGAACGACATTTTGCCTGACGAGGCGCAGCTTTGGCTGTGGTTTGAAGATACGGTCCGTGAATGGCTTGAAGCCTATGGTTATCGCAATATTCGGATGCCTTTGGTGGAGCCGACGGCGTTGTTTAAGCGCGCGATAGGCGAGGTAACGGATATCGTTGAAAAAGAGATGTATAGCTTTGAAGATGGTTTGAACGGCGATCATTTGACCTTGCGCCCTGAAGGTACGGCGTCTTGCGTGCGTGCGGTGTTGCAGCACAATTTGTTGTACAACGCGCCGCAGCGGCTTTGGTATGCTGGGGCAATGTTCCGTCACGAACGTCCACAAAAAGGGCGTTATCGTCAGTTTCACCAGATCGGTGTTGAGTCGTTAGGTTTTGCTGGGCCGGACATCGACGCAGAACAGATTTTGATGTGCGCACGCCTGTGGAAAATGCTGGGTATTCGTGATGTGGCGTTGCAGATCAATACACTGGGTGATGTGGCTTCACGCCAGCGTCATCGTGAAAAGCTGATTACTTATTTTGAGCAGCACACAGCGCTGTTAGATGCAGATGCAACGCGCCGATTGCATACCAATCCATTGCGCATTTTGGATAGTAAAAATCCTGCGATGCAAGACATTATTGCCGGTGCGCCGCGCTTGATGGATGAGTTGGATGCGGAGGCGGTCTCGCATTTTGATGCGGTGAAGGCTACTCTAGATCAACACGGTGTAGTCTACGAAATCAATCCACGTTTGGTGCGCGGGTTGGATTACTACAATCGCACAGTGTTTGAATGGGTGACGACACGCTTGGGTGCGCAAGGTACGATTTGTGCGGGTGGTCGTTACGATGGGTTAATTGAACAGATTGGTGGTAAGCCAGCGCCTGCCTGTGGTTTTGCCATGGGGATCGAACGCTTGCTGGCATTGTTGCAAGAAGACGGGATGAAAAATCCATCAGCGCTTCTTGATGTTTATCTAGTGCATCAAGGCGATGCGGCCAGTAATTTGGCTAGCACCGTAGCTGAGCAATTACGTGACGCTGATTTAAAAGTAGTGTTGCATTGCGGTGGCGGTAGCTTTAAGTCGCAGATGAAAAAAGCGGATGGCAGCGGGGCATCATGCGCAGTAATTATTGGCGATGATGAGGCACAAGCAGGGCAAGCAACGTTAAAGCCTTTACGTGAAGGTGGCGAGCAAGTGCGTGTGGCAGTAACAGATTTGCAGCAAAAAATTCGTGAACTCAATTTAAACAGAGGATAAATATGTCAACGCTCGATTTGCAAGAACAAGAACAGGTAGATGCACTGAAGTCTTGGTGGAAAGAAAACAGCAAGTGGGTGGTGGGGATTGTGGTGGTTGGTTTGCTTGGTTTTTCTGGTATGCAGTATTGGAAAAATCATCAGGCAGCTCAATCGGTTGAAGCATCTAAGCTATTTGCTGAAGTGCTAAAACAAACTACCACCAATGATCCAAAGCGCGTAAATGATGCGGTAGCCGCATTGGTTGAGCGCTTTGGAGGTAGTGCTTATGCGCCTCGGGCGCAATTGTTGGCAGTGCAAGTGAATGTTCAAGCAAAAGATATCTCTCGTGCAAAAACTCAATTGCAGTGGGTTGTCGAGCATGCTAAAGAATCTGGCTTGCAAGATACGGCGCGTTTGAAGTTGGCGAGCATTTTGTTGGATGAAAAGCTATTTGATGACGCATTGAAATTGCTTAATGCGACTCATCCAGAGGCCTTCACCGGCTTGTATGCTGACTTAAAAGGCGATGTGTTGAGTGCGCAGGGTAAAATGGAAGAAGCAAAAACAGAATATAAACAGGCGCTTGCAAAAATTGATGAAAAAAGCATGTACCGTAATTTAGTGCAGTTGAAGTTGGATGGCCTCGGGGACATTAAATGAGATTTAATTACAGCATAGCCGCATTGTTAATTGCGGTTTTTGCCGTCGGTTGCTCCAGTGACAAGGAGCAAATCAAGCCTGCGAAATTAGTAAGCTTTAAGCCCGCCAATCAATTTGATGTGCGCTGGAAACAGAGCGTAGGTGAGATGGATTACAACGTACTCTATCCTGTAATTACTTCGAAATCGGTGCTCGCCGCTAATTACAAAGGCGTACTGCAACGATTCGATCTCACCAATGGCGAGCGTCTGTGGAAAATAAAAAGTGGCTTTGTGGTGTCTGGTGGCGTTGGTGCAGGTGATGGCTTGGTGTTTGTCGGAGGCGAGAAGGGTGATGTCGCCGCTTATGACGAAACAACAGGGCAACTGCGCTGGAGCACTAAAGTTTCAAGTGAGGTGTTGAGTGCGCCAAAGTTCGCTGAGGGCGTGGTGGTGGTGCGCACCGGTGACGGACGAATTTTTGGCTTGGACAGCAAAGATGGGCAACGTTTGTGGTTGTATGAACGCGCTACCCCTGCGTTAACTGCACGCAGCAATGCGGGTGTGACCATTCGTAAAGGGATTGTATATGTTGGTTTTGCGGCAGGAAAACTGTCTGCGATTGGACTGCATAATGGTGTGATTGTATGGGAGGCTTCTGTTTCACAGCCACGCGGCAATACCGAATTGGAACGTATCAGCGATATAACAAGTCTGCCTATTGTGGATGATAGCCAAGTCTGTGCAGTGGCGTTTCAGGGCAGACTGGCATGTTTTGATGCCGAGCAAGGTGGTGCTTTGTGGACGCGTGATATTGCGAGTGACAAAGGCTTAACGATGTCACGTAAGTATTTGTTTATTTCTGATGCGGCGGGCACGGTGTTCGGGTTAGATAAGCTGAGCGGAATTTCCTATTGGAAAAATGATCAGCTTTCGTTACGCGGCACAACGGCACCTTTAGCACTCGATAATGCCTTGATCGTTGCTGACTTCGAGGGCTATTTGCATGCGTTGAATCGCGATGATGGACATTTTTTAGCGCGCTTTAAAACGGACGGCAGTCCCATTCGTGCTGTCCCTACTGAGCTGAATGATGGTTTCATTGTTCTTACGAGTGATGGAAGTTTGTATTCCATCGCTATTCACTAAATTTAATTAATTTAAAAATTATGCTACCCACACTGGTTTTAGTTGGTCGTCCCAATGTGGGTAAGTCCACGTTATTTAATCGTCTTACCCGCAGTCGAGATGCGCTGGTCGCTGACCTACCGGGTCTAACGCGTGATCGCCATTACGGTCGAGGCAGAATAGGCGAGCGCCCTTTTTTGGTGGTTGATACGGGAGGTCTTGAGCCTGTCGCTAAAGAAGGCATCATGCACGAAATGGCGAAGCAAACACGCCAGGCGATTGACGAATCAGATATGGTTTTGTTTCTGGTGGATGGTCGCGATGGCATGACGCCACAAGATAAAATTATCGCTACACAGTTACGTAAAACAGGCCGCCCCTTAATGCTGTTGGTCAATAAAGCGGAAGGCATGCAACGCACTCGCGTGACGAGCGATTTCTTTGAATTAGGGTTGGGCGAGCCTATACCTATTTCATCTGCACATGGTGACAACGTCACTGAAATGATTGAGCTGGCGTTAGACGAATTACCGGTACGCGAAGAAGAGCCTGAAGTTAAATCCGACCATCCCAAGCTCGCCATTGTGGGTCGCCCTAACGTGGGTAAATCTACACTAGTGAATGCCATCTTGGGTGAAGAGCGCGTGATTGCGTTTGACCAACCCGGCACCACTCGTGACAGTATTTATATTGATTTCGAGCGTGGTGGCAAGCCTTACACCATCATCGATACAGCGGGTGTGCGTCGTCGCGGCAAGATCGACGAAGTGATCGAAAAATTTTCGGTGGTGAAAACACTCCAAGCCATCGAAGATGCTAACGTGGTCGTACTGGTGGTAGATGCAAGCGACGAGATTACTGAGCAAGATGCGCATTTGGCGGACTTCGTTTTGCAAGCAGGACGTGCGCTTGTTTTAGCCGTGAATAAATGGGACGGTCTAGACGAATATAAGCGCGACACTGCTAAGCGCGATATTGATCGCAAGTTGCACTTTTTAAGTTTTGCCAAGCATCACTTTATTTCGGCGCTGAATGGTACGGGCGTAGATGCGCTACTCAAATCAGTGAATGAAGCTTACGCCGCCGCGATGTCGAAAATGGCGACGCCGCAATTGACTCGCGTCTTGTTGGCAGCAGTTGAAAAACAACAGCCGCCACGCGGCAGTATCTTCCGCCCAAAAATGCGCTATGCCCATCAGGGCGGCAGCAATCCTCCGCTCATCATTGTGCATGGCAGTGCTTTGGATAAAGTGCCGGAGAGCTATCGACGTTATTTGGAAAAATGTTTCTGCGATGCCTTCAAGTTACAGGGCACGCCGTTGCGCATCGAGTTCAAAGCTGGCAAAAATCCATTCGCCGATAAGAAACCTCGTCCCCTCACCGAGAGCGAACAACGCGCAGCACATCGTGCGCGGATTAAAGGGCGTCGCCTGTACGGTTAATTTTTTGGTGCAGGCCCGAAATTCATGCCAATGGAGATGCGTCGTTGATTGCTTAAATTGACCGTCACTTCATGTAGTACGGATGGGGCAAAAAAAACAAACATCCCTTCTTGAGGTTTGACAATCGTCCGAGAAGGTATTTTTTTATCCAGAATGACTAAGTCACCTGAGTTCTCCGGCACTTCAACGTAATAAACCCCCGATAGTAATTCGTCATCTTCATCATGGTCATGTTCTGTGGTTGCTTGATTGGGCCCCATTTCGTTAAACCAGAAGCCACTTCGTAAGTTCTGCTGCGTATTTAATATTTGTTGAGCAAATAATTCAGCCTGTTTAATAATGGTGGTGAGCGAAGGGATTTTTTCGCGCTCCAAATATAAATTCTCGTAGCGGCCGCCAAAATAATGGCTTCGCTTTAGCCAGTCTTCTATTCCTAGTTGGTTATAGGCAGTAAGAATCTCTTTATTTATGGCGACTGAGTTAGCTAGGCGAGCGCTAAAAATGGGTGAGTTGCTGTGAATCGAGAGTAACTTATTATTTTTCATTGCGCGAAGTGTGAAATGTAATGAATAAAATCATGTGAGGGCCAATTTTCCACGATTTTATGAGAAGTTGCATGCATGAAGTAGCTGTGTAGACCAGTTTATGTCAGCACCCTTTCACATCAACACATTTTCCAGTAGAGTGGAAACCTGTTTATAACAAGAAGAGCAATGAAAATGAACGCTAAAGGGCAACAACTACAAGACCCGTTTTTAAACGCATTGCGCAAAGAGCATGTGCAGGTCGCGATTTACTTAGTCAACGGTATTAAGCTACAGGGACAAGTAGAGTCTTTCGATCAATACGTCGTGTTGCTAAAAAATACGGTCACTCAGATGGTTTATAAACACGCCATTTCTACTATCGTTCCAGCGCGCGCGGTAACTATTCCCTACGACGCTGAGTAATGTCTCAATCTACCACTGCCCCTAATACGGCAGTATTGGTCAGTCTCGATTTCGGGGCGCCTGACTACGCAGAAAGCCTAGAAGAGTTGCGTTTACTCGCTGAAAGTGCCGGCGTGAATACGCTTGCGCTGATTGAAGGCAAGCGACAGCGCCCTGATGCTTCTACCTTTGCGGGGAGTGGCAAGGTCGATGAAATCGCGGCAATTGTGGAAGAGTTAGAAGTTCCTTTGGTTATTTTTAACCACGATCTTTCTCCCGCACAAATGCGCAATCTCACCGCTAAGCTGCAAACTCGGGTGATTGACCGCACGATGTTGATCCTCGATATTTTTGCGTTACGGGCGCAGAGCCACGAAGGCAAAGTGCAGGTTGAACTTGCCCAGCTTAAATATCTTTCAACGCGTCTGGTTGGTATGAATACCGACATGGGGCAGCAGAAGTATGCTGTTGGTGCGCGTGGGCCAGGCGAAACGCAATTGGAGCTGGATCGACGCAAGCTAGATCGTCGTGTTCATTTGCTCAATGAACGTCTCAAGCAACTTAAACGTCATCGTGAATTACAACGCAAGGCCCGTAATCGCTCTGAGGTGCTTTCTGTTTCGATCGTTGGCTATACCAATGCGGGTAAGTCAACGATGTTTAATCGTCTGACGAATGCGAATGTTTATGCCGCGGATCAATTGTTTGCCACCTTAGACACAACATCTAGAAAACTATTTTTAGAGGGCGAAAGTAAGGTGCAGGTGATTTTGTCTGACACTGTTGGCTTTATTCGTCATTTGCCGCATGGTCTGGTGGCTGCTTTTCGCAGTACGCTAGAGGAAACAACCCATGCCGATTTGCTCCTGCATGTGGTAGATGTCAACAGTCCTGAGCGTCACGACCAAGTGGCTGAGGTCAATAAGGTTTTAACTGAGATTGGCGCCAATGATATTCGGCAGATTGTGGTGTATAACAAAATAGATTTACAGGGTCTGCCGCCATCGGTTAAGCATGACGAATATGGTAATATCTCCGCCGTTTATTTGAGTGCAAAATCAGGCGCTGGCTTAGATGAATTGCGAGCAGCGATCATTGATGTGCGAGATACGCCAGCAGTGACGGCACCTCCACCAGAGTGGCACCCTCTGAATAACAATTGAATTAACTAAAGGCAGGTTGAATTTATGGGATTGAATGATCCGCAATGGGGTAACAAAAATGGTGGCGGACCTCCAGACTTAGAAGAGGTCGTGCGCAATCTGAATAAAAAGGTTGAAGCTCTATTTGCCAAGCTAACAGGTGGTGCGCCGAACAAGGGTAACTCTGGTTCCGGTTCAGGTGGAAACCCAATGGGGGGCATGAGTGGCAGTATTGGACTCATCGTTATTATCGTTGCCTTGATTTGGGTTGCGAGTGGCTTCTACATTGTTGATGCAAGCCAGCGCGGAGTTGTTTTGCGTTTCGGTAAATATCTGGAGGCGACTGAGTCAGGTCCACGTTGGCATTTACCTTACCCGATTGAAACAGTTGAAGTGGTGAACTTAAGCCAAGTTCGCACCATGGAAATCGGCTATCGTGAAAATGTTAAAAACAAAATGCTGAAAGAATCGTTGATGTTGACTGACGATGAAAACATCATTGATATTCAATTTGCGGTTCAGTATTTTCTAAAGGACCCCGGCGATTATCTTTTCAATAATCGTTCTGCCGATGAGAGTGTTCGCCAAGCTGCAGAAACTGCAATCCGTGAGGTCGTTGGTAAAAGTAAGATGGACTTTGTATTGTACGAAGGGCGGGAGCAGGTTGCCGCTGCAACCACTAAGTTGGTTCAAGAAATTCTGGACCGTTACAAATCTGGCATTTTGGTGAGCAAGGTGACGATGCAGAATGCACAGCCGCCTGAGCAGGTGCAAGCCGCATTTGATGATGCAGTAAAAGCGGGGCAAGACCGTGAGCGTCAAAAAAATGAAGGCCAGGCCTACGCGAATGATGTGGTGCCAAAAGCTAAAGGTGCTGCAGCTCGTTTGATGCAAGAGGCTGAAGGTTATAAGCAACGCGTGATTGCCAATGCGGAAGGTGATGCAAGCCGTTTCAAGCAAATTTTGGTGGAATATGAAAAGGCGCCACAAGTAACACGTGAGCGCATGTATATCGACATGATGCAGCAGATTATGACGAGCAGTAGCAAAGTGCTGGTCGATCAAAAAAGTGGTAACGGTAGCTTGCTATATCTGCCTTTGGATAAGTTGATTCAAAGCACCGGAGCCGCTGCGACGGATGCACAGGTGGCCGCCGGAAAGCCTGCTAATAATAACGAGCAAGTTGCGCCGCAAGCACCTGCACTGAATGAACCTGTATTGCCATCTGGGCGCGAGCCGTTGCGCAGCCGAGATAGGGAGGCACGATAATGAAAGCTAATTTAGGAAACCTATTGGTCGGCACGATTGTTGTACTGGTCTTGCTGAGCATGAGTACGTTTGTGGTCGATCAACGTCAGATGGCAATCGTGTTCCAGTTGGGTGAGGTTGTCGGTGAGAAAACTAAGCCGGGTTTGTATTTTAAAGTTCCGTTGGTGCAGAACGTACGTTTTTTTGAGTCGCGTATTTTGACGCTGGACGGAGAAGAGCCAGAACGTTTTATTACTGCGGAAAAGAAAAACGTATTAGTGGATTCTTACGTTAAGTGGCGCATCGCGGATGTGAAGCAGTACTACATCAGCGTTGGTGGTGATGAGATTCGCGCACAAACGCGTTTAAATCAAACGGTGAATGGCACACTGCGTGAAGAGTTTGGTAAACGCACAATTCATGAGGTTGTGTCAGGTAAGCGCGATGAGTTGATGAAAGTAGTGCAGGAAAAAACTGACATCGATGCTCGTAAGATCGGCGTTGAAGTATTGGATGTGCGGATTAAACGCGTTGATTTTCCAATGGAAATTAGTGAGTCCGTCTATCGTCGTATGGATGCAGAGCGTAAGCGTGTCGCCAATGAGCTACGGGCAACGGGCAATGCGGAAAGTGAAAAAATTCGGGCTGATGCAGATAAACAGCGTGAAGTTACCTTGGCTGAAGCCTATCGCGATGCGCAAAAGCTAAAAGGTGAAGGTGATGCTAAAGCGTCTGCACTATATGCCTCTGCATTTGGCCGCAACTCTGAGTTCTTTGCGTTTTATCGCAGCATGGAGGCTTATAAGCAAACCTTCAAAAACAAGAGTGATGTCATGGTGCTAGACCCAAGCTCAGCTTTCTTCAAGTATTTAAAAAGCCCAAACAAAGGTGGTAAGTAGTTTAAATGGCTGATTACTGGCTAGCCGCGTTGGGGCTGATGTTGGTGTTTGAGGGAATCATGCCATTTCTGTTTCCAGAGAGCTGGCGCCAAACGTTAGGTAAGTTATCGCAGTTGCAAGATGGTCAAATGCGCTTCATCGGTTTGTCATTGATGTTAAGCGGACTGTTGCTTATATATTGGATGAAATAAAGAATGCCGAATTGGTTGTTACCTGAAAATATTCAAGACATATTGCCTGACGAAGCATGGCGGATTGAAGGCATGCGCCGTGAGGTGCTAGAGTTTCTCCGTTTGTCTGGTTACCAATTGGTTGCGCCTCCTTTGCTTGAATACGCTGAGTCACTGTTGATCAACGATAGTGCAGATATGGATTTGCGCACCTTTAAGTTGGTTGATCAATTGAGTGGTCGCACGCTCGCCTTGCGCGCAGATATTACGCCGCAGGTCGCACGTATCGACGCCCACTTGTTAAACCGTCAAGGTGTGACGCGTTTGTGTTACGCCGGTAGCGTGCTACACACGCAGCCTTCAGGTTTGATGCGCACCCGTGAACCGCTGCAAATTGGCGCAGAGCTGTATGGCCATAGCGGATTAGAAAGTGATTTGGAGATTCAGCAGTTAATGTTGCAAGCTTTGGCGCTGCTGGGCATCAAAGGTGTGCATCTGGATTTGGGTCATGTTGCGGTGTTTAATGCACTCATTAAAGATGCAGCAGTGGATGAACGGCTTGAGGCTGACTTATTTAGCGCATTGCAAAGCAAAGACGTGGCGACGTTAAAGAGCCTAGTAGTCAGCTTGGATGATAAAACGCAGGCCGCATTGCTTGTCCTGCCTGAGCTATATGGCGGAATTGAAGTCTTGCAACGCGCGCGAAAAGAATTACCGCAGAGTGTTGAATTAAAGACAGCATTGGATGAATTAGAGAAAGCCGCAATGCAATTGCGGCCATTTGCACAGCACATTGGTATTGATTTAGCTGAGCTTCGTGGCTATCACTATCACAGCGGTATGGTGTTCGCTGTGTACCATGCAGACAGCCACGATGCGATTGCATTGGGTGGGCGTTACGATGATGTGGGTAAGAGCTTTGGCCGTGCCCGCCCCGCGACTGGTTTCAGTATGGACCTGCGACAGTTACATGGCTTGATGAATAAAGTGGCTCGGCCGAAAGGTATTCTCGCGCCCCATAAAAATGATGAGGCTTTGGCTGCCTCAATCGCAACGCTACGAGGACAAGGTCATGTTGTCGTCATCGATTTACTTGGCAATGCTTCACACCGAGATGAATTAGATTGTGATCGCGAATTGGTTTTGCGTAATGGCGCATGGGTTGTTGAACAAATTAAAAGTTAATTTAGGAATAAACATGTTTAAAAACGTGGTGGTAATTGGTACGCAGTGGGGCGACGAAGGTAAAGGCAAAATCGTTGATTGGCTTACCGATCATTCGCAAGGCGTGGTGCGCTTTCAAGGCGGCCATAACGCGGGCCATACCTTGGTGATCAATGGCGAAAAGACCGTTCTGCATTTGATTCCGTCAGGCATTTTACGTGATCACGTGATGTGTTATATCGGTAACGGGGTGGTGGTGTCGCCACAAGCATTGCTTAAAGAAATGGATCAGTTGGCCGCTGCGGGAATCAAGGTATACGAGCGTTTGCGCATTTCCGAGGCTTGCCCGTTGATTTTGCCTTACCACGAAGCCCTCGATAAGGCGCGCGAATTGGCCAAGGGTTCCGCCAAAATTGGCACAACAGGTCGCGGCATTGGCCCAGCTTATGAGGATAAGGTGGCACGTCGCGCGATTCGTCTGCAAGATTTATTCTTCCGCGAGCGCTTTGCTGCCAAGTTGGGTGAAGTGTTGGATTACCATAACTTTGTGCTGAAAAATTACTTCAACGCTCCGACTGTCGATTTCCAAAAAACGTTAGATGACACCTTGGCGCTGGCCGAGCGGCTAAAACCTTTGGTGATGGATGTGCCGCGCGCATTATATGAAGCCAATAAGGCAGGGCAGAATCTGTTGTTTGAAGGTGCGCAAGGCACGTTACTGGATATTGACCACGGTACCTATCCGTTTGTGACTTCAAGTAACTGCATCTCTGGTGCGGCCTGTGCTGGCGCAGGGGTTGGGCCTCAGTCATTGCATTATGTTTTAGGTATTACCAAGGCCTATACCACACGTGTTGGCTCCGGCCCTTTCCCCACTGAGCTTTATGACGCAGAAGAAAAGCAAGATCCGGTGGGCAAACATCTGGCAGATAAAGGGCATGAATTTGGTTCGACTACAGGCCGTGCGCGTCGCTGTGGTTGGTTTGATGCGGCAGCATTAAAACGCTCTATTCAAATTAACGGTGTCTCGGGTTTATGTGTGACTAAACTGGATGTGATGGATGGTATGGAAATCGTTCGCATTGGTGTGGGTTACAAGATCAATGGTGAATTCTGCGATATTCTTCCCGTGGGCGCCGAGTCGCTGGTTGGTTGTGAGCCAGTGTATGAAGATATGCCAGGATGGACAGGTAGCACGGTAGGTGTAAAACGCTATGAAGAACTGCCGGAACAAGCCAGAAAATATTTAGAACGTATTGCACAGATTTGTGAAGTGCCTGTTGATATGGTTTCTACTGGTCCGGATCGTGATGAGACGATTGTTCTGCGTCACCCCTTCGAAGCATAAAGCACTACTCAGTAAATAAAGCGGCACTTCGATTAAGTCGAGGTGCCGCTTTGAATTTAATCATAACATTTTGATTAAATTGAGTTTTCTGTATTTCACTTCGCCTTTAAGGCGTCTGCAAGGAAGGCCATACTTTCATCCCACGATGCTTTGTCTGCGATAGGGTTGTAGGCGAGTGGAAGCTTAAACTCCTGCCCATATTTATCTGCATCAGGATTGGTAAAGCTGTGCTTTGTGTTTGGATAGGTCACCGCTTTGTAAGTTACTCCCGCTTTTTCCATTTCTTGACGAAATGCCGCAACTTGTGTGGCTGGAATCATCGGATCTTCTTCACCTGTAAAAGACGCGACGCGAGCTTTGATGGTGCCTGCCGCCGCAGGATTTTCGGTACTTAAACCGCCATGAAAACTCATCACCGCTTTAAGTGGTTCGCCGATACGCGCCATATTCAAAACAACAGAGCCTCCGAAGCAATAGCCAATGGCAGCGATAGCGTTGTCATCAACCGTTTTCTCTTTCTTAATAAGATCGAGTGCGCTCTCAAAGCGTGCTTTAGCTAGTGCGGCATCTTTATTGACAACACCGGCAAACTTGCCCGCATCGGCAGGATGAAGTGCTTGTTTACCCTCACCATACATATCGACTGCTAAAGCGGTATAGCCGCGTTCGGCCAACATGCGTGCACGTTTACGTGCATATTCATTATGCCCCCACCATTCATGTACGACCAAAACGCCAGGCCGTTTACCCTTCACTGCATCATCAAATGCGAGATAGCCTTTAAGGGTAGTGCCGTTGGCAGAGTAGGTGACTTCTTTGCCTTGAACGGCCGCCAAAGCGGTAGCACTTGCAAAAAACAAACCAGCAAAAAGTAAAATATTTTTCATCACAAGCTCCATAATAAAGTCGTTAAAAATGCAAAAGAGGGAGTGTAGAAGATTGTATCTTAAAGAACATCCAAGTCTAGGAATGTCCATAGTGTAGAATGCCGCTCGATTTACGATTGACGCGAAAGTAGGGAAAGCAGGCAACAAAAAACCGCATTTGCAGAAATTGCATTAATGCGGTTTTGCGATACTTACTGGTGCCCGGAAGAGGACTCGAACCTCCACACCTTACGGCACACGGACCTGAACCGTGCGCGTCTACCAATTCCGCCACCCGGGCATTGCTTGAGGGGGCGCACTTTAATAGCTATAGGATTTACTGTCAATGACAAGCAAGAAAAAAAACATACGCGAACTTGATCCGTTTTTGGAACGTGAGCGCGAGCAGTACGACAACCCGCTACCAAGCCGCGAATACATTTTGCAGATACTGGCAGAGCGTGGTGTGCCGCTTGAGCAAGAAGAGTTGTGTGGTATTTTTCATATTCAACTAGACGAAGAAGATTTATTTAATCGTCGCTTGCGCGCGATGGAGCGCGATGGCCAGATTATGCGCAATCGCAAGCGAGCGATTTGCGTTGTGGACAAGATGGATCTGGTCAAAGGCAAGGTGCAAGGCCATCCAGATGGTTTTGGTTTCTTGATTCCTGACGACGGCAGTGATGATTTGGTATTGAGCGCCAAGGAAATGCACAAGGTGTTGCATGGCGATACGGTGATGGCACGCGTCGGCGGGACTGATCGACGTGGTCGTCGTGAAGCGAGCATCGTTGAAGTTTTGGAACACGGCACTAATCGTTTAGTGGGGCGAGTTTACGAAGAGCACGGTATCCGCTTTGTGGTGGCTGAGAATCGTCGGATTAGCCAAGATATTTTGGTGGCGCCCGGTGAGCATATCAACGCGCAAGTGGGGCAAGTGGTTGTACTAGAAATTTTGTCGCAGCCTTCAAAACATTCGCAACCCGTTGGCAAAATTATTGAGGTGCTGGGTAACTACGCTGACCCAGGCATGGAGATTGAGATTGCATTGCGCAAGCACGACTTGCCCAATGAGTTTCCTCCAGAGGCTAAACATCAAGCAGAGAAATTTTCTTCTACTGTACCTGCGGCAGATTACGCGGGACGTGAAGATGTACGTCAATTGCCATTGGTGACGATCGATGGAGAAACAGCGCGCGATTTTGACGACGCGGTTTATTGTGAGCCGTCAGGCTCAGGTTTTCGTTTGGTCGTGGCGATTGCTGATGTCAGTTCCTATGTGCAGTCTGGCGATGCGCTAGATAAAGAAGCAATCAATCGCGGTAACTCGGTGTATTTTCCACGACGCGTTATTCCAATGTTGCCGGAAGAATTGTCGAATGGTTTGTGTTCGCTAAACCCTAATGTAGAACGATTGTGCATGGTGTGTGACATGCAGATCGACAATGTCGGGAATATCGTTAAGTATCGTTTCTTCCCTTCGGTCATGCTTTCCAAAGCTCGCCTCACCTACACCATCGTCGCAGATATGTTGGCGAACCCAAAAGGGGAGAATGCTAAGCAGTATGCTACGGTATTGCCGCACGTTAATCATTTGTACACCTTGTTCCAGACTTTGCTGAAAGCACGTGAAAAGCGTGGCGCGATTGATTTTGAAACCGTTGAAACGCAAATGATTTTTAACGATCAAGGCAAGATTGAAAAAATTATTCCCGTGGTGCGTAACGATGCTCATAAACTCATTGAAGAATGTATGTTGGCGGCTAACGTGTGCGCAGCAGATTTTTTAAGTTCAAATCAGCATCCGGTTTTATATCGTGTACATGAAGGCCCAACGCCAGAAAAGCTAGAAGCAGTACGCGAATTCTTCAAAGAATTTGGGCTACAACTCGGCGGTGGGGATGAGCCACAGGCTGGAGACTATTCAAAATTGCTAAAGCAAATCAAAGGTCGCCCTGATGCGGGCCTATTGCAAACGGTGATGCTACGATCTTTGCGTCAGGCAAAATACAATCCTGAAAATGTCGGCCACTTTGGCTTGGGGTATGAAGCTTATGCCCATTTCACTTCACCGATTCGTCGGTATCCAGATTTGTTAGTACATCGTGCAATCAAAGCCGTGCTTCAGAGCAAACAATACAAACCCGCGCTGAAGTGGGACGAGCTGGGTGTGCATTGTTCACAAACAGAGCGCCGTGCCGATGATGCGACGCGTGATGTGGAAGCATGGCTGAAGTGCTTCTATATGCGGGATCATTTGGGCAGTGTGTATGACGGCACGATTTCATCAGTAACAGGCTTTGGTTTATTTGTTGCGCTTGATGATTTGTATGTTGAAGGACTGATTCACGTATCGGAATTAGGAGCAGACTATTTCCACTTTGATGCGGCTAAGCACCAGATGTTGGGTGAACGCACAGGCAAACGTTACCGTTTGGGTGATCGAGTTAAAGTCAAAGTTGTTCGTGTCGATATGGAAAGCACCAAAATTGATTTCTCACTCGAAAGTGTAAAAGAAGAGTCTGTTGCACCGGTACTTGATGTCGGTGCTTGGGGGGCGACAGCTACCCCAAAAAAATCGAAGCTAGGTGAGACCAAAAAAACAGAAGCTAAAAAACCAGCGGCCAAATCGAGTGCAAAAAAATCGGTAAGCAAGAAAGCGGGGCGCTAACATGGGAGAAAGTAGAATTATTCATGGCTTCCATGCCGTGATTGGCCGTATTCGCCAAAACGCAGAAGGTATTTTAGAAATTTATGTAGATTCGCAACGCCGTGATCCCCGCGCTCGTGATCTATTAAAACTCGCAGAGAGTCATGGTGTGCGGATTGTGCCAGTGGATGGCAAGCGACTGGATGGCATGGCTGGGAATACTCGCCATCAAGGAGTAGCAGCCCGCGTTGACGCAGCGCAACGTGTGCAACATTTGGATGATGTGCTAGACACCTTAACTGAACCTGCCATTTTGCTAGTATTAGATGGCGTGCAAGATCCACATAATTTGGGTGCCTGTTTACGCAGTGCGGATGCCTTCGGTGTGCATGCGGTGATCGCGCCAAAAGATCGGGCAGTGGGTATTAATGCCACGGTAGAAAAAGTGGCGTGTGGTGCAGCCGAGACGGTTCCTTACATTACGGTAACAAATATTTCTCGTACCTTACGTGAATTACAAGAACGAGACATTTGGGTGGTAGGTGCGGATGGAGAAGCTGAAACAGATTTGAACGGTTTCAAACATTCGGGTGCGATTGCTTGGGTATTAGGTGCAGAGGGTGAAGGCTTGCGCCGCCTAACAAAGGATAACTGCGATCAATTAGTGCGTATCCCTATGCTGGGTAGCGTAGAGAGTTTGAATGTCTCAGTCAGCACTGGAATTTGTTTGTACGAAACAAGGCGTCAACGCGCCGGTTAACAATCTGTAGGGGGAGAAAAGTGTTGAAGTTTGATTTTTCAGTTCTGACCAAAGATGGACAACGCGTTGAGAGCATTGTGATTTCAGCAAATGATCAAGAAGGTGCCGAGCGTAAATTAAGGCAGATGTATCGCTACTGCGAGATAGTGCGTTGCACTCCGAAAGAAGAAGATTTGGGCAATAAACTCACACAGGCAACTTCGATCGAAGATATTCTGACCTTGATTTCGAAATAGCCGCTTTTTACAAAATAAAGCCGTCGGTAACTAACTCTTCAACAAGCTCATCGTAATCATGTGCTCCACGACTTGAAGGCGCATGTTCAAAAACCGTTAAATTGAGCGCGGGGCTCTCCGCCAAACTGACATTCTCTGAGATACGTGTCTGGCAAACATCTTTGCCAAAGCGTTCCTCCACAATACGTTGCACTTCCCAAGCCATCTTTCGACGCCCGTCGAAGCGTGTGAGTAAATAGCGGCGCGGAATACGTCTTTTTAATACCGGCTCCAATGCATTCAATGTTTTTTCTAGCTGCATTGCTCCCCTTGCGGAAAGATGGTCAGCTGAAATAGGCACGATCAATCCGGTGCAGGAAAAAAGCGCATTCAGCGACAGCACACCGATCATCGGGCAACAGTCGAGAATGACAGGACTGTCTTTTTTACCGAAGCTCTCGGCTTGAAAGCTGCTGTTTAACCGGTTGACGACGTTGTAACCCTTGCCAAACAGTGCATCGACTTTTGAAAGCTCAGAGTGCGAGGGAATAATTTTTATTTTGCTATTTGATTCTTGCACCAGTTCACGTAAAGGGCGGTTGCGTTGAAACAAACTTAGTACGGTATCGTTGCCAGATTGTGCGGTAATGCCAGTAATGGAGCTGAGGTGCGCTTGAGGATCAAGGTCGATGCCGTAAGCATCGCGTCCGCTACGCAAGAGCGATGCGGCAAGATTTAAGGCTGTTGTTGTTTTTCCGACGCCGCCTTTTTGGTTGAAAACTGCAATGATGGACATAGGCTAGTTACTAGGTTTAGTGATTTCACTATAGGCTTTAACGATGCCATGTCGCTTCAACATAGAGAGCCATTCGCTTTCATTTAGAGAAATGACTCTGTCTAAATACAGAATGTTTCCCTCCACCGACTCCACATAGAAATTTCGCTCTACTCCATACCAGTCTTTGAAATGATATTGCAAGCGGTGGTAAATGCCCCCCAATGAGTCTTCTAATGTGGTGCGGATAAGATTATAAAAATTACGCGTTTTCTTGAGTAGTTCATTGGTGTTTTTGTAGTCACCAAATTCTGCCTCTTTAAATTCAAGAAATAAAAAAAGGAGTTTTTCTAAATAGGTGCGATCAGCCATTTGCCCTACTAAATCGGCACTCGCAACAATTTGTCCTAATAGCCGAATTCTTGGGGAAGGAAATTCAATTTTCGATAAATTGTGTCCCAAGTTGGTACATTGGATGATTGTTGCTAAGCAGGGGCGCCAAGAATTCGGAAGTTGCCACTCATCACCGTTTGCTTCCATAAAGGCAATGCCTCGCGCAACATGAGTCTTGGTGAATTGGGCGCCGCTCCCCTGAGGCTCCTCTAATCTTTGCGCATAGCCGATGTCGTGGAGTAGCGCTGAAATTAAAACTAAGTTGATTTCTTCGTCACTCAGTTCGGTTTGAGAAAGATGAATACCGTGCAACATTCGTGCTGCACAGATAAAGATATCAAGCGTGTGTCGCAGGTCATGATAGGGGGTTTGAATGCGTGAATAGCTAGGGTAGCTACCGTCGAACAAACGTAAAACATCGTCAAACACGCGACGTGATGTGCTGAAATTAAATTGGGGACTGATTCGTTGCACGATCTCAGACGCCTTGAACCAAACATCCAATGGTTCATTGTTGTCGAACAAGTTTCTAATGTCGTCGTCTGAAAGTTGGCGTGGAGGTGTGCTCATTTCGTTATTCTGCATTGCAATGGCTGTATGCGCAAGCCAAAGGCAGTGGCTGGAGGGGGTCACTATAGTCTCGGAATATTAGGTGAGCTGACTTTTTAAAAGGTCACTTAAATTTTCTCGATGAGCGGTCACATCCAAGTTTTTCGCGTTGATCCAAAAACTATCTTCTGCACGTGAACCGAGGGTGTTCACTTTGGCTCGGTGCAATTCAATATGGTGTTGAGCTAAAAAATAGGCGATACGGGCAAGCAGCCCCGGGCGGTCGCCGGCAATAAGAGAAAGGATATATCCACCTTTTTCATCGTCTCGAATATCCACCTCAGGTTTGATTGGAAAATGTTTAAGCTGGCGGTTGACCCTACCGACTTGAGGTGTTGGCGGAGCATCTTTCTGAGTGAGTAACTGCGCCAGTTCATACTCAATGTAATTCATCACATCGCGGTATTCTGTTTTATCGTTGCTGGCATTCATTACCAAAAAACTATCCAGCGCGTAGCCGTGCTGAGTGGTATGAATTTTCGCTTCCATGATGCTGTAGTTCATGCGCTCAAAGAAGCTACAGATACGGGCAAACAAATAAGGTTGGTCAGGGCTGTAAACCATGACCTGTGTACCTTCGCCAATTCGGCTTAATCGTGCCCGCACGATGGGCGTGGCACTATTCACGCGATGTGCTAACTGGCGTGTATGCCAAGCAATTTCGTGCGGTTCGTGACGTAAAAAATATTCAGCATCGAGTTGTGCCCATAGCAAGGCATACACATCGGGTGCCACCGCGTAAAGGCTGAGCGTTTCTTGAGCACGTTGGCGAATTTCGCCAATTTGATCGGCAATTTTTCCATCGACCATAAAGCGGCGGCTAGCGTGAAACAGGTCTTCTAAAAGTTTACCTTTCCACGCATTCCACACTTTGGCGCTAGTGCCTCGAATATCTGCCACGGTGAGTAAATACAATGCCGTTAAGTAACGGTCGTTTTTAACTTGAGCAGAAAAAGTGGCGATCACATCTTGATCGGAAAGGTCCTGTTTTTGTGCGGTCGAAGACATACTGAGATGCTGCTCCACCAGCCATACAACCAATTCAGTATCTTCGCGGGAAAGTGCATGCTGTTTACAAAAACGTGAAGCGTCCGCACGTCCTAGTTTTGAATGGTCGCCGCCTCGTCCTTTGGCAATGTCGTGAAACAGGCCCGCGACATATAAAACTTCTGGGCGCGCAAAGTCCTTAATGAGCTTGCTGCACAATGGATTTTCAGGCGCATGTTTAGCTAACGTGAAGCGGCGTAGATTGCGCACCACCATCATGATGTGTTCATCCACCGTATAAACATGAAAGAGGTCATGCTGCATCTGACCGACCACTCGGCCGAACGCGGGTAAATAGCGCTCCAAAATACCATGCTGATTCATGCGCCGCAGTGCATGCGTTAAGCCTTGGGGCTCACGGAATATCTGCATGAACAAGTCACGATTATTTGGGTCTTTGCGAAAAGCGGCATTGATATTTTTTCGACTGCGCCAAAGTGCGCGCATGGTACTGGCAGAGAAGCCTTTTAACTCAGGGTAGCGCTGGAGTAATAAAAAGCTCTCCAAAATAGAAGTGGGTTGATGGTTGAAAATCTCTTCATCACGCGCCTCTAAAAAATCATCTCGCGCAATAAAGCGTTCATTGATGGGATAGGTCACATTCGCTTCTGGAAAAATGCGTGCGCGCATATTTTGCAAAAGCACGCTACTGAGCTGTAGCACAGCTTGTTTGGTGCGGTAGTAATGCTGCATGAGATGTTCGCTTGCACGGCGAGTTGTGCTTGCATGAATATCCATTTGCTCAGCCAGTGCCGTTTGGTAATCGAAGAGCAACCTATCTTCGCGGCGATTGGCGAGATAATGCAAGCGAATACGCAGTGTTTGCAATAGTGCTTCATGGCGAGCAATGGCGCGTGCTTCAGAAGGTGTAATTAGCCCTGCATTGGCGAGCTCCTTCCAGGTGGTACCAAAACCGCAAGCTCGGCTAATCCAGAACACAGTTTGCAAGTCGCGCAATCCGCCAGGGCTCTCTTTTAGATTCGGCTCAAGATTGAAATCGGTGTCGATAAAACGGGTATGACGCTTTTGCTGCTCATCAGTTTTGGCAAGAAAAAAATCACGACGATCTAAGATTTTTATTAGCGCCTCGCGCATTTCAAAAAATAGCGCATGATTGCCGGTAATATGGCGTGCTTCGAGTAGATTAGTTTGTACCGTGAGATCGGATGACTCCGCAATACATTCGCTGACAGTACGAATGCTGTGTCCAATTTCTAAACCGATGTCCCACAGTACGCCAACCAATGCTTGTAATCGTTGCTGTAAAGCATCGTCAGGTTGCTCATTGAGCAAAATTAAAATATCGATGTCGGATTTTGGAAATAATTCTTCGCGTCCATATCCGCCTGCGGCAATGAAAGCGGCATCGTCAGGCATGCCGGATTGATGCCAGATCAGTTGTAGATAGTGATCAATCAGCTTGGCATGGTTATGCAACAAGCGGTGAGGTTGAGAATGAGTTAGGTAGTCTTGCTGCAGAGTTAGACGCGCAGCACGTAAAGCATCACGAATTTGGGGAGTGGTTTGCAAGATTTTTAAAAATACCTTACCCGCAGATTACGCAGATTTACACAGTTGTTTGCTCGCAGTTCTATGACGGTCATCGTATCAAATTTGCTGTGGTTTTAATCTTAGGTAATCGGCGTCATCTGCGGATAAACGTTCTTGATTTAAAGCTGGGGAGGTGGCGGCGCATCTGCCGACATCGTCAACACTTCGTGGCCTGTTTCGGTGACCAAAATGGTGTGTTCCCACTGCGCAGAGAGGCTGTGATCTTTGGTTACAATCGTCCAGCCATCGCCTAATTGTTTGATCCCCGCTTTACCTGCGTTTACCATCGGCTCGATCGTGAAAATCATCCCTGCTTCTAAACGAATGCCAGACTTTGGTTTGCCGTAGTGCAACACCTGAGGCTCTTCATGAAAATTTTTACCAATGCCGTGACCACAAAATTCGCGGACCACACTGTAGCCCAAGCCTTCAACATAGCTTTGAATAGCATGTCCAATATCGCCTAAGGTGGAGCCATGCTTGACGGTGCGAATGCCACGCCACATCGACTCATGTGCGGCCTCGCATAAACGCTTTGCCTGAATAGAGGGCTCTCCTACATAAAACATGCGGCTAGTGTCACCGTGATAACCGTCCTTAATTGTGGTGATGTCTAAGTTAACGATGTCGCCATTTTTTAGTTTTTTGTCCCCAGGCACACCGTGACAAACTTGATGATTAATCGAAGAGCAAATTGATTTAGGGTAGGGCGCATGGCCATGCGGGGCGTAATTTAGTGGTGCAGGAATGCAGTCTTGTACATTCACCATGTAGTCATGGCACAGCTTATCCAGTTCGTCAGTGGTGACGCCAACTTTAACAAACGGTGTGATGTAGTCCAAAACCTCGCCCGCTAAACGACAGGCAATACGCATTTTTGCAATGTCTTCGGAATCCTTAATACTGATGGTCATGTTGTTTGCTTCTTAAAAAATGACCGCAAGGATAGTGGATAGGCGCGTTCTACACAACACGAAAACCCACTAAAAGCGATGTCCGTACTGTTAGAGAGGTATCTAATAAACATGAGCAAGCGGATTTTATCCATTATTAAAATAGGTTGAGGCTAACGTTCATTAGCCTAGTCCGACTGCCATGTTTGAATCTAGGTGCTATTGGAGTAGGATCAAGAAACTGAGCAAGCTAAGTGACTAATGCATGTTATGAATTTAGATCAATCTCACAGTGCTAGGCAATGTATAAAGCTAAGGAGGGCGGTCGGAATCAGATTAGGTTTTTTGATGCAAAAATTTGAGAATTCACTCCATACGCTTTTGAAAATTATCATTTCCTACATCGACCAAAAAACTGGGGGGAGAAATGTTGAATGAACAGAGTGTTAATGATTTTTCTGATTCGTTGGCTTCGATTGTGCATGACGACTGTGCTAAGCGAAACCATATGATCTCAATCGCAGCATATTTCATTGCAGAAAAGCGTGGTTTTACGCCAAACCATGATCTCGAAGATTGGCTTGAGGCTGAACGAAACATTCATAGGAATCTTGATTCTTTTTGCCTATGAATTCGAATAGCAACGGTACTTGAAAGGGCTGTCTCTTTCTTTGGTTCGACAGAATTGATATTGCGCCGGATTCGGTATTGACGGCTATTCCCCAGTGGGGCGCTGCGGTCACTTATAGATACTCTGCGATCGTCCTGCCTTTGTCATCCACGACACGCCAAGACTCAGCACCCTGTGGCGCAGGAATTTCTGAAGTGTTGCCCAATTTGATTGCCGGAACGCCGTTTACATAAAGAGTGAACATGATTTTATCCTTTTCGATGGAAGAAGATTAAGCGTGTTCACGGCTTGTTGAGAGGGGGAATAGAGGGTTAAAAGTACCTTTATTCGCAATTTAATAACATATTGATTATATTGAGTTATATTTATATTATATTGGCGATCTTCCAGAGTTTATAACCCTCAAACCAAGTAACGCTAACTAAACCGGCAGCAACGCACATTAAAAATTGCAGTCTACTTGAGCTAACCTCGCAACGACTTCGGCCTGAGAAAGCCCACGAGCGAGGGTTTGATGTTTTATTCGTATTAAGCGTCATGGGTGAGGGCATTTTAATGAGTGTTAAGTCGAGGTCGAGTCTCACAAAATTTAGGTGTTGTAGGTCGGGATTTAACCCGAGAAAATGCGCTGAATCGAACAATAGCTGTCGGGTTAAAACCCGACCTACGAATACCACGCCTTTGTTTCCTGCGTGACCCAGCCTAATATGCCGAGTTAATTTTTTCGGTGGTATATTTCGTCACACTTTACTCGCAACTTGATTAGAAATCGCATTGTGCCAAAAATCTTTTTAAAAAAACATCTGCCAACGCGCCATTCTGTGCAGCAAAATCGCTGGCTACAACCCATTGCCCATTGGTTTCATCACCAAAACCTATGGCATTTGCATCGACGCTCAGTCGCTGGAGGTGTGGCGGTTGGGTTGTTTTGTGGTCTGGTCCCGGGCCCTTTGCAAATGTTGTGTGCGGCACTTTTTGCTATGTTGTTTCGCGTAAATTTACCCATCGCACTCCTCGCTACACTCTATACCAATCCCTTTACGATTATTCCGCTATATGTTTTGGCCTATCAGCTAGGGGCGTGGGTGTTAGGGCATGAGGGAATCGCTTCTGTCTCAATCAATACCCCTGATTTGAGTTGGGATAATTGGTTTTTTCCGCTGATACAATGGATGGCCTCATTAGGTGAAGCCTTCGCGATTGGGTTGCCGTTACTGGCACTTGTATTGGCCGGCGTGGGTTATCTCGTTGTGCGTATCGGTTGGCGTTTTTGGGTGCTATGGGAATTAAGAAGACGTCGAGCACGGCATCTTCAGTCAAAGGAAAAATAGTGATGAGCGAAAAACAAATTGCAACGTTTGCGGGTGGATGCTTCTGGTGTTTAGAAGCGGTATTTGAATTAATGCCAGGCGTAGAAAACGTGGTGTCTGGATATATCGGTGGTGCCACGGCGAATCCCAATTACGATGCGATTTCTACCGGTAAAACAGGCCATGCCGAAGCGGTGTTGATTACTTTTGATCCCAATCAGGTTTCGTATAAACAGTTGCTGAAAGTTTTTTTCACGATTCATGACCCAACCACATTAAATCGTCAGGGTAGTGATGTCGGCACGCAATATCGTTCGGCGATTTTTTATCATAGCGAAGAGCAGCGCCGAGAGGCTGAAGCAATGATTGCAGAAATTAATGCACTGCAAACGGGTGGGCTAAAATTGGTGACAGAAGTTGTGGTCGCACATACTTTTTATTGCGCGGAAGAAGAACACCAACATTATTACGCCCGAAACCGCGAGCAAGGTTATTGCATGATGGTGGTGGCGCCTAAGGTGAAAAAATTTAAGAAAGTATTTTTAGCGCCAGCAACAACCTAATTTCTGCTGAATGACGCAGAAGCCGTAACGCGGAAAGACTTGCTGCTATTGGGCTTTCAGGAACCGATCAAAATCCACTACGGGCAAGGGTTTTGAGAAGTGGAAGCCTTGGCCGTAATGGCAGCCCATTCTTTTTAACAGGGCAAGTTGCTCTTCAGTTTCCACACCTTCCGCCACGATTTCTAATCCTAGCGCCTGCGACATCGCAATAATGGCTTGCACCAATACGTGATCGTTACTTGCCTCGTTCATGTCGTTAATGAATGATTTATCAATTTTTACGACGTTAATGGGGAAGCGTTTTAGATAGGATAAAGAGGAATAGCCTGTACCAAAGTCATCCATATAAATTCTGAATCCTTCATCCCGCAATGACTTTACCCAGTTCACTCCTTTGTCGATGTCCGACAGCAGTACGCCCTCGGTGATTTCCAGCGCCAAGGATGTAGCGGGAACACGATATTTGTTGATCGTTTCTTTAATTAACGCAGCGCTGAGCGCATCTGGAATCTGCCGCACAGAAACGTTGACGGATAAATAGAGATCAATTCCCGCCGCCTGCCAAGTGGCCAATTGCCGACATGCGGTTTCTAAAACCCACAAACCGATATCGCAAATTAAAGTCGACTCTTCCGCGATGGGAATAAATAAATCGGGCGGCACAAGGCCGCGTTCAGGATGTTGCCAGCGCACGAGCGCTTCGGCGCCAACAATTTTTCCTTTGGCAAGATCAATAATGGGTTGATAGAAAAGGCGTAATTCATCACGCTGAATGGCTAGGCTAAGTTCTGAGACGATTTTGCGGCGCTGCTCAGCCACTACTACCATCTCAGGAACGAAAAATTGAATATCGCCTTTGCCAGATGTTTTAGCAAAGCTGAGTGCGAATTCAGCACTGCGCAACAAGCCTTGTAGATCAAGGCCATCAGAGGGGTAGGCAGCAATGCCAATGGAACATCCTGGGTTGATTTTTGTATCGCGGAGATCGACGGGGCGACGAATGATTTCACTAATGCGTTGCGCAACACTTTCTGCGGCAGGTCGGCCAGAGCCACTTTGTAGTACCACAATAAATTCATCACCACCTAAGCGCCCAAGCCAGTCCCCCTTTTTTAAGCAGCTAAGCAAACGAGAGGCCGTGACTTTTAGGAGTTCGTCGCCTGCGGATAAGCCCATCGACTCATTGACCTGCTTAAAGCCTTTGATATCAATCACCATGATGGCGAGTGACTCACCATGCGC
>JBAXEJ010000021.1:0-38580 GCA_037140475.1 Gallionellaceae bacterium
CGCCTAAACTCTCAGAGACAATCTCTACTTGCCAGCGTTTACGCTCAGCGAAGCGACTGTACATCCGAAAGATGTCACCCGCAAAAATTGCGGCTTCGTCTCCCCCCGTTCCCGCTCGTACTTCAAGAAATACATTGCGGTCGTCGTTAGGATCTTTCGGTAACAACTGTTTTTGCAGTTCAACTTCGAGTTGCTCTAATTTTTCGCGACCCGATTTAATTTCGGCTTCAGCGAATTCGCGCATCTCTGGATCGCTAGACATTTCTTGTGCGGTAGTGATATCAGCCTCGCAGGCTTGATGCGCGCGATACAGCTCCACTACAGGCTCGATCTCAGTACGCTCGCGATTCAATTTACGGAACGCATCCATATCGCGCGTAGCGTCTTCGCTACTTAATAGACGAGTCACTTCATCTAGGCGCTCAGCAAGTTGAGCGAGTTTGGCAGCTATACTGGGTTTCATTCAGGGGTATGCAAATGATAGATGCGATGTACGGCGTCGAGCAACGCTTCGCGTTCACCCGCCTGCGCTTGATTGAGGGTTTGTGTGGGCGCGTGTAGGAATTTATTGGTGAGCGAATTACCGAAATGTTCCAACACCTTTTCCGGCGATTCGCCTTTGGCTAAAAGTTTCAGCGCTTTTTCCATTTCACTACGGCGCTGACGTTCGACGTGATCGCGCAATGTGCGAATGGTCGGCACGACACCGCGCGATTCCATCCAGTGAATAAATTCGGTCACACCAGAATCAATAATCACTTCGGCTTCTTTAACCGCCCCTTGGCGTGCATCTAAACCATCGCGCACCACTTCAGAAAGGTCGTCCACCGTGTAGAGAAATACGTCGTCCAACTCCGCCACTTCGCGCTCCACGTCACGCGGCACCGCCAAATCGACGATAAATAACGGGCGATGTTTACGTGCTTTTAGTGCACGCTCCACCATGCCCTTACCCAGAATCGGCAAGGTGCTCGCCGTGCAAGAAATAATAATGTCGTGCTGCGCCAGCTGGTCTGGCAATTCATTTAATGTGATGGCGTGGCCGTTGATGCGACGCGCTAAAGTTTGCGCACGCTCTAAGGTGCGGTTCGCAACGGTAATGTGTTTGGGGTTGCGCGCGGCGAAATGCACTGCATTCAATTCAATCATCTCGCCCGCACCGATAAACAACACGCGTTGCTCAGAGATACTCGGGAAAATACGCTCAGACAGTTTGACAGCCGCTGCGGCCATTGAAACCAGATTTGCGCCAATTTCAGTTTGCGTACGCACATCTTTTGCCACTGAAAAAGTGCGCTGGAACAATTTGTGTAGCAGGAAACCCAACGTCCCCGCTTGCTCGGCAAAACGCACCGCCTGTTTCATCTGCCCCAAAATTTGCGGCTCGCCAAGCACCATCGAATCAAGCCCGCTGGCCACACGGAAAGCGTGCTTAACCGCCTGCTCTTGCGGCAATTGATATATATAGGGAGCAATTTCGGCAGTAGGCAATCGATGGTAGGAAGCTAACCAATCAATGGCGTGAGTGGGTTCATTGGTGTTGCAATAAACCTCGGTACGATTACAAGTCGAAAGAATCGTCGCCTCTTTTGCCGCACCGTTATCGACAATATCACGCAGGGCAGCATCCATCGCATCAACATTGAACGCAATCTGCTCACGCACCGCGAGTGGCGCGGTTTGATGGTTAATGCCAAAGGCGAATAGCTGCATACTGCGGTTAGCTCGGAGGGCGGTTAATTTGGGTCGCGGATTATAGCCGCAATCGAGCAGGCCACAAAATCACCCACCACCGCTAATCTCTCTAAACAAAGATTTCCGCAAAGACTGTCAGCTATGAAATAATTCGTGCACTGTGAAAGAAGACAATTCAACTACCAATCTAAACGGACTCATCTCCGGCGAAAGCGCAACGATTATTGCGATTCAAACTGACGATGCCCTACGCCAACGCTTGCTAGCGCTGGGTTTTCGCGTCGGCAATCGCATTGAGCTCATTCGCAAAGCTCGCTGTTCAGGCCCCCTACAGGTGCGTATCGGCACCACTGATATTTTGTTGCGCAAAAAAGAAGCCGCCAACATCATGATTCAAAAGTCATGAAACGAATCGCACTGTTAGGGATGCCTAACACGGGCAAATCGACTCTATTCAACCGCATGACAGGTGGCGCTGCGCGCGTGGGAAATTGGCCAGGCATCACGGTGGAATTGCTCAGCGGAAAAATTCTGCTTGGCGACGACATGGTAGAACTCATTGATTTACCTGGAATTTATGACATCCACGGCTTTTCGGACGACGAGCAAGTGGTGCGCCATTTTTTGCATGACAACGTGCCCGATCTTGCAGTTATCGTACTCAACGCTACCCAGATCGAACGCCAACTCAGCCTGTTACTACAACTAAAGCAATATGACTTAAATATGGTCGTATTACTAAACATGGCCGATGAATCGAAAAAATTTGGCATCACCATCAACGCTGAAAAAATGGCAGCCGCACTGGGCATGCCAATATTTTTACTGAGTGCCAAGTACGGCAACGGCTATCAAGTAGCGCTGCAAGCCATTACCAAGGCGTTGCGTTACAACACACCTGGCATGGCTGAAGTGCTGCGCTCACAACTCGAACAAGACACCCACATCGAGAGTGAAATGGCGCGAGTGTTGCGCGATGCTGTGCAAATACCCGCGCGCCTTCCCGATAATTTAACGAATCAACTGGATCGATTCGTACTCCACCCTTGGCTTGGCTTGCCGATTTTTTTCGGAATTATGTATTTACTGTTCCAAGGAATTTTTTTATTGGGGCAACCCTTGCAAGGTAGCGTCAATGAATTTTTTGGCTGGTTTCGCGAAGTAGCGGCTGAGCCTATCACCAGCGCGCTCCCTCCATTTTTTCAGGGCTTACTGTTAGATGGTATTTACAACGGGGTCGCCACCGTCGCAGCCTTCGTACCCATCATCGTATTATTCTTTTTGTTTATGGCGATTGTGGAGGACACAGGCTATCTCTCGCGCGCGGCATTTTTGATGGATGCTTTAATGGCACGCCTGGGCTTAGATGGCCGCAGCTTTGTGATGCTGCTAATGGGCTTTGGGTGCAACGTACCCGCGCTGATGGGTACTCGTGTGATGCGTTCACGTGCACTACGCTTGCTCAGTATGCTAGTGATTCCATTCTCGTTGTGCTCGGCACGTTTACAAGTTTTTGTATTTATCACCGCGGCATTGTTTGCGCCGCAACAAGCAGCCTTAGTGCTATTTAGCTTGTATTTATTCAGCTTTTTAGCTGCGATTGTCACTGCGCTGATCTTTAAAAAACACTTCCCCAATACCGAGCCATTTGTGCTTGAGCTTCCCCCTTATCGCTTTCCTACCTTACGACAAATGATGCTACGCGGCTGGCATGAGGTATCTCATTTCGTGAAGCGCGCCAGCAAATTCATCATTATCGGTGTCGTGTTTGTTTGGATCTTGACGCACTTCCCCGCCTCTGCTGCGCCCGCTAGCGCGGATACATGGGCAGGGCAAATTGGAGCGTGGCTACACCCGCTATTTGCGCCCATTGGCATCACACCAGAGCTTACCATCGCTTTGATTTTTGGTTTTGTTGCCAAAGAGATCGTGATTGGCTCACTGGCGGTAATTTATGGACTCAGTGGCGATGCACTGAGTGGCGCGCTGGCAAGCCAACTCGATTGGGTAAGCGCCTATAGCTTTATGATCTTCACGCTCATCTATACACCCTGTTTAACGACGATCGTCACCTTACATAGCGAGTCCAAAAAAATTGGCCTTACCTTAATGTCACTTGCGTGGTCGTTAGGATTAGCGTGGTCGGTGAGCTTTATTTTTTATCAAACAGCTCGCGCAATGGGCTATTAAATTACTTTCACCTGCGCAACACCGGCCTCCATCTTGCCGATTACGCACGCAGCCGCAAAACCATCTGACTTAAAAGTATTCAACACTGTTGCAACCACTTCCGGCGCACACGCTACTAATAGCCCGCCACTGGTTTGCGGGTCGCACATTAGCTTGCGTTGCCACTCAGGAAACTCTTTCGGCAAACTCACCTCTGCACCATAACTCAGCCAATTACGCTCGGCCGCCCCCGTGGCATAACCTTGCTGTGCGAGCGCTAACGCCGTCGCAATAATTGGCAAATCTTGATAGCGAAGCTCAGCGCCTAATTTTGAACCTCTGCACATTTCCAACAAATGGCCCAGCAGTGCAAATCCTGTTACATCGGTCATCGCATGCACTTCAGGCATCTCACCGAGTTTCGTACCTACGCGATTGAGTTGCGTGGTTGCTTCGATCATCTCGCGCAGACCTTGCTCACTCAGCTCCCCTTTTTTCATCGCGGCGCTCAGAATACCAACGCCCAATGGCTTACCCAAAATCAATACATCCCCCGACTGCGCACGATCATTACGTTTTATTCGATCAGGGTGTACCACGCCCACCGCAACCAGACCGTAAATCGGTTCGGGGGCGTCAATCGAATGTCCACCTGCAATCGGAATTCCGGCTGCATCGCAAACCGCCGCGCCGCCTGCCAAAATCTCTTGGATCGTTTCTAGCGGCAGCTTATCGATCGGCATACCCACAATGGCCAAGGCGAATAAGGGCGTCGCACCCATGGCATACACATCTGACAGCGCATTGGTGGCCGCGATACGCCCAAAATCACGTGGATCATCAACGATAGGCATAAAGAAATCCGTCGTCACAACGATGGCTTGTTGGTCATTTAAAAGATATACCGCAGCGTCGTCACTACTTTCAGTGCCTACAATCAGGTTCGGGTAAGATGGCGGACGTGGCATCGCAGCAAGCATTTGCGACAATATCGCGGGGGCAATTTTACAACCGCAGCCGCCACCGTGAGAGTATTGAGTTAGTCTAATTTTAGTAGTCATTATTTAAAGAATCCAAATGCGTAAAGTTCAGTTGGCGAACGTATCACAACTTACCGAGTTCGACGACATCATTGATGTGCGCACTCCTGCTGAATTCGCGCTCGACCATATACCAAATGCTATTAACGCGCCTGTCTTAAATAATGAGGAGCGCGTGCGTATTGGCACCTTGTACAAACAGGCTTCACCTTTTGAAGCCAAGCGCGAAGGTGCTGCGCTTATTGCGCGTAATATCGCGCACCATCTCGAAACACTTTTTCACGACCGCCCACGCGAATGGCAACCACTAGTTTATTGCTGGCGCGGTGGCAAACGTAGCGGTTCAATGGCGCATATTTTTGCACAAATTGGCTGGAGAGCAGCGCAACTCGATGGCGGTTATAAATCGTTTCGTCGCCACGTTATTGACGAATTAGAAACACTGCCCAGTTTGTATAAGTTTCGCGTGGTATGCGGAGCGACTGGCTCGGGCAAAAGCCGTTTACTGCAAGCCTTGGATGTGCAGGGCGCACAAGTACTTGATCTGGAAAAAATAGCACGGCATCGCGGCTCCTTACTTGGCAATTTGCCAGACGAAGCGCAACCCGCACAGAAAATGTTCGAAACTCAGTTATGGGAAACGCTACGTCACTTCGATGTCCAGCAACCCGTCTTCGTCGAGGCTGAAAGCCGAAAAATTGGCAATCTAGCCGTTCCCACAGCACTGCTGGAACAGATGCGTCAATCTGAATGTATCGCCATTGATGCCAGCATTTCGGCACGCGTTCAATTGCTAACCGAAGACTATCAGCACTTCCTAACAAACCCGGATTTGCTTTCTCGGTCGCTTAAGCCACTCTTGGAAATACAGGGGAAAAAAGTACTAGATGATTGGCACGAAATGGCCACAAAAAGCGAGTGGTCGCCATTAGTAGAGGATTTGCTAAGTCGCCACTACGACCCTGCCTATCAGCGATCAACTGACAACAATTATCCGCAATTAAACAACGCTCACATAGTGAAACTGCGAACCCTAGATGAAGTCACTTTGTCAGCTACAGCACAGGCTCTGATCAATACAATCCGCACCTGCAATAACTAAAAAACTTTGACTAATCTTTCCAAGCCTGATCAAGAATAGACTGAGCTTTACTATATTTAGCGTTCGCTTCCTCTAGTTTTTTCTTGGAAGCCTCTGCCTTCTTTTTATCTTCCGCTACCTGTTTTGTTTGCTGCTCAAAAGCTTTTTTTCGCTGTGATAATAAAATCTCAGCGTCAGAAACGTCTTTCAAATCTGCTTTGTATTGAGCATTGGCCTTTTCTACTTCTTGCCTTGCATATTCAACACCAGCTTGCTGCGCAGAAACATCCTTGGCATGCGCGGCAGGCGCCAAAGTCATTAACAGAACAGCAAGCAAGGTCAAAATTTTCATCCGAGGCTTTCGATTTAGAACAGAATGCTTACGCCCATATGTGTGCCTTTATCTAGCACTACACCGCCCAGCGTTTTAACGCCAAAACCGATTTCACGGTATCCGACATATACATTCGCTTGAGGTGAAACACCCACTTCTAAACGAAGCCCAAATTGATTAAAGCGCTCAGCGTCGGCAAAAGACATAATCTTCGGCGAGGCAAAATATTCACCGACGATCGCTACCCGACTTTCTGTTGGAAAGGCCAAAGTAACCGAACCACCCACCGCAATAGCTGAGCCATTGATTGAGGAGTTATTGGTTGCTGCCGTAGCGGGAATCGTACCAAACACACCCTTCGCTCCCACGCCAATGCTCAATCCAGGCGCATTCTCTTCACCGCCCCCCTTTACCATCAGGCCGGCCTCAAAAAACATGTTGTTGACGTCGTTATAGAGCAACCCCGTCTGTAGTTCAGCATTCCCTTGAACGAAATCTGCAGTAGCCCCATATTTGAACGCTGCCGCATTGTTATTCATATTGATATCGAGAGAATCGGCCAATGCCGCCGGGCTAAGAACCAACAAAGTAACTGCGAAAACGCGATTCAAAAACATAACTAACTCCTAAAATGAGATGATTTACACATGACCATGGCAAGCAAAAATCCTCGCAATGGCTAAAAATTAATAAAAGTGGCCAAATGGTACACAACGCCCACTATTCACGCAATGCCCTATAAACAAAAGAAAAGCCCCCTAGCACAACGACTAGGGGGCTCTCTATTCATTAAAAACTGATTACTTCTTAACGCCGTTCACAGCAGCCTTCAATGTTGCACCTGCTTTAAATGCTGGCACTTTAGAAGCTTTAATCTTCAACTCAGCGCCAGTTTTAGGGTTGCGACCAACACGAGCTGCGCGTTTGCGCACCTCAAAAGAACCAAAACCAACTAAAGAGAGTGAGTCACCTTTTTTCAAAGTGCTAGTGATAATTTCGATCAGTGCAGCGATATTGCGCTCAGCGTCGGCCTTAGTTGAATCTGTTTTAGCGGACAGTGCGTCAACGAGTTCTTTTCTGTTCATGAGTTAATATACTCCGTGTGTGTTGAGGGTTAGTAAAGCGGGGCTGCATTGTCATAAAAATAATCTTTAAAATGGCAATACACAAAAATGTCTATATAACTTTGCAGGGCACTAACTCCCCGCGGCTTGCATCCTAAAGGACTGCATCGGTTTAAACAAGACACAAATGTAACTTTGCTTATACCCCAACTTATTTTAACTCTGTGTAAAGCAACCGATCCTTAAGTCGCCCTCTAACGCAGCCCCTCTTGAAAAGAGGGCATTCTGCCCCCATTTGGAACTCTGTCATAACAATCAATAACTTGGAGAAAGCAATGACCAATGCCGCAACTAGCAACCGTGAAACGATGGGATTTCAAGCGGAAGTAAAACAGCTTCTGCAACTCATGATTCACTCACTTTATTCAAATCGCGAAATATTTTTGCGCGAGCTAATTTCTAACGCCGCAGATGCCAGTGACAAGCTGCGTTTTGAAGCACTGCATAACGCCAGTCTGTTTGAAAATGACTCAGAGCTAAATATACATATTGGCTATGACAAAACTGCGCGCACGTTAACCATCAGCGACAACGGCATCGGCATGAGTCGCGATGAAGTGATTAATAACCTCGGCACGATAGCGAAATCGGGCACGCGCGAATTTTTCTCGCGTCTCTCGGGTGATCAACAAAAAGACGCGAACCTAATTGGCCAATTTGGCGTTGGCTTTTATTCCGCATTTATCGTTGCCGAAAAAGTGACCGTCATCACACGCCGTGCGGGTGAAAAAACCGATCAAGGCGTGCGCTGGGAATCTGATGGCGGCGGCGAATTCGACATTGAAATGGTCGAAAAAGCGACTCGTGGCACCGAAATCGTGTTGCATCTGCGCGAAGGTCAAGATGATCTACTCAGCGGCACCAAAATTCGCTCCATCATTCGTAAATATTCCGATCACATCGTGCAGCCAATTGTGATGAAAAAAGAAGAGTGGAAAGATGGCGCACAACAAGTGCTAGAGGAAGACGAAACCGTTAATCAGGCTGTTGCTCTATGGGCGCGCTCCAAAAATGAAATTACCGACGAAGAATACAAGGAGTTTTACAAACACGTTGGTCACGATTTTGAAGATCCACTCGCTTGGACGCATGCGCGCGTAGAAGGCCGCCAAGAATATACGCAACTGCTCTACATCCCAACTCGTGCGCCTTTTGATATGTGGGAACGCGACACCATTCATGGAGTAAAGCTCTATGTGCGCCGCGTCTTCATCATGGACGATGCCGAGCAACTCATGCCTCGCTACATGCGCTTCGTGCGCGGCGTAGTCGATTCCAGTGATTTGCCTCTCAACGTGTCACGTGAAATTTTGCAAGAATCAAAAGACATTGAAGCAATGCGTTCAGGCTGCACGAAAAAGGTGCTCGGCCTGCTCGAAGACTTAGCTAAGAACGACGCTGAAAAATATGTAAAATTCTGGAAAGAGTTTGGTCGCGTGCTGAAAGAAGGTATCGGTGAAGATCATGCTAACAAAGAAAAAATTGCTGGCTTGATTCGTTTAGCCTCGACTCATGCCGACACAGCAGAGGAAACCGTTTCACTGGCCGACTATGTCGCCCGCATGAAAGAAGGGCAGGACAAAATTTATTACATCACCGCTGACAGCTTCAACGCGGCGAAGAACAGTCCGCATCTCGAAGTATTCCGCAAAAAAGGCATCGAGGTCTTGCTGTTCTCTGACCGCGTAGATGAGTGGGTCGTCAGCAACTTGTTTGAATTCGAAGGAAAATCACTGGTTTCTGTTGCAAAAGGCGGCCTAGACCTCGGTCAACTTGAAGATGAAGCCGAAAAGAAAGAGCAAGAAGAAGTTGCCAACGAGCTTAAGGATCTTACTGCCAAGATCACGAGCAGCCTCGGCGAGCGAGTGAAAGAAGTGCGTATTACTCACCGCCTCACTGAGTCTCCCGCTTGTTTAGTAGCTGATGAACACGACATGAGCGCAAACTTGGCGCGTATGCTGAAGTCCGCAGGCCAAAAAGCACCTGTATCAAAACCGATCCTAGAAATTAATCCTAAGCACCCTGTGGTGCTTCGCCTAAAAACAGAGGAAAAGAAATTTGATGATTGGGTAGCCGTACTATTTGACCAAGCGCTATTGGCCGAGGGCGGTCAGTTGGATGATCCTGCCAGCTTTGTTAAACGTGTGAATCAGCTCATGCTTGAAATGAGCAACGGCTAAGTTTCGCGTAGCGAAAAACAAGAAAGGCGACCTGTGCTGGTCGCCTTTTTAATTGTTTCTAATCGAGCTTTTTAAAACGATCGACTAGCCTATTGTCATGCACTACTTTTTCGAAAAAAATCTCGCGAGGCCTCGCCCAAACCAAACCTTCTTCCGAGCGATATATCACCAAGATCACCGCAGGATCAGACTCCAACTTGGCTTCACACACCAACTCGTAGCGACTACCCTTATAGTGCTGGTACCACATAAAAAATCAAAGCCGCGACTTCACCATCGCAAACAACTTCGCTTCGAGCGCATCCATGTCCGCCTCTTTATCTAGCGCCACATGCTCAGCAGGACTATCCACGTTAATGCTCGCCTCTTCATGGGTGCTTTCATGATGTAAGGAAGCATGGTGATTCATTTGCAATTTATCTTTATCCATTTCTCTCTCTCCTCTAGATTCTCACTTTACGCCACATCAAACTGCAGCTTATTCTCAACAGCAAGAAATTATCTCAACTAAGCAGCCAAAATCTATCACACACCTGGATAACCAGATGGGTTGTCTCCCATCAAACGCCAAAAAACTTATAGCAATTCTTACCTGCATGTTTCGCCATATACATTGCCGCATCGGCGATTTTAATTAACTGCTCAGGTGTTTCACCATTCTCAGGATAGAGTGCAACACCAATACTCACGCTTACGGAACAGTTTTTACCGTTCAGCATAAAGGGACGCGCGACCTCCTCAATAATCTTTTCCGCCACACGGTCCTTACTGCCTTCAGACTTAATATTAGTCAGAATAACGGTAAATTCATCCCCGCCCATGCGGGCTACCGTGTCGGAGTCTCGCACACAAGATTTAATGCGTTGCGCAGCCTCACGCAGTAACGCATCGCCCACATCATGTCCCAGCGTATCGTTAATCTGCTTAAAGCCATCCAGATCAAGAAACAGCACGGCGATCGCCTCTTTTTCACGATGGGCACGAGTAATAGCTTGATTAAGTCGGTCGTAAAACAACATACGGTTTGGCAAACCGGTCAACGTATCGTGCTGAGCAAGATAAGTGACTTGATCGTTGGTCTTTTTCAATCGCGTTAGCAAATTCCACAAAAAGCGCGCCTGAAATCCGCCAACCACATTTTCCCGCCCCAACTCAGCTTCAGCATAAGCAGTCACCGCATCGTCGCCAGTCAAATTAAATGCAAGACAGGGCGCACTCGCTTTGATTGCAGTCGCAAGATCAGTAAAAGTCTGAATGCCGTTATTTTTAGCGATCGCTATGGCAGGCGCTTGAGAGTTTGCATCCATAATGCCCACAATCTTAATCAGTGGATCTTCAAGGAAAAGCTCCAGCATCGCACTGCCACCTCGACCTGCCCCAATGACAAGAACTTGTTGGATGCTCTGCGGTTTTTCAGACATAGTGCACCTCGTAAAATTTAGCATTGCGGATTCTACCGCTTAAATTAGCGCAGTTACTATCGTACTAAAGAAGGGTGCTTTAAGGATTCGAACTCACGGACAAGTTTGATGCCATCAGTGTTTGTGAGAATTCGTTAACCTAGCTAAAACATGCATCTGGCGGAGGCTGTGAGATTCGAACTCACGGAACATTTCTGTTCGGCAGTTTTCAAGACTGCTGGTTTAAACCACTCACCCAAACCTCCGTAGTTTTTGACACTCGAATCCACCTGCTGATTCGAGAGGCGCGCATCATACCTGAAGTGACCTCATTATTTAAAGTGCTAAATGAAAAATATTTCAGTCTGCGATTGCAACTTTTTTGCTGCTTCTGTAGTCTCACGTCCGTTGTTGGAATGAGACGGATTTTGGCGAATCATTCCTTTCGTTAAATACGCTATTTGGAGAATTTATAATGGATTTTAATACCATTGCACAAACCGCCCCAGTCTCACTGGAGCAAAATAAAGTACTGCGCAACACCTACATGATGCTTGCGCTCACCATGATCCCAACTGTGATCGGAGCTTTTATCGGCTTATCAACCAACTTTTCTTTTATGGCAGAGCATCCAATCATGGCGCCGCTCGTCATGTTTGCGGTGATGATGGGCATGTTGTTTGCGGTAACTGCCTTGCGCAACAGCGTGTGGGGTATTGCTGCGCTGCTTGGTTTTACTTTCGTTGCAGGCTGGTTTTTGGGCCCGATTTTGCAACACGCTTTGCACCTAAGAAATGGCGCGCAATTGGTTGGCATGGCAGCAGGCGGCACAGGGTTAATTTTCTTTAGCTTAGCTACGATTGCAACTGTCACCAAAAAAGATTTTAGCTTTATGGGTAAGTTTTTATTCATTGGCGTGATTCTGCTAGTGATTGCTTCACTCGCCAATATCTTCTTCCAAGTACCTGCACTTTCGTTGACTATTTCAGCAATCGCCGTACTGATCTTCTCGGCCTACATCCTGTATGACATCAGCCAGATCATCCATGGTGGTGAAACAAACTATGTGATGGCAACCATGTCGTTGTATCTGGACATCTACAACATCTTCGTTAACTTGTTGAGCTTGTTAATGGCGTTCACTGGCGAACGTGACTAAAGTTAGCGAGCCGACAAAAAAGGCGGCGCAAGCCGCCTTTTGTTTGAGTTACTTCCTTGGAGTATAAAATGGAACTTAAAACTTTCCTGCACCAACTAGCTAACACTCCTGAGAACATTAGCTTTAACGACTCCATCGCGGTGATTGATACACACTACACCTTCACGCCCACCACCTTTCAAAATGGATCGGTGCTCAATGAAGCTGGCAAGAATTCCGGCTCCTGCAAAATCTTCTCATTTGCCCAGCTCCATAACTTATCTCCTCAACAAACACTGCACTGCTTCGGTGATTACTATCGCAAAGATGTGTTAGAAAATCCAAACGGCACCGACCACCAAAATATTCGCACCTTTATGGTGAACGGATGGGCCGGCATTGAGTTTGGCGGCAAGGCATTATCCGCAAAGTAACAAAGCGTTATTTCGGCTTTCGTTGCTCCAGCTTCACTTGCGACGCAAGTAAAACATCACCGTCGTCTGCGGTCAGCTCCTCACCCTTCGCATTTGTCATGGGCTGTTCATAATCGCTCCAGCCACGCATGCCTGTCTTCAGGGAGATCACATTAGTGAATCCCATTTTTAACATCATGTCGGCAGCTAGCACCGAGCGTTTACCCGAGCGGCAGATCACCACAATTTCGCGATCGCGACCTGTGACCAACTCTGGAATGGTTTCGTCGTAATCCCACTCACAGGACTGTTCCAAAATACCTCGTGGCACATTGATCGCGCCATGAATGCGTAGCGCGGCAAACTCTGCTGGTTCGCGCACATCCAGTAAAAATGGCTTCTCTCCAGCCGCCAATTTACGGCTTAAATCCCAAGGCATCAGCTCTTTGACGCGGCTCAGCGCTTCGGTCACCAACTCTTCGTAATGCTTCATCTTTTAGCCTCTCAAATCTTTTCAAACCACGCGATAGACTCAACATGCGAGGTATGCGGAAACATATTCATCACGCCCGCCGCCTTCAACACATAGCCCTTTGCATGCACCAGCACCTCAGCATCACGCGCCAAAGTAGCGGGGTTGCAGCTTACATAAACAATACGCTGTGGCGCTGTCTCTTGCGTAATGGTATTCACCAAGGAAAATGCGCCATCGCGTGGAGGATCGACTAACCATTTATCAAACTTGCCTAGCTTCGCTAACACCACTTCATCCATCTCAAACAAATTCATCGTTTGAAATTCAGTATTGCCACTCAGCACGTTATAGCTTGCATTCTGTTCTGCACGTTTCACTAAAGCATCACTACCTTCAATACCGATAACCTGCGCGCCACTTCGAGCTATCGGCAAAGTGAAGTTGCCCAGCCCACAGAAAAAATCTACAATGCGTTCATCTGCCATAGGAGAAAGCAAGCGTAAAGCCTTGCTCACCATTAATCGATTAAGCGTACTGTTTACTTGAGTGAACTCTGTTGGCGCATAAGGCATGGTCACACCAAACTCCGGCATGCTGTAGCTTAGTGCTGGTGCATCCAATGGATAGAATGGCTTAACAGTTTCTGGGCCTTTGGTCTGCGTCCAAAACTGTATTTGATGCTCATCAGCGAACGCTTTGAGCAACGCCTCATCAGTAGGTGTCAGCGCCTCCATAATGCGCAACACCAGCACATCAACATGCTCACCCACCGCCAGTTCAATTTGCGGCAACTTATCGCGAATTGAAAGTTGCTCATTTAGCTGAGCTAAGAGCGGCAAGAGCTTTGCAATTTTTGGAGGTAAGATTTCGCAAGACTGCATGTTGGCAATGAAACTGCTGCGCTTCTCGTGAAAGCCCACCAAGGTTTTATTTTTCTTGATGACATGGCGCACCGAAAGGCGAGCTCGCTGGCGATAACCCCAGGCCTCACCGTAAATCGGTGCCAACACTGTTTCAGGCTTAACCTTGCCAATGCGCTGCAAATTATCTTCAAGAATGCGCTGCTTCACCGCCACCTGTGCACGAAAATCAAGATGCTGCATTGAGCAGCCGCCACACATATCGAAGTGAGCGCACTTAGGCTCCACACGCATGTACGACTTTTTTAAAATACCCGTTGCAACTGCATTTTCAAAACTCGGTTTTTTACGGAATGAAGAATAGGTGACGCGCTCACCGATCAGCGCGCCTTCGATGAAAATTACTTTTCCTTCATAGTGCGCAATGCCGCGACCATCTTGGTCGAGCGATTCAATCACAACCGTATTCATGCGGACTTCTTTTCTGGCCACGCCGCGAGATATTCAGCCCAGTGCGGCTCTGACGATTTAGCCAAAGTGCTGCGCACCAATTCACATTCTTGCTCATAACGCGCCGGAGAAAACTGTCCGCGCATCAACTGAAAACGCGCAAACACCAAATAGGTATTCACCACATCTGTTTCACAGTAATTGCGAATCTCAGCCAGTTGCCCATCTTGATACGCCTGCCACACCTTGCTGCCATCCATACCCAGCTTACCGGGGAAGCCAATCAATTTAGCCAACTCATCCAGCGGCGCATTGGCGCGGCCGGTATACATCGCCAACAAGTCCATCAAATCAAGATGGCGCGAGTGATAACGGCTGATGTAGTTATTCCATTTGAAATCTTTGTCGTCCTCGCCCTGATCCCAGTAGCGTGGAGCTTGCACACCGTGAATCAGTCCGCGATAGTGCAGCACGGGTAGATCAAAACCACTGCCGTTCCAGCTCACTAATTGTGGCGTGTATTTTTCAACGCCATCGAAAAAGCGTTTGATCAAACTACCTTCATCTTCACCCGCTTCGCCTAACGACCACACCTTGAAGTTATCACCCTCGCGCAACACACAAGAAATCGCCGCCACTTTTTGCAAATGATGCTGAATAAAATCGCTGCCCGTTTTTTGGCGACGCATTTGAAACGCCATTTCCGCCACGTCTTTGTCGGTCACCTCACCATCTAGTCCATGCAACGCACGAATACCATCCACATCGGGAATGGTTTCAATATCAAAAACGAGGGTTGGATTCATCAGAGTAGTACCAATCAAAAATGAGGTGCGGAGTTTACCAAACAGTTGCTTGACGTCCCAGCGCAAAAGGCAAAGAATCTTCACGTTGAAGCACCAACTTCTTACCTTTAACTGAAAGGAACGATCATGAATTTATTTCGCACCGTTTTGCTTGCTTTCACAATCGGTTTAATCAGTAGCCAGGCCAATGCTGCCCCGGGTGAGTATTGGGAAATTACTAACAAAATGGAAATGGCGGGAATGCCTTTTGCGATGCCCGCAACCACTCAAAAGGTGTGCATTCCCAAAGGCGCTGAAAATGACCCCAAAAATACTGCGGGAGATAAAAACTGCCAAATGACCGACATTAAAACCGTCGGCAAAAAAACCACTTGGAAAGCACGCTGCAACCACGATGGCGAGGTAATGACTGGGGTGGGGGAACAAATCGGTTCCAGAGATGGCTATCAAGGCAAGATTCAGTTTTCCGGCAAGTCAGGTGGTGAAGACGTCAACATGAAAATGGAGTTTAGCGGCAAACGCATCGGCGGTAATTGCGACACTGAAGAGACTGGCAAAAAAATCAAAGCCCAGCTCTGCGACACTTCAAATTTGGAGAGCTCTGCAGATTGGGTCAGCGCTGGCGATATATTCCTGCAAAAAGACTCCCCATGCCTCGATCAACGCAAACAGCTATGTGAGAACGTACGCAAAGATGCCCCAAAAGACGCGCAAACTTTTTACGCCTTAATGATGCACGATCAGCAAGGCCACAGCCGAATTTCCGTTGCTAAAGAATGTAAATTGGATATGCCTGCCGTCACCAAATCCGTATGCAAAACGATCAATGGCAAAAACTACGGCCAGCTTTCTGCATATTGCCCTGCCGAGGCAAAAAACTATCGTGAAACAGTGCGCCGCAAGGAGTGTGAAGGGCGCAGCTACACTGCCGAAACGCGTGCAGACGACATCCGCAAGTGCATGCAAAATATCAGTGACGATTCGTCGGACGAGTCCTCCAGCGAGAACACACCCTCACGTCGCAAATCAGGACACAAAGGCGCTCAGGAAGAATCATCACAGCAACAAGAGAATTCTGGCTCCTCTTCGAGCGGCACAACGGCCACTGATATTTTGAACGGCGCGAAGAAATTCAAAGGCCTGCTCGGGTTTTAAGTGCGTTTATTTCTCCTCATCGGGCTGTGGCTACTACCGCAATTTAGCTACTCAGCGGCGCAGCCCGATCCTTTTCCTCAAGTCGCAGTCGCATATTTTGTCGAACTGAATGGTGAAGTAATCTGGGAAAGACAAGCCCGCAAGCGCTTGCCTATTGCCAGCCTTACCAAGCTGATGACTGCGTTGCTCGTGTTAGAGCAAAATCAATTACAGAACGTAGTGAATGTTTCTGCATCCGCCACCCACGAGACCGGTTCACGCATCAATTTAAAAGTTGGCGAGCGTTTCACCGTGCAAGATTTACTCGCCGCAACACTGATGAACTCGGCGAACGATGCTTGCCATGCTTTGGCTGATCATCTCGCAGGTGATGAAACCGCCTTCGTCAAATTAATGAATCAACGCGCACAAACATTAGGGTTACGCGATACGCATTTTCAAAACGCCTGTGGCCACGATGCGCCCAAACATTTTTCTTCTACCTACGACCTCGCGCGCTTAGCGCATGAGGTGCTCAAACACCCGCAAGCGCTCCCCATCACCTCGCAAACCCACGCTACTATTGCGACACTCGATGGAAAGAAATACAGATTACTTAACAAAAACATGATGATAGGAAAATATAGCGGTGCTATCGGTCTTAAAACCGGCTACACCTCGAATGCAGGGAAGTGCCTTATCGCCCTCTCTAAACGCGGTGAAAATGAAGTGCTACTGGTGATGTTGCACGGCAATGATCGTTGGTGGGACGCCGCCGATATTCTCGACCTCGCTTTTGATCATGCGCGCATTGCCCGTTAAAACAAGCGCTTGGTTTTGGCTGACGCTGGTAGTGTTACTCAGCTACGCCAATTCGCTTAGCGGCGATTTTCAATTCGATGATTACAACGTCATCGTCAACCAGCCACAGGTACACAATTGGTCTACGTGGTTCGCATCCTTGGGGCATGGCATTCGCCCTCTACTTAAACTCAGCTATACCTTCAATTGGACGCTTAGCAACGATCCCTTTGGCTTTCATCTTGTGAATTTATTCATTCACTTGGCCAACACTTATTTAGTGTATCGGCTGTCTCAATTATTTGTGGAGAGAATCTTCTTTGTAGGTCGGGTTTCAGCCCAATTTGTCGGGTTGAAACCCGACCTACACTCCGATCGTTTATCTTGGCTCATTCCACTGTTTACTGCGTTACTGTTCGCGACTCACCCTATCCACACCGAAGCGATAAGTTACATCAGCGGACGATCTACTTCGCTCATGACACTTTTCTATTTAGCTGCATTGTTTAGTTATGCCATCGGACGCACTCACCACCACAAAATTTATTTATTTTTTGCCACGCCACTCTTTTTTCTCCTCGCACTCGCCACCAAAGAAACGGCCATCACACTCCCGTTGGCTTTACTACTGTGGGAATTAACTTGCGGCGGCAATTTAAAAAACGGCCTCAAACAGCAATGGCCAAGCTGGTTACTATTTTTACTCAGCATCATTTTCTTTGTGGCAAACAACCACTATTTTGAAGAAATGCAGCGCAGTGCGGCGCTCAATAGTCTAGAGGGCAACCTCGCCACTCAACTCATCGCTTTCGCTTATCTAATCAAACAATGGCTGCTCCCACTTTGGCTAAATATCGATCCCGACCTTGCCTTACAACACGACTTGACCGGCAACCTGCCTGCGCTAATTTTTTTCGGGGCACTCTGCACACTCATGTTACGGAGCTGGCGCGCACGGCCTTGGCTGAGCTTCGCAATCGCCTGGGCAATACTGCATTTATTTCCGCTTTATCTTTTGTTACCACGGCTTGATGTGGCGAATGAACGGCAAATGTATCTCGCTGGCTGGCCACTGTTATTAGCCTTAAGCATCGAACTTAACTTTTGGTTAAACGCTCGCAGTTTTCGAATTACGGTAATCACTTTATTACTGATTTTGATCAGCCTCACCGTGTTGCGTAACCAAACCTACCGCACAGAAGTTTCTCTGTGGGAAGACACTATAAAGATGTCTCCACACAAAGCGCGCGTGCACAATAATTTGGGTTACGCGTATATGTTGGCTGAGCGCCCCGCAGAGGCAAGGCGTGAATTTGAAATATCGCTAGAACTTGAACCGGATAACTACAAGGCGCGCTACAACTTGCTACGACTGGATAACGCGCCCTAAACAATCACTCTTGCTTGGCTTGCCACTTCAGCAACGCTTCTGCGAACAGTGAACGCCAACCTTCGGCAGCCTGCTCGCCACCATGAATCTTGCCCTGATGCAGCACCTGACTCACCGCACCATCCAAATTGAACAGAGAGCGACGCAATAATGGCTGCAAACCTTTCAGCACCAAATCTACATCTTCTTTAATGGCCTGCAGAGCGTCTTCATCAGCAGCATCGGCCACCCAGGAAATGGCAATGGTTTTTTCGAACAAACCCCACATCCCTTTCTGCGAACCAACAATCACTTCAACACTTTTTTGCGCCGTACCAATGCGCTTCAAACTGAGGCGAATTTTTCCTAACATACCCTCGGTTACCACATTGCGCTTAGTGTCAAAACGCAATAACAGCAACGTCGCTTGCAGCTCTCCAGAACGTGATACAGCAGCTTTCACCATATTCTGTTCTAGCGCATCTTCCGTCGCTCTGGCGTACAAACGCGCCAAGGTGAAATAGGCAATGCCCAACATCACTGGGCCCGCTAGGTTGATGTAGGTGTTGCTGAAATTGATACTGGCGAACGAAAAGCCAATCAAAATAAATTGCGAAAAACCGAATATCTTATCGACATTGCCACGCCCATCTTCGCGACCAAACGCCCAAGCCGTGAGCCAAATAATGGCGAGGGTTATTAACAAATACCAAATACGCCCTTCAGGGAATCGTAGCGAATCGCCATTCTTATAGTTGTCGATCGCCGTGGCCAGCACTTCTACACCGGCATGCATTTCTGCCATCGGTGTCGCACGCACATCGTGCAAATTGGGCGCCGTCGAGCCGATGATAATAATTTTATTTTTAAATTCGTCTTTCGGACGTTGCTCTGTGGCAGTGGCTTGATACACATCAGAGAACCCAACGTATTGATAGCTGCCCGGCTTGCCGCGCCAATTCAATAAAATGTGATCAGTAGAGGGTTCTGGCCAACCAAATTCACGCCCCAAACGCGCCGGAACAGAAGGCAATTTAAATCCGTAACCTTCTGAATAAATTGGGTAATTTCTAACCACCCCATCCGAATCAAGAATTACGTTTTGCGTACCCAAACGCCCACCCTCAATCACCGATTTAAAGTGCGGCATCAGCACATTAATCGCAGCTTCCATGTCTTGTGGTTCGTCTGCCACAGGCAACACGCCGGGGATTTGTGAAATTTTTACTTGGCGCAAACTGTCATCCGAATCGCCTAACAACAACATCGGGAAAAACGTGTTATTCGTTTTCGCAATACTCGCATCAAACGCTGCATCACTTTTCGGGTTAAACACATCAGCATCGCTAAACATGATGTCGAAGATCACCGCCTTGGGCTGCTGCTTCTCCACCTGTTCGACAAACTCACCCAACACCTTACGTGGCCAAGGCCAGCGGCCATATTGTTTCGACATCGCTGACAGACTGGCCTCGTTAATATCCACGATCACAATATCGGAATCAGGCTTGGGCGGCGCTAAGCGATAGCGCACCATCGCATCAAACGTCACGGTGCGAATACCACTCGCAATGTGGAAAAAAGCGGTGTCCAGCAAAGCGAACACGGTGAAAGCAATGGCCAAATACAAATAGAAATTGCGTTTCCACTTGTGTGCCAACAGGTCTGAAAAGGCTTCCATCGCAAAACGGAAGCGGCTAAGGAGGAGTAGTTTGATATTCATGTTTGAAGTTTAGCAGGCTTCTGCTTACAAATGAAAAGGCCGGATCACTCCGGCCTCCACTAAAACAAGTTACTGTTTGGCGAGAATATATCCGTAACTAACGACATCGGTTTTAGCGTCTTTCGTGGCTGCAATAACCTTTTCTGGTTACCTAATATCCGTAACAACGCCCCACAATCCTACTCTATCCGCTTTGAACTTTATAATAAAACCATAACTGCGATTCCAGAAAGTAGTCATGCTAAGTTTTAGTTCGATTTGATCACTTGCATTATTGCATATTTGCAATTATATTTGCAAATATGCAAATTCAGAGCCATTACCATCGTGCCACTTGATACCGCTAGCCAACATCATCTTGAAACCCTAAAAGCCTCGGTTAAGTCTAGGAGCATAGGCCTAAAGCGCATTAGCGAGGCTACAGGAGTTCATATCTCCCAAGTCAGCCGGATTCTCTCTGGCAAGGTCAAACGTACATCTCCAAACGTAGAGAAGATTTGCAAATTTGCAAAACTGGCTGATTTGCGCTCGGCCCCCATCGAAAGCGAAGAGCTTCTTTGGAGGGCCGTCAAAGATGTTTGGGACGGAACCAGTGAGCACGCTGAAGCGCTTATGAATTTCATGGCAGCAATTGATCGCTATCAAATCGCAATACAAAAGGATCATAAAAATATTCGATAAGGACTTTGACTATGCAAACCACATGCCTTTCAAATACGTCTAATACTTACAAATACCATACAGCAACTGTGCCGCCACACATTGGTACTGCGATTGATACTGAAATCGAAATCTCGAAAACTGGTAGCGCGTGTTTGGCGGATGAAGTGACATCAGCCATCCCCTCACATTACATACGAACGTTGTTGATGCTTATTCCCAAACCTTTTCCTGAGGAATTGGACTTTGGATTCTTGGGTAGGTTGATTTGTATCAACGGCGTAGCCACCGTAAAGGAATTATTGGAAAAGTTGGCCATATGGGCAGGCGTATCAGGAAAATCAAGAAGTGAGGTTTCTTGTCTGGAATTGCTAAGCCTAGCTTCAAACATTGAGCTGTCACTTTTTGTAAGTCAGCATACGTCTCTTCCACTCAGACGAGCGATCATCGCCAAACCTACTGGCAGACCGCATGGATGCGTAGAAAACACTTCTCTACTTTGGACGTCAGGAATGCGTCTGCTTCGCAACGAAGCCTATTTTTGCCCTAAGTGCGTTGAAGAGGATTTAGATTTTCATGGCCAAAGTTTTTGGCGTCGGGGTCATCAAATACCTGGTATGCACCTGTGCCAACAGCATGGTAGAGCAATAGCACATAGAGTTTCCGATTTGATTTACAAGAAAATTACTGGAGTAGAAGGAACATTTAGTTCTCGCATCGCTTACATTAACCGTCAAGGCGAGCGCCATCGATTAATTGTTGCTGATAGCGATGGTTACGGTGAACAGGTTATTAAAGAGTCAGATCGTCCAATTGCAGAGCCAGCATGGTCACCTGATGGGAATTCTTTAGCTTATGTGAGCTTTGAGCAAGGGCGCTCGATGGTTTATTCCCAATCCTTATTGACGCAAGGACGCCTTTTATTAGCGGCATTCCCCGTCAGTAACACTTCTCCAACATGGTTACCTGATGGAAAACAGCTCGCCACCGTTTTATCTCATGAGGGCAATTCTCAAATTTATTTAATTCGCACCGATAGTTCTGAGACTAGGCGTATCACTGAGAGTGTTGCCGCCGATATTGACCCGGCAATTTCTCCCGATGGTCGTAAATTAGTATTTGCTTCTGACCGCGATGGAACTATGCAGCTTTACGGTATGCCAATCAACGGAGGCAATGCGGAGAAATTAACCACTGAAGGTAAAAGAAACTCGTCACCGAAATACAGTCCCGATGGAAAAAGTATTGTTTTCACATCTGTTGATGATAAAGGTGATTCACGTTTAACCATGTTGGATTTATCTACAAATAAGTCGCAGGTTTTGACATCAACAAAGTCTAGCAAACCGAGTTTTTCACCCAGTGGGGAGCGAATACTATTTGCGACAGAGTTAAATGGTCGCGGAATAATTGCAACCGTATCTAAGGATGGTCGTGTTAAGCAAAAAATATTTCCTCAACAAGGAGACATCTTCGATCCAGCTTGGAGTCCCCAGTAGTAATTCAATTAGTTAGGTTGGATTGCTCACGAATATACCGGTTGCTCGTCAATATTCACCACCTCGATGCTGCCATTGAGCTTTCATCAATCGGATTGCCATGAAGCAGTCATTCATCGGTGACGGCAAAGGGTCGGTTGCCGCCTGACGATATGGAAAATATTACTAAACTTGTATGACTGGTTAGTCCACGAAGTGATCATTCCCCTTGGCAAACTGCCGCCCCCAAAGCAGTCAGTACCATCGTAACCTCCCTACATGCGTGCGCATCAAGTTGACTCTTGTTAACTACGCCATCGCGTGAGTTGGGTTGCTGCTGGTAATGCGGTGTATTTGATTCAGTATATCGTGAAGCCTATTTTCAGCCTGCCAGAGGTCGTGCTTTGACTGCATATCCACCCACAACTGAGCACCGTTACCAAGCAACGCCCCTAATCGCAGAGCCATTTCAGGGGAGATTCCACTGCGCTCGGACAGAACGGCGTGCAAAGTTTGACGCGAAACTCCAAGGCTACGGGCGAACGCGCTGACAGACATTCCCACACTTGGCAGAACGTCTTCGCGCAAAATCGCGCCGGGATGAGTTGGTTTACGCATGATGCCTCCTAGTGATAATTTTCCAAATTGACCCGTAGCGCATTCTCGCCTTGCCATTCGAAGGTGATGCACCACGGCCCGTTTACATGAACACTGTAACGCTTTGGCTTGCCCTGCAATGGATGGAAGTCAAAGCCCGGCAGATTCAACGCTTCTGCTGTTTTAGCGGTGTTGATAGCATCAAGCCGACGAACAACTCGCCCCACCAATGATGCCTGCACCTTGGCGCTCTTGCCAGTTTTGAAAAGCTCTTCCAAGCCTTTGTGCATGTACGATTCAATCATTCGCGAACTGTAAGGCATTCCTTTACAATGTGCAACATAATTCACACCGCGATCTTGCCAGAAGCGTATTGATATTCACAAATCCCAATTGAGTCATCGACTAATGAAATTGCAGTAAAGCAGTCAGTGGGCTATGACGGCAAAGGGTCGACAGTGACGATAGGTGACCGGCAGCTTCAGAGCATTTCAAAATTCCCTGAGTGAATGACTCTTATCTGGAATCCTATTCGCGGTGCTGGCTGATCACTTCGTGCCTATTCTGTTGAAAAACTCGGTTTTAATTTAGCGCTACCAGCTAGCTGAATTTTCATTTCAGTCATTTTTGGATTTTCGCTAGGTTTTCAGACTGAATTCATCAGATCGAGCACCTCTTTTTGCCTTTATGCTGGCATCAGGTCTGCTTCTTCTGCTACTGGTGTAAGCCATTTCGCCATTCGCCTCAAATTCTGGGCAGTCGCTGCCAGTAGAAACTCATCTTGAGCACCACTTTTACCTCGTAATCGAAGTTTGTCGAGCTTCAAGATTCGCTTGAGGTGCGCGAAAAGCATTTCAACCTTCTTGCGATCTCGCCGTGATTGTTGATATTCCGGCGTCAAGGAAATTTGTCGAGCAACGTCTCGTGCGTTCTCATGAATACTTCGCGCAACTTTTCGAATCTCGCTGCTGGGACAGCATTGGTTTTTCTTGGGGCATGTTGCGCAGTCTGATTGACGTGAACGATATTGAATCAACCCAGCTTTTGTAATGTGATTTCGTGGATTTTTAAAAGGTCGCCAATCATTTCGCAGTAACTTTCCCTCAGGGCAACGATACTCGTTGGCATCCTCATTCCACTCAAAGTCACTCCGTGAGAATGTGCCGTCTGTGCGCTCTGACTTATCCCACACGGGCACATGCGGTTCAATGTGCTTTTCATCAACCAGCCAACCAAGAATGGCGGCGGTGCCATAGTTAGTGTCACCAACAAGACGCTCTGGCTTAATGTCGAACTTATCCTCAACCCTACGGCCTCTATTCGTGAGTTGCAAGGACTATTGCTAACCTCAACAATAGAAATTCGATAAATAAAAAGGGAGAGCACATGCTCTCCCTTTTTATTAGACACTGTGATTAACTTGATGCAGTCAAAGTACCATAACTTCGAATTAGTAAATGCTCTCCGAGTTATGAATATATTATTAGTGCATCTCTTTAAGTTACGGATATATTCCGCAAGTTACGGATATATTCTCGCAAAACAGTTACCTCAACTTAGGCAAAGTTTTTTGCAACGAAATCCCAATTCACTAAGTTAGCGAGGAAAGTCTCAACAAACTTAGCGCGCAGGTTGCGGTAGTCGATGTAGTAAGCATGCTCCCATACGTCCACGCACAACAAAGCTTTATCGCCAGTTGTCAAAGGTGTGCCCGCAGCGCCCATGTTGACGATATCCAAAGAACCGTCGGCCTTCTTTACAAGCCATGTCCAACCAGAACCGAAGTTACCAACAGCCGAAGTTTGGAAAGCCTTTTTAAACTCATCAACGCTACCCCATTTTTTGTTGATCGCGTCAGCCAATGCACCAGTAGGAGCGCCGCCGCCATTAGGCTTCATGCAATTCCAGAAGAAAGTGTGGTTCCAAACTTGTGCCGCGTTGTTGTAAATGCCGCCGGAGGACTTCTTCACAATATCTTCCAAAGATGCATTCTCAAACTCGTTACCCTTGATCAGGTTATTCAAGTTTGTTACATAAGTTTGGTGGTGTTTCGCGTAGTGGTACTCGAATGTCTCTTTAGACATGTGCGGTTGCAGCGCGTCAGTTGCGTAAGGCAAAGCAGGTAGAGTGTGTTCCATGTTTTCTCCGTTAAAATAAATAAAATTGATAGGCGAAATGGCGCAGCCATTGGAACGAAATATACCACAGGATTTACCTCAACTATTAATCTCGTTTTCAAAATTGAGATTTTTTTCAGGTAGGGACCAAGTAAAACCTCCATGCAGTATGATGCGTGCCCATCATCGCTCTGATCATTTTCATGTCTTGGTTCATCACTAATTTAATTAGCGCTTTTTTGCTACCCCCACTCAATTTACTGATCTTGGCAGTGATTGGCTTATGGTTTTGGCGTAAGCGCCCGCTCCTCGCACGCAGCTTGATTAGCCTATCAATTGCCTTACTGTGGCTATTCTCCACCCCTTATTGCGCTGATTTATTACTACAGGAATTAGAGGGCCCGCCGCAGTCGATTGACTTCAAAAAACAGCAAGCCGATGCCATCGTCGTGTTAGGTGGCGGCACATATTTTCATGCGATCGAATACGGTGGCGACACAATCAACTACGCTAGTCTGCAACGTCTACGCTACGCCGCCAAACTTCATCGCGAAACAAGTAAGCCAATTTTAGTAACCGGTGGCAAACCTCTTGGCAATGCGCTCTCTGAAGGCGAGCAAATGAAGCAAGTGCTAACGCAGGAATTCAACGTACCCGTGCAATGGGTTGAAGGAGACTCCGACAACACTTTAGAAAGTGCGCGCATGAGCTTCAAAATCCTTAAAGCGTCTGGCATCAGCAAAATTTATCTAGTCACCCACGCTTGGCACATGCCCCGCTCCCAAAAGGTTTTTGAAAGTGTAGGCTTCACCGTCATTGCTGCACCAACGGCTTACACCACCCGCTATCAAACTGACTTACTCACCTTCATTCCCAATGCTTCTGCCTTACATGACAGCAAAATCTTCATGCACGAGATGATTGGAATGGCTTGGTATCAATTAAAATCTAAACTCTAAACTACGGAGAGACATCGCATGAAAGCACGCATCAAATGGGTAGAACAGGTTTCATTTTTGGGTGAAACAGAAAGCGGGCATGCCGTACTAATGGATGGCCCAGTCGAAGGCGGCGGTCGTAACTTAGGCCCGCGTCCGATGGAAATGGTGCTGCTTGGCACTGGCGGCTGCACCACTTACGACGTAATTCACATTCTAAAAAAATCACGCCAACAAGTAACCGACTGTGTAGTGGAAATTCAAGCTGATCGTGCGAGCGAAGACCCGAAAATCTTCACCAAAATTCACTTTCACTTCGTCGTAACGGGCAAAGAATTGAAACCAGAGCAGGTTGAACGCGCAATTAAGCTATCCGCAGAGAAATACTGCTCTGCTTCTATCATGCTCGGCAAAACCGCCGACATCACGCATGACTTTGAGATCGTAGCGGAGTGACTCAGCCTTGTTGAGAGCACTCCTGTTATGTAGGTCGTGCTTAAGACCGACCTACATAAACTAAACCCAATAAACGGTTTTCGTCATCACCACCGACATTCCCCGCATAGCCAACTTCACTGGTAGCGGCAACTCTTCACCGCCCAGCTCAATCGCCATATCCGCGTGGCTCACTTCATCCACATACATCTGCTGCACCACGGCGCGGCTCTTGGCATCTTGCGGGGGCAAGCTATCAAGATGGCTTTGCAAATGCGCACCCACTTGACGCTCCGTCTCCGCCAAAAAACCTAAATTCCATTTATCACCCACCAAGCCTGCCACTGCACCGAGTGCAAGTGAACCGGAATACCACAGTGGATTTAATAAGCTCAAATGGCTACCCAACTCATCTACGCGCTTAGAAGTCCAAGCTAAATGTTCGGTCTCTTCCCACGCTGCGTGCTTTAATTTTTCTTGCACGAGCGGGTCACGTGCTGTCATAGCCTGCCCTTGATACAAAGCCTGAGCGCAAATTTCACCGGTATGATTAATGCGCATTAACGCCGCCGCATGTTTTTTCTCGGCATCACTCATTGCTGCATCGGCAACATGCTCATCAGGATACGGACGCGCAGTTGGGGCCTTCGCCAGCAAGGTGCGCAGACCTTTATCAAATTCCACAATCAAGCTATCTAAATTCAACATTGTCCCTTCTCCTAAAAATTTGAAAGCGCTTAAGCTGCCAACTTAACAATACCTGAAGTTGCTTTACTTAAGGTTTCTTCTGACACACCTTCCTCACGCAATTTATCGAGCAATTGTGCAACGGCACTACCTTCGAGTTGCTCCATGTCTTCACGCAAACCACTACCCACATAGGCGCGCATCAAACCTTGGTAGCCGCCGAATCCTTTGAGTGGCGCAATTTTTTTCAAATCCGTCACCACGTCTTCTGGCATACGCAAAGTAACGGACACCATCGGACGATCTTTGGTGAGACGCTTTTTAATCGTTTCAAGTTTCATATCTATCCCTTTCTTGTGGCTCAGCCTTGCGAGCAGAAATAATACGGATGAATTCATCGTTTATTTCGAGATGCACGACAAACAATGCTCGAAAATGAAAGTCACACCCTACTGCAGCATCCCGAATTTCATCATTACGAGACGCGTCTTGGTATTGTACTAGCGGATCAAAAAATACTTGCGCCGCTTGCTCAAAGGAAACATCGTGATTTTTAATGTTGAGCTTGGCTTTGGACTCATTCCAGCGAAAGCGGATGCCGCGCAATTCATATTCAATGTCCATAGCCCCATTTTATCTATCGTATGTAAAACGTCAATACGTTTTACGCGATCACCCAATAAAAAACGGGCACCCGAAGGTGCCCGTTTAACTCTGCATCAATACCGACACTAGGCCGGCAAAGAATTAGAACTTCTTGTTCAGACCCAAAGCGATAACGCTTGACTTGTCTGCAGCAAAAGCAGTGCCCCAAACGTTGTTCAATACGCTAACGCCAGTACCGCCAGTGCTTTGGTTCATAGCGCTATAAGCAGCATAAGCTGTTGTCGTTTTAGACATTGGCTGCAAAAATGCAACTGTGTAACCAGAAGCGTCCTTGTTTGTAGAGTTTGAATCCATTGTTGACTTAGCATAGCTCACTGCAACGATACCAGTAGCAACAGGAACAGTTGCGCCAACGCTCATAGCACTATTTTTCAGAGATGTAGCTGCGTTAGTTGTCTGATTTTGGTATGTAGCCTTAACTGTAGCAACGCCCAAGTTGTAAGAAACACCCAACGCCATTTCTGATGCATTGCCAGTAGCCGGAGTCTTATTTGTAGCTGCGTAAACAACGCCAGCTGCTAAAGGGCCTTCTTCGTAGTTAGCTGACAACAAAGTTGCAGTAACGTTTGTTGATGTGCCACTGCTTGCAACACCGTTGTTACCTAATGTGCTAGCAGAGTCAAAAGCTGTTGAATAGTTAACGGCAACAGTTACACCACCTACTTTAGGTGAAATGTAAGCCAACGCACGTTGAGCGCGTTTGCCTGCAGCATTAATACCGATCAAAAAGCCTTCACCCCCAGTGATATTGCTCAATGGAGATACTGCAGAACCTGCAACTACGTCGTACTTAGCGCCGAAATCATAGCCAGTTGTTTGCAAGTAACCAGTAGCAACAGTACCAAAATCACCAGCTAGAGCCAACATTTGCTGACGTGCAACCATACCGCTAGCAGCAGTAGTAGTAGCAGTCTGCTGGTTTGTTTCAACGTCCAGTGCGTATTCCAAAACTGCAACAGCTTTCATGCCATTGTCCAAATCTTCAACGGCCTTAACACCCAAACGAGAACCAGACAAGCCATTAGATGCTGCAATAACACTGCTCTTATAGCCAGTAGCTGTTGGGCTAACAATTGCGCCGTCAACCAAACCATAAACGTTAACAGTTGATTCAGCGAAAGCTGAAGCAGAGAAAGCAGAAGCGATAGCCAGTGCGATTAGTTTCTTTTGCATTATTTAAATCTCCTAAGTTATTTTTAAGTGCATTTCAATTTTCATCAGCTAGCTTACTGCCCAGCCGAATCAAAATTCCCTTAAGGTGAGAATTCAGGCCGCATTAAGCAGTATCGGCTAATGTAGTTGCAACTAATTAGAGATTGAGTGTTGCGTTTTTACAACACCCCAAAAACACGAGATAACTCAACACTAGGCTCGTCTGCACGCATAAATGCCTCGCCAACTAAAAAGGTATGCACTTCATGCTTACGCATGAGAAGTACATCATCGCGGTTAAAAATACCGCTCTCAGTTACCACGATTCGATCTTGCGGAATTCGCGACAGCAGGCTTAATGTTGTTTGTAAGCTCACGTCAAAGGTGCGCAAATTACGATTATTGATTCCAATCAAAGGGGTGGCTAGTTTCAGTGCCACTTCTAACTCTTCTCCATCATGCACTTCAACTAACACCGCCATACCGAGCTGGTGGGCCAGCGCTTCAAACGATTGCATTTGCTCAAGTGTAAGAGCCGCTGCAATCAACAAAATAGCATCAGCCCCCATCGCGCGGGCTTGGTAGATTTGATATTCGTCCACCATAAAGTCTTTGCGTAGCACGGGTAACTCACATGCCTCACGCGCCTGCTTCAAATACGCCTCACTGCCCTGAAAAAATTGTTCGTCCGTTAACACCGATAAACATGCTGCCCCGTGCTTGGCGTAGCTTGCCGCAATTTCAGCAGGACGAAAGTCGGCGCGAATCACACCTTTACTCGGGCTGGCTTTTTTGATTTCGGCGATGACGGCTGATTTACCTGCCGCAATTTTGCTACGAATCGCACCCACAAAATCTCGTACTGGCGAAGCTTGTTCAGTTTCAGCCTGTAGCTGAGCAAGTGATTTTATTTCTTTCGCGGCGGCCACTTCTTGCGCTTTGACCGCAAGGATTTTGTTTAGGATGTCGGACATATTTATCTCTCAAATTAAGGCGCGCATTCTAGCGCAAGCGTGATGCTAAAATGCGCATCACTCGCAACACTGGAAACAACATGGAAGACATCAAACACTACATGAAGTTGGTTGGGCAACAAGCCCGCACCGCTTCGCGCGTGATGGCACAAGCCGACACCAATACTAAGAATCGCGCGCTCAATAACATTGCGACAGCTATTTTGCTAAATAGCGCCAAGCTCATCGCCGAGAACGCAAAAGATGTTGCTACGGCAAAAGCGAGCGGCCTGGATGCAGCTTCGATTGATCGCCTCACACTCTCTGAAAAAACCGTCAAGGGCATGGCAGAAGGTTTGCAGCAAATCGCCACATTGGCTGACCCTATTGGTTCAATCAGCGATATGAGTTATCGACCTTCTGGCATTCAAGTTGGCAAGATGCGCGTGCCACTTGGCGTCATTGGCATTATTTATGAATCGCGCCCTAACGTCACTGCGGATGCTGCAGGCTTGTGTTTGAAGTCTGGCAACGCAGCGATTTTGCGTGGTGGCTCCGAGGCGATTCACTCTAATCAAGCGATAGCAGCTTGCGTGCATCAAGGTTTGCGCGAAGCGGGCTTGCCTGAGACCGCCGTGCAAGTGGTGAACACCACAGACCGTGCTGCAGTGGGCGAACTCATCACAATGAAAGACTATGTCGATGTAATTGTGCCACGCGGTGGCAAGAGTTTGATTGCGCGAATTTCAGAAGAAGCGAAAGTGCCTGTGATTAAGCATCTCGATGGCATTTGCCATGTGTACATCGACGATGAAGCTGACTTAGTAAAGGCAATACGCATCGCGGATAACGCCAAGACTCATCGCTACGGGGTGTGCAACGCGATGGAAACATTATTGGTGAATGCTGGGGTTGCTGAGAAGGTACTGCCCGAGTTGTGCAGCATTTATCTGAAGAAGGGCGTAGAGCTGCGCGGTGATGATGCTTCACGCAAACTGGTTGCCCAGATGAAAGTTGCGACAGAGGAAGATTGGCACACCGAATATCTCGCGCCGATTTTGAGTGTGCGCGTGGTGGCCGACTTGAATGCCGCGATTGAACACATCAATACTTACAGCTCGCAACACACCGATAGCATCGTCACCGAAAATTACACCAAGGCAATGCGCTTCTTACGCGAGGTGGATTCCGCCAGTGTAATGGTGAATGCTTCAACGCGTTTTGCAGATGGCTTTGAATATGGCTTAGGCGCGGAGATTGGCATTTCAACTGACAAGATTCATGCACGTGGGCCAGTGGGGTTAGAAGGCTTAACCTCGCAAAAATATATCGTGTTAGGCAACGGACAAATTAGGATTTAGCAATTACATCGTAGGTCGGGCTTCAGCCCGACAAGCTTATCGTCGGATTAAAACCCGACCTACATCAAAGAGGAAGATGAAACATGAGCCAAATTATTGAAGTTAAAGTACCAGACATCGGCGGATTCAAAGGTGTTGCAGTCATCGAGATCAGCGTTAAGCCCGGTCAAAAAATCGAGAAAGAGCAAGCGCTCATTTCCTTAGAAACCGACAAGGCCACGATGGAAGTACCTTCGCCAGCTTCTGGTGTTGTGAAAGAACTCAAAGTCAAAGTGGGTGACAAAATCTCTGAAGGCTCGGTGATTTTAACGATGGAAAGCAGCGATGTTGCGTCGGCTCCCGCAGAAAGCAAACCGGCGCCACAAACTGCTGCACCTGCCCCAGCTTCGGCTCCGGTCGCGCCAACACCAGCGGCCTCAACCCCAAAACCTGCATCCTTCACAAAAGGCGACATCCACGCCGAAGTCGTGGTGCTCGGCGCTGGCCCCGGCGGATACACAGCTGCCTTCCGCGCGGCAGACCTAGGCAAGCAAGTCTTATTGATTGAGAAGCACGCATCGCTCGGCGGTGTGTGCCTCAACGTCGGTTGCATTCCTTCTAAAGCGCTGTTACACGTTGCCAAGGTAATTAACGAGGCTGACGAGGTATCACATCACGGCGTGACCTTTGCCAAACCAAAAATCGACATCGACAAGATTCGCTCATGGAAAGAAAGCGTAATCAATAAACTTACCGGCGGCCTTGCTGCTCTCGCGAAACAACGAAAAGTGCAAGTGGTGCGTGGCACCGCCAAATTCACTTCTGCCAATTGCCTCGCGGTGCAAACTGCGGATGGTGAAAAGATCGTGACCTTTGATAACGCCATTGTTGCAGCGGGTTCTAGCGTTGCGCGCATTCCAGGCTTCCCTTACGACGATCCACGCATCATTGATTCCACGGGCGCGCTCGCCCTACAAGATGTGCCGAAGCGTTTATTGGTGATTGGCGGCGGTATCATCGGGCTTGAAATGGCCACGGTGTATGACGCGCTTGGTACCAAAATTTCTGTGGTTGAGTTGATGGATCAACTCATGCCGGGCGCTGACAAAGATATGGTTAAACCTTTGCACACTCGTATTGCAAAACGCTACGAGGCGATTTATCTCAAAACCAAAGTCACTAAAATTGAGGCCCTTAAAGAAGGCATGAAAGTCACCTTCGAAGGCGAGCAAGCGCCTGAGCCACAAATTTATGACCGCGTTTTAATGGCCGTGGGGCGTCGCCCGAATGGCCGAGAGATTGCGGCAGAAGCCGCTGGCCTCGTTGTAAATGAGCGTGGCTTTATTCCCGTGGATAAACAAATGCGCACCAACGTGGCACACATCTTTGCGATTGGTGACATCGTGGGTGACCCGATGTTGGCTCACAAAGCGGTGCACGAAGGTAAGGTGGCCGCAGAAAATATCGCCGGACACAAAGCGTTCTTTGAGCCACTGACTATTCCATCGGTGGCCTACACTGATCCTGAAATTGCGTGGATGGGCCTGACTGAAACTCAGGCGAAAGCACAGGGCATCGAATACGAGAAGGGCTCATTCCCTTGGGCTGCCTCTGGCCGTGCGCTCTCAATCGCACGCGAAGAAGGCTCAACCAAAGTGTTGCTCGATCCTAAATCACGCCGCATTCTCGGCATGGGCATCGTGGGTGTGAATGCTGGCGAGTTGATTGCAGAAGGTGTGCTAGCACTGGAAATGGGCGCGGATATGGAAGACATCGGCTTAACAATTCACCCACACCCAACCTTGTCCGAAACCTTATGTTTCGCGGCAGAAATGGCTGAAGGTACGATTACCGATTTGCTACCGCCGAAGAAAAAACACTAAATTAATATTGCTAAAAATGCCGTCATTCCTGCGAGGGCAGGAATGACGGCATTTTGATTGATGGATTCTATTACCCACCTCTTTGCCACCGACCTCAGCCTATGGGGGTTGTTCCTTTCCAGCCTACTCGGTGCGACGCTTTTACCCGGCGGCTCGGAATTGGTGTTGATTGGTGTATTAAAATCTCACCCCGAATTATTTTGGGTAGCTGTTCTAATTGGCACTATTGGAAACACCCTAGGAGGCATGATTTCCTTTGGCATGGGGCGACTGTTACCACAAAGCAAAGAGTTGAAACACGTTGATAAAGTGCAGCGTTATGGAGCCCCGATACTACTTTTAGCTTGGACACCACTGATGGGTGATGCGTTATGCATCGCAGCGGGCTGGTTAAGAATCAATCCATTTCATGCTGTGATATTTATGGCAATTGGCAAATTCGCACGTTATTTTTTTGTAGCAGAGATTTTTCGTTTCAATTTTGTAAATTAAATTTAAAAGGTGATTCACATGAACAAGATTTTAGTTGTCGCACTCGTTTCTGTATTTGCTTCTACCTCAGTAATGGCAGAAGAACTAAGTGTAGGCGCCGCATATGGATTGGGTTACAACAACTTAGACATTCATGCCGATGTAAATATTTCAAAATTCGCCAACAACAATCCTGTCAAAGCGCGCGTGGGTTACAACCGCTACTCATCTGACTATGGTGCTGGCGTTACCGGCTACACATGGGCTTACAACGTCTTTTATGCTGGCGCTTATTACGACTTTAACAAGATTGCCAAACTCGACGCGAAGGTTCATCCCTTTCTAGGGCTTGGCTTAGGTTTTGGCTCTACCTCTTGCACAGGAAATTGGTGCGGCAACGCAAGTGCGGTGACTGCAGGTGGTTTGTATTACATCGGCGGCGTGCAATACGACTTCACGCCAAAGGTACAGGGTGAAATTGGTTTTGGCGTGTGGTCTGGCTTAAGTGTAGGCGCGAACTTTAAGTATTAATTGGCGCGAGCTTTAATTGAAAGCCGCATCTTTTGATGCGGCTTTTTATTTTAGAAGTAGTAGAAATAGGCGATCTGCACATCAGTCACATTGCCCGTTGGATCGATAGCATTGCCCATCGCTTGACGAACAAGATTGAGGCGTAAGTTGTTGTTATTGTTAAATACATCCCAAGCCACGCTCGCCGTGAGTTTATGCATCCAGTTTTCTTTCAACTCACCAGAGGTGTACCAGTAGTTATTCGCAATCAACTCAGCGCGCACCTTGCTACCCAATGACCAAATCAAACCGAGCGTTGGGCCAACCGCCAACGAAGTGACATTATTAAAACTGCTCACGCTATCCGCAAGAATAAATCCCCTCGTGGTCACTCCCATACTGTAGCTCTTGCCTGCCGCTGCCTGAATTCGCAGCGCAGTCGGCCCGAGCATATTTTCTTGTAGCACCTCACGACGAATAGAAACATTCAGCTTGATCGTTTGAGGAGTCACCCACTCTGTCTGCACCGAGGGCACGAACACATCAAAAATATCTAAGCGCTCAAAGCGCAACTGATTGCCACTCGTACGCAAATATAAATCGCCCATTTTGGAGCTCGCGCCCTGCGTGAAACCACTCTGTGGATCGAGGCTATCGTGATAACCGCCACGCATATTGAGTTGCGTGTAAGTGGCGGCGCCCACCTGGCCAATGGCCATGCCCATGCGTACAGAATCATGACCTTCATCAGGCCGCTCTGTTGGCGACTCTTGATCTTTATATTCCGACACTGCCTCTACTTTACTGCGCACACCTGCCAGCTTAAGTTGGCGTGCCGTAATCGTGGCCGCATCTGCTTCAGAGTTTTTTTGATTACGCTGATATTCGGCGATACCCAAACTTAAATCCAAAATTTTTGCTTGCTCGCTTGCGCTCAGCGCAGTCAAAGAGGCCAAGCCACTTTCATCCACAACTAAATTCAGCGCCTGTTTTTTTTCCGCCGCAGAAGCCAAGTTGTAATTACGTACCAAGGTGTTGTATTGCGAAGGTCGATAGTGCACATGCTCAACCAATCCCGGCTGGGCCTGCACCAACTTCACCATATCGAGTGGAATGTACCAAGGCTTGGCTTGCTGAATTAAATTTAAACTAGGTCGCGCCGCCTCAAATGACGCCAGCAACATCAGGGCACAGTTGTCATCGAAAAAATAATAATCCATGTAGGTAAAACTTTGCTCCCACACGAAAGCCAACAAACGATCAATTTCAGCGCCACTTAAATTCGTCTGATATTCCCAAAGGTCGCGATTTTCCAAATCGGAGTATTCGCGCATCTTCATGTAGTAAGGCACAAACACGAATGAGCCTGGGTAACCACCAAACAAACTACGCACCAAAAACATTGCCCCTGCGCCATCTTGGCCTTGCACTGAGTAGCCCACAGTTGAATCGTTCAGCCGATTGTATTGCCCAGCGCGATCACTATCGAAACGGATAAAGGCGTGACCATACATTGAGGCTGGACTATTCAAATACACAGACGCAAAAATGAGCGTGGCACGATGCGTCGCGATGCCCGATTTCCAGCGCTCAAAACCTTCGCAAGCTTGCGGCTCATAATCAAAACCGAGCGCCTTCATACTCCGACTTAAATATTGATAGCGCGCAATCCAGCGACATACGTTCGGCTGCCGCGTTGTTTTCGCCATTGAATAATCAAAGGCACCACGAATGGTTGCCTCTAGCTCGGCCTGCGGATCATGCTTGCCATTCGGTGCTAAAAAATAGGTGGGGTCGTCAACACGGCTAGTTAAACCACTAAACGTAGGCTGATACAGATTGATCTTGCGCCACTCAGACTGTTGCGCAAGCTGAGCCTGCTTCGCCAGCGCGAGCATTTTTTCGACGTTGGCATTTTGCTGAGCTGAGTATTCTTCTGCCTCAGCACAAACAATAAGCGCGCCAAATAACAGTGTAAAAAAAACTAACTTAAGTTTCATCACGTTCTAAATGTAATCCGCGTTTTTTGAAGACACTTACAAGCGCACCTTGTTGGTTGGGTTGAAACCCGACCAACAAAGCCGTTTACATATTGGCATAAATTCCGGATTGGAATACAACGTACACTCGCACAACAAAAAACCGAGGCTCAACCTCGGTTTTTTGTTGTGCACTCACTTTAATTAAGAAGCGAAGGCTTGAAGCGTTGTGTTCATTTCAGCTTGAATAGCAGCAGTCGATGTCTGACCAAATATCGCCACTTGATTAGCTTTCAATGCAGAGATAGCTGCCTTACGATTGGCTTCTTTCACGCCATACATTTCAACCAGTGCTACCAAACGGTCACCTTGACCTTGCGCAACTTCAACCGCTAATTGTGGTTTGTTAAATTCAATAAAGCTCGCAATTTTAGTGGTGATCGTTGCGTCTTTTGGGCAATTTACCAAACCAAAAGTTTGCGACACGGTGCCAAACAAGAAGCCGTTTGTTGTCGTTGCCAACAGGTTATAAAGTAAACCTTGCTTGCCCTTGAATATCTCTGTGCCCACACCGCAACCTGCGGCGTCTTGCACACCAGCGTGAGCTGATGTTGAAATGAATGCAGTGAAAGATAATGCGAATGCCACTTTAGCTAACGATTTTTTCATATACATGTCTCCTTGTTTAAATAAGATAAGCCGCGTTACTGCAATGAGAAGGTAACATAAATTTCAGCTAAAATTGATACAAAAAAACCGAGGATCAACCTCGGTTTTTATTGGACAGACACCTTACTTAAGAAACATAGGTTTGCAATGTTTTATCCATTTCGTTTTGGATCGCATCGGTTGAGGGTTGGCTAAAAATTGCCATTTGATTTAATTTTAGCGCGGCAATTGCGGCCTGATGATTTACCTCTTTTACACCATACAGTGCGACCAAGGCCGCCAATCGGTCGCCTTGGCCTTGCGCAATTTCGGTTGCTAACTGCGGCTTGTTGAATTCGATAAAGCTAGCGATACGTCCGCGTAACGAGGCACCTGCCGGACAGTTCACCAAACCGAAGGTCATGGACACCGTATTGAATGTAGTCGTATTCGTTGTCATCGCAAACAAGCTATACAACAAGCCGGTTGATCCATCAAAAATCATGGTTCCCACACCGCAACCGACAGAACTTTGCGTTGCTCCTGCTTGGGCACTTCCTGATGCCATCACGGTTAAAGATAGTGCTAACGCAACACTAGATAATATTTTTTTCATCGTTACCCCCTTAAGTTAAAAAATCACACATGACTGCTAGCCGAAACTTATCACAGATACAATAATTTCAAATTCGCGAATAGCGAGCTTACATATAGTCTATTTGAGTTAATAACACCCACGAACCGACTGCCGCCACGCCCAATCCAAAAACAACAATACTCAATAAAATCAATGCATAAACAAATTTTGGCAAAAAATCAGGTTTTAGCTGCCACAGCTGCATGAACAGCTTTTTCATTTCCCTGCCTTAGTTTCAAGCATGTTGCTGTGCAACATCGCTACACCCCACCCCACACCGAAACCATTCACATCGCCCGCCACTGCGCCTAGCCCACCTTCACAACGACTAGCTGAGAGATCAACGTGTATCCACGGTGTTTCATGTTCAACAAAACGCTTTAAGAAGCGCGTGGCCAGAATGTGGTCTGCCTCGCCATCCAAGGTGCATTGCTTAATGTCGGCGATTTTAGAATCGAGCGCTGGTTCATAGTCTTCATCTTGCGGAAACACACATACACGCTCACCGCTTTGCTTGCCTGCTTTAACAGCTGAATGCGCTAATGCTGAGTTAGTCGCAAACACTCCGGTGTAGCGAGCACCAAGCGCCACCGCCATGCTACCGGTAAGCGTGGCGAAGTCGATTAACAAATCAGGTTTCGCACGCGAAGCAAGCGTTAGCGTGTCTGCCAGCACCATGCGCCCTTCAGCATCGGTATGAACGATCTCAATCGTCGTTCCATTCAGTGCGGTCACCACATCGTTTTGTTTGTAGGCTTTGGGGCTAATATGGTTTTGTGCTAGTGCTAACCAACAATCAATGTTCACCGGAAATTTACTTTGTGTGGCCGCAAGCAAAATACCAAGCGCAACCGCTGAGCCGTTCATATCTTCGTGCATGTTGTTCATATAACGAGCCGGCTTTAGGTTGTGGCCTCCGGTATCAAAGCAGATGCCCTTGCCCACCAGCGCAATCGTCTTTTTTGCTTTCGGATGCTTGTAGCTTAAGTGAACGATGGCAGCATCATCGTCCGCACTCCCTTGCGCTACCGCCACAAAAGCGCCCGCCCCCATCTTGCGTAATTTTTTCAAATCAAACTCTTCATGCTGCCAACCCTGCTCTTTCGCTAGCTTACTAATGCGCCCACGATAGGCTGCGGGAGTTAAGGTATTCGGTGGTAACACCGTTAATTCGCGGCAGAGTAAATTTCCTTCAGCTTGCGCTTTAAGTTCATCAAAATTTCCGTTGTAGCCGAAT
>JBAXEJ010000022.1:0-37358 GCA_037140475.1 Gallionellaceae bacterium
CATCAGATATGGGTTCCAGAGTCATGGGATCGTTTTTAACCGGACACTAGTGAATCGTCATTTTTAATTTCAAAACAAACAATTTGACCTTCTTTTAAAGCTATGGGCACAGAGGATAGTGAAACAAATAAATCCGCACCCCCTTCTGCCACCGAAATGCAACCAAAACCCGTTGCCGCATTCACCCACTTAACGATACCCTGAAACATTTTTTAGCCCTCCCGTTAACGGTTGAATGCTAAGAAATTTTAGGCAATGACAACATCAGTGAATGCCTGTTTTTAGCAAGACAATCTTTAAGTGGGGCAGGAATATTCTTATAGGGTCGCCTTAGCTCAAATAATCCCAAATTTGGGGTTAGTTCAACTTAACTACTGCCAATGAAATGTCGTCGTGAGCCAAGTTGCCATTAAGATGCGCCGCCATTGACTCTTTGAGTGATCGGTAAGGATTTGGACCGCCCAAGGCAGCGACAATGCGCGCCAGACCAAACTCTTCACCTGCGCCATTGAGTGCGTCAACCATGCCATCCGAGAAGCCGGCAAACCAACCCCCGTCTTGGCATTGAAACACCTCAGTACTGGCATCAAAATCATCGCTACGCAACATGCCAATGGCAGGGTGGCGAGATTTAAACTGGTGCACAACTTCACCCCCGGCATTAAATAACAAAGCGGCAGGATTGCCACCGTTCCACACTTCGATATTGCGATTAGCGCGATCAATGCAGAGCAGCGTGACTGCCACGAAGTTGCCCACGGGTAGTAAAGCTTTCAGGCGTAGATTCATCTCCCGCACCATCGCTGAAATCGTAAATCCATCATGTGTCATGGCAGAAAATACTTGGACCAAAGGCACTAACGGAAGCGCAGCGGGGAGGCCGTGTCCCATTGCATCAGCCAACAACACGTAATCTAGGTCATTAAAATATTTTTGGGTAATGACTAAGTCGCCGCTCATATTGGTCGCCGGTTGCAACCAGAGCTCCACACCTTTAACTTCCGCAGATGACTCTTTTACGATGTGCTCCATCAACTCCTTCGCCATATCCAACTCGTATTCAGAAGTAATGCGGTAAGCGCGCAATTCTTCATTCGCGGTGCGCAACTTCGCTTCTAGTTCTGCGATACGTTGCATCGCATTAATTTTGGCGAGTAGTAGCACTAGGTCTACAGGTTTGGTTAGATAGTCATCGCCGCCGGCCTCTAAGCCACGCACAATATCTTCGCGATGCGACAGTGCGCTGATAAAAATAATGGGTACCCAATATTCGGCGTGTAGTTCACGCATGCGACGCGTTGCCTCAATGCCCCCAATGCCTGGCATCATCACATCCATTAATACGACATCGGGCAAATTAGAGGCAAAAGCGGCTAATGCTTCTTCACCCGTTGATGCAGAAATTACAACATGCCCAGCTTTGGTTAAAGCGGTGCGCAACATAGCCACGTTAGCGGGCACATCGTCTGCCACCAAAATTTTGAGCGACTTAAATTTGCCTTTGTTATCTTCGTCCATCACGCCCTCACTCATTCTGTTTAGTTTTCAGCCACTCAAGCAACTCATTTAAGGGCATTGGCTTGGCAATTAAATATCCCTGTACCCGCTCACAGCCCAAAGTACGAATTAGCTCCAAATCTTTTTCAGTCTCTACACCTTCGGCCACCGTGGAAAGGCCCAACTTCTGCGCCATATCCATGCTGCTTTCGAGAATCGCGCGGGCGGCAGGATCTGTCGCACCTTTGCTCACAAAGCTACGATCCAGCTTCATCTCGTTAAATGGAATGCGGCCTAATTGTTCAAATGAAGAATAGCCAATACCAAAATCGTCAATGGATAAACCAAAACCCTTGATCCGCAAGCGCGTTAGCACATCGAGCGCGGTAGTGAGATCTTCCATCACCCCTGTCTCGGTAACTTCTAGCATCACATCTTCAGTTTTCAAACCTACCGCTAAGGTCTTAGTGCGGACGAAGTCAGGCAAATTCAAATCATTGAGCCAACGACCCGAAAGGTTAATCGCAATTTTCAAGGGGAAGCCTGCTTCAAACACTTTCGCGCCTTCTTCCAACGCCTTAAAGACTAGAAGCTGTGACAAATCAGCAATCAGGTCAGACTGCTCCGCCACCGTAATAAACAAATCAGGCGGCACAAAGCGGCCTTCGGCATTTTTCCAACGCGCGAGTGCTTCCATGCCAACCGGCTTTAAAGTTGCGGAATCAACTTTAGGCTGTAGCCAAATACTGAATTCGTCATTCAGCATGGCTATGCGAATGGCTTCTGGGGAAACGTCAAACGGTGCAAAAGCATTATTCTGCGGGACTGGCGAAACGAACTCCGTTGATAGTAGCGCTGCCATCTGTGCCGGGGTGACCGGTTTGCTTAATTGACCCAACACGCGCAAACCCTGTAACGAAGCCAGTTTACTTACCGTGCCCAATACCTTTTCATCGGCACCACTCATAAAAATGAGCCCACCCTCAAAGCCGGTATGTGAAAATTCGCGAATTAATTCCACGCCATCCATTCCGGGCATATCCAGATCGCAAATCATCACCTCAACATCGCTGCTACGTGCGGCTAATACATCGATCGCCTCGAAACCATTTGCTGCCAGCAATACCTCGTCAACACCCAGCAAATTTAGCATGGCGGCCATTTGTTGAAGCACCACTAAATCATCATCTACCACCAGCACGGAAGAACACTTAACTTTGCTCGGCGAGGGGGGCAGGGCAACCTCTACCTCTTGCGTCTCCCCGCTCTGATGGAGCGCTTGCTCGACGTCATGGAGTGCGCTACTGAGTGAGCGCAATGAAGCCTTTAAATTTCCACTCAAGCCGTTTTTGATGCGCAGCTCTAAATTTTCAGCCATCAGGGCGTAGCGCATTGCGCCTGCTGTTTTGGCAGAAGATTTTTGCTTATGTAATTCTCTTACGACGAGCATTTCATCAACAGCATCGACGGTAATTCGTTGTAACTCAATTTTCGTGGTTTGAATGAAGGTCTCGATCAAACTTCTTGCTTGCTCTATATTTGCTTGGCCAAGAATTGAATAGATATGCTGAAAATTGAGTATCGCAGCCGTTTCGGTAGATAACAGCACATCAGTATTGAAATCTTCCTGACTTAAGCCAAGCCAGCGCTCCAACACGCGTCGCAGTGCTTGAATGGAAACGGGCTTAGTCAATACATCATCCATGCCTGCGTCACGGCAACGCGATAATTCAGAGGGCTCGGCCGCAGCAGTAACCGCCACAATCGGCGTGCGCGTGCCACTGTGCAGTTCATCTTCACGCACTGCCATTGCAAATGCAGTGCCGTCCATCTGCGGCATATTGAGATCAGTCAAAATTAAATCGTAAATTTCGCTGCGCGATTTTTGTAGCGCCTCAGCCCCATTGGCGACCATGTCGACCTCACAACCCAGTTTCGCTAATTGAATACGCAACAAATTTTGATTTTGCGGATAGTCCTCGGCAACCAAAATTCGAGGTTTGCCTCCCTTGTTAATCAAAATATCTAAAACCTCATCTTGAGTTAGCGCAGGACGCGAATCAGTGGGTAACATGATCCAAAACGTGCTGCCTTTGTCGCGTGTGCTTTCGACGCCAATCTTGCCACCCATGCCCTCTACCAGGTGACGCGTAATCACCAAGCCAATTCCTGTGCCTTCAATTTGGCTCAGCTCAGCCCCTAGGCGGCTGAAGTGCTGAAAAAGTTGCGGCAGCGCTTCTGCTGAAATGCCACTCCCCGTATCAACCACTTCTATGCGTGCAAAACCCGCTGTTGGTAGCGTGCAGGAAAGCGTGACCGCCCCCCCTTCGCGGTTGTATTTAATGGCGTTAGAAATCAGATTATTAAAGATCTGCAACAGGCGACGGCGATCCGCAATTAACTGCACCGTATTGCAGCTTGGGTCATACATCAGCTTAATGCGGCGTTTTTCTGCAGCACGACTGTTTTGTGAATTGCACTCAGATAGCGTATCAATCAGAGCGCATTTTTCTAATTTCAACTCTAAACGGCCGGACTCGATGCGCGCTAGGTCAATAATGTCATTCACCAAGTCGAGTAGCAGATTGCCTGCGCGCCTCATTTCACGAGCATTCTCGCGCATATCGCCAGTCAACTCCGGCGTCATCTCCATCAATTGGGCATAGCCCATAATGGCGTTAAGTGGCGTGCGCAGTTCGTGGCTCATACTCGATAAAAACAAGCTCTTTGCTTCGTTGGCACGCTCGGCTTCTTGTTTGGCGGTGTTCAACATATGCGTACGTTCTTCAACGCGTTGCTCTAACTCATCGTTATAGTTTTTGAGCCGCTCAATCGCACGCTTACGATCAGTAATATCTCGTGATAACACAATGAAGCGTGGCGATTCTCCCGCGATCGACTTTTTGCGCGCCACTGAAAGTTCAAACCAGAAATCGCCTGTTGGTAAATTGAGTTCAAATTGCTTGCCAAACGAACGCCCTTTCTCGTTTGCTTCATTCACCGCATTCATCACCACCGCAGCTGCTGCTGCGGGAAGCATTTCATTAACGGTTTTTCCAACAAGTTTATTTTCTGGCGCAGCTAGCAGTTCAGCGTTTTGGGCATGCACATCGAAATAGACGCCCTCTAGATTTAAGTCAAAAAGCAAATCTGGAATTGCCTCAATGGTTGCTTCCAATTGGGCGCGCGCTGCATTTATCGCAGCGTCAGCCTGTATGCGTTCGCTAATATCGACAAACGAGCCCATCATTCCTGCGGGCTGTCCTTTGGCATCAGTAATTAAATGGGCAGAGACTTGCACATCAATTTTTGAACCATCATGACGCAAAATGGCTAGCTCTCCCCGCCATTGCCCGCAACGGTGCACCCCCTCGAACAGTGGAATAAGCTGCTCTGGGTTAGCTACAAACTCTTGGGGTGAGCGGCCAAGCACAAAGTCAGCGGAGGGTAAGCGCCACATCTCCAACATGGCCCTGTTTACATAAGTATGCTTACCTTCCAAATCAACGATGGCAATGGCATTGATGGAGGTCTCAATCGCCGTGTTTTTGATTTGTAGATCTGTTTCAAATTTGCCACGTTGCGCCACCATCTCATCAAAGGCTCTACCAAGAAGTGCAATTTCATCGTTACCCGCAATATGAGCGCGAGCATTTAAATCGCCTCGGGCAAATTGATCTGTGGCACTCACAAGCTTGACAATACGTTGAGAAATAAGGCGGCGTAACAACAGGGTAGTCGCGGCGGCGGAAAGCAAAAGTAATAGGCCGGTTAGCAATGCCATATTGGTGGCCTCTTGCCTCGACTCTTCAAGCGACAAACTGAGGTCATATTCAAAATACAGCACGCCTAGTTTTTTCTTGCCTAGCTCATTCTCAACAATCTTGAGCGTTACCGGGTAATAGCCCAGCAAATGATTGCCGTTCTCAGACAGTTTAACGATAGAGTTTGCATCGAGTCTGACTTGCTTGGCCAAGGCCGAGTCGTAATGACCGAGGGTGCTCGCAGGCAGGCCCTCCCAAATATAGCGGCTGGCCAAAACAACTTGATCACGCTCATCGCTTAGCAGCAATTTTTGCATGCCCTTATGCATGGCTGAAACTGAGAAGCTCAACCTCGCGTCCTCACTGTTACCAGAAGTCAATTGGCTGTTCAGCATGTTTTGCAGATGCGTCAATACACCATTGGTGTCTTCTAGCGCGGCGCTTTCCACACGCTGCCTAGCGTTATTAATTTCCACTGCATAAATCAACACAGCGCAAAATAGCGCGGCGACGAATACCGGCCAAGCGAGGGAAATGGCGAGACGTTTTTTCATTACTTCAAGCAGCTCGCTAAAAACTCAGAAGATAAAAGTGCCTCGGCGCTAACGGTAGTGGTAATCAACCCTGACTCAAACATCGTTTTAGCCAAGTTGCTTATCGGTTGAATAATCGCCGGATGACTACCTGATAATAAGCGAATATTTTCTTGTGCATCGGGGACTTTAAGTCCATCCATCATCGCTTGGTACAGTGAGGGATCCATGCCTAGTCGTTTGCTCATGCGAGCATGACTATCCTGGGTGTTGTTTTGGATATAGTCCAAGGTGCGAAACCACTGTTTGCTTAACTCGCATAAGTCTTTGCTACGTTTTTGATAGGTTTCTTCATGCACCACGAGCAGATCAAAAATCTCATTGGGAATTTTGCTGCTATCAAACAACATATGAGCACCTGCTTGTGCCAACTTAGTTTTGAAAGGCTCAAAGGTGACTGCAACATCAATTTTATTTTGTTGATAGGCCTTCTCATGTGCGTTTTCGGGCATCGGTATTACTGAAACATCTTTTGCTTTTAGGCCTGCGGCCTCAAGCGTGCGACTCAACATAAATACGCCGAGCGGGATATTGACGATGGCAATGCGCTTACCTTTTAAATCACTGAGCTTTTTGATGTTAGGCCTTGCCATCACCGCATCCGCGCCATTCGAAACATCCATCACCGCTAAGATGCGTAGTTTTCTCCCTTGCGACAACAACGTGAGTGTTTCGTCTAACGTGAGTGTGGCAATATCTGCCGAGCCGTTGGTAAATGACTCAAAAGTGATATTGGAAGAAGGTAATTCATTGACCACAAATTTACTCTCATCCAGATAGCCTAAATCACGCGCCAAATAAATAGGCTCGTAGCCGGGCCACGGGCTGCTCACAATGCGTAATGGAGTGGGTGCAGGTTGGCAGCCAGTTAGGCTGGCCAGTGTCAGTAGGAAAACGATTACAAATAGCTTTTTCACAATAGCTCCTTAAAAATTGATTGGCCTACTTTGTGGTTGAGCTAAGTGCTCGATCGATAATTTCAAACAGGTTAGGTAAGTTGAGTGGCTTGGTGAGATAAGCGATAAACCCCGCAGCCAAGCCTCTTTCCTCGTCACCGAGCATGGCATTTGCCGAGATTGCGATCACTGGGATGGCAGCAGTATCGACATCACTTTTTATCACCGCAAGGGCGGCAAAGCCATCCATGCCCGGCAGATTGATGTCCATCAAAATCAAATCAGGTCGTTCGGTACGAATCATTTCTAAGCCGAGTTCAGCCGTTTTTGCATCTAGCAACTGGATGTTCTTTTTAGGCAATAGCACTTGGTGCATTAAGCGCAAATTCATTGGATTGTCTTCAATGTAAAGCACTTTGAACTGTTTAAGCTCAGCACTCATGGGTTCGCTCCTTATTGACACTTGTTCTGGTTCAATTTTTTCATGCGACTGCTCGTTCACCGGAAATTCAATCCAAAAAACACTCCCCTCACCAACAACACTCGCAAAACCGATTTGCCCGCCCATGCTTTCGATGACGCGTTTCGTAATCACCAAGCCAATGCCGGTTCCTTCCACCTCGCCGCGTTCTTCTCCCAGTCGATCAAACGCTTCAAAAATACGACTTTGTTTTTCAAGTGGAATGCCAGGCCCTGTATCCGCCACAGAGACGCGTAATTTGCCCGCCTCGATGCGGCAGGAAACGCTTACTTTGCCTTGGGCGCTGTTGTATTTGATCGCGTTAGAGAGCAAATTCACGATCGCTTGCCGCAGGCGCACATGATCGGCATCTATCGTGACGTGGCTGCAAACGCATTCTGTGTTCGAGAGCTGAATATTTTTTTTGCGTGCCAGAAAATCCACCATCAACAGGCTTTCTTGCAGCACCGCATCGAGCGCGACAGGCATTATCGACAATTGAATTTTGCCAGCCTCAATGCGTGCGAGATCGATCAAGTCGTTGACCAAGGCCAATAAATGCTTACCCGCACTTTCGATTTCAAAAACATGGTTGCGGGCTTCAGCGGGAATCCCGTTATCCATATCTAATATTTGCGCGTACCCCAAAATCGCATTCAGCGGTGTGCGAAGCTCATGGCTCATGCTCGCTAAAAATTCACTCTTTGCATGGCTCGCTGCCTCGGCCAGTGTTTTCGCTTCGGCGAGGCGGTTGCTACTTTCACGTATAACGATTTCAGATTCTTTTAGGGCCGTGATATCCGTTCGAATGGAAATATATTGATAGGGCAAACCGTTTGCATCCATAAACGGCACGATGCTACTTTCTACCCAGTACAAACAGCCGTTTTTTGCGCGGTTACAGATCGTGCCGCTCCAAACCTTGCCGCTAGAAATATCGTCCCAAATCTTTTTATAAAACTCTGGTGGATGGGTTCCAGATTTAAGTAAGCGATGATTTTTCCCAAGTAGCTCGTCAAACGAGTAACCACTGATGTCAGTAAATTTTTGATTCACATAAATAATATTTCCTGCGACATCCGCCACGCTGACGATGGCATGCTCATCCAATGCTTGGCGTTGCCGTTCTTGTGCATAGCGTGCAGCGCGTAATGATTCAGCTTGCTCAAGAGAGCGCCGGAAATGACAGGCATGCATACCGACGACAGACACCAGATGCATGGGTTCAACCGGCTTCACTAAAAAATGTTCGCCGCCACGATCTAAGGCTTGCAACTGCGCAGAGACGTTTTCTTCGGCCGATAAATAAACAATCGGGATCTCAGCGTAATGCTCGTCATCATCCAAAATGGCGACTAGTTCAGGGCCAGTGCATTGCGGCATGTGCATATCCAATAACACGACCTCAGCAGGAAACTCCGCCAAAACCTCTAGTACGGTCAAAGGATTTTCGACTTCGCGCACCTCCATGCCTGCCGCTCTTAGCATATTGGAGTGCACTGCCAGCTCGATGGGGGAATCATCCACCACCAACACGCGGTAAGGGCGCGTGGGTGGTGTGGCCGTCAGTTCAACAATCACACGCATCAACGCTTCGCGATCGATTGGTTTAGATAAATATCGGGCCACCCCTGCACGGTGGGCGATTAATTTTGCACTGATGTCTTTTCGATCGCAGAGCAGGATAAGTGGCACAAATTTTAAAGCGCCTGCTTTAAGTTCGGTAATGGAACGTACGCCGGCCTCTTTGTCATCCGTAAGGTACATGTCGAAAATGACAGCGGCCGGAGGGTTGTGATCAATCAGCGAAGCACTAAACTGGGCAAGAGTTTGAAAAGTCTCGTAGTGATATCCCACACTCTCCAATAAAAATCCTAACCATGCTGATTGCTGCTCATCACTATCGACGATGGAAATGCGTTCTGATAAGGAAGTGGAAAGCGGTGAAGGTAAAAAATTATGTCCGGGATCTGCGCTTTGCGAAGCTAATTTGACCAGCGCCTTACGTAAATTTTGTAAGCTTGCTTCAGGCAGCGACACATCTTTAGGGAGATCTGCCACAAGACGTTCAAACTCGTGGGCGCAGTCAACCACGTCCATCAACTGGTGCGTTTGTGCATTTTTTGCCAAATCTCCAGCGGCATGTTGCAACACCGTGAGTGACTCATGCATACCCAGCCCGACTTCATCTAGGGTGTGCTGCATGAGTGCGTAGATTTCTGGCAAGTGGGCGATGAACTCACCCCGCAAGCGCGTTAATTTTGGTTGACTACTACTTCCCATGCTAAGTCCTAGGCCATATTTATTTTGCCGAAACATAGCAGATTAGTTTGCCATGCAATATAGGGAAAGTCCTAGGTGGCCCTGCGGTAATGATGGGTGATGTAACTGAAATTTTCAAAGCCGCGATTAATTGCGGCGAGGTTTTTTGGGCGATCTTGCGTTAGCACGTGTTTGATTTAATGATGGCGAAGATGGATTTTGTGGTGTGACGAATACTTCTTTATTTCTAACAGGCTAAAACTTAGTCGCTTAGTTGCCAATCTTACGTTGCTGCTTCTCGTTGTACATCTGTTGATCTGCGGATTTAATAATTTGATCAAGGCTGCTATCCGCTTTGGGATTGATCGCTAAACCCACCGACACGCCTACGCTTAATGTTGCGCCCTCAAAGGTGACTGGAGATTCAATTCTCACACGCAGTCTTGCGACTAAATCTTTAAGTGCGGCGCTATCCACATTTTCCATGAGAACGATAAATTCATCGCCACCCCACCGTGCTACGGTGTCGTTTTCACGAACGAAGGAACTAATGCGATCTGCAACGGCAACTAAAATGGCATCCCCCGCCTTGTGACCGTAATTATCATTGATCGCTTTGAAGCCATCTAAATCGAGGAATAATAGGGCGGTGATTTGTTCTGGCTTGCGCTTTTGCCGTGAGAAGGCCATTGCGGCACGATCTTCCAGAAGGTGGCGATTTGGCAAACCGGTTAATTGGTCATACATGGCAAGGTTAGCCAAGTCGGAACGGCTACGAATAAGCATGTACATCATCCATGCCCCTAACAACGCCAGCGAATAAATCAACAAACGGAAATAAGTTGCGCCTCGATTGTCATTTGGATTGTGTGGAGAGCGAACGGCAATTACCCATTTGCCACCGGGTACATTGATTTCTTGAGTATGGACATTGTCTGTTTCGAAAAGTGATTGGCTACCCAAAACCATGCCGCCCCCCGTACCCGCACCATCTTTGCCGCGAATGGCAAATTCATATTGGGTACGATCGACGCCAGCAGAGATGACCTCGGCAAAGGATTCGAGATCAATAACGGTCGAAAGTAAGCCCCAGTATTTTTTGTCGATGTAAAGCGGAACGCGATAGATCAACCCATGCCCACCCTGAACTAAATTGATAGGCCCGGCTAGCGCAGGTGAGCCGCTATCAATGATTTTTTTAACCAGTGTCCACTGTTCAGGATGATCTGGATAATGCAAACCGATCGCCCCTTTATTTCCAACGTGAGGGTAGACATATTTGATGGTGTATCCCACCGCGATACCGAAATTTCGAATATGGCCGTTACTCTTGTGTAGCACACTGAGTATGTCGTTAACTTCGGTTTCTTTCAGGCTGTCGTTGCGTACCACTAGGTAACTACCAAGCCCGCTACTTAGGTAGAGCAAAGAGTTTAACTCGCTCTCAACCTGAGAGCGTAGCTTGGCAGCGAATGAGACGCCATCTCTGAAATGCTCTTTACGGTGATCATCAGCGCGGTTATGCAGAAACATCTCGCCGGATAAAGCCAATAGCGTAAAAACAAGCAATCCACCGAGCAATGCCAACCGGTGTGTGCGGAAAAGCCGAATATATTTATTGTGTAGCAACTAAATCCCCTATCAACTTACGTCATCATCCCAGTAGTCGAACTGAAGATCAATCTGAGACGGCGGTTACGTAATATTTTGCCGAGGTCAAGCAGGATAAACAACCCGAATTGAAATGCGAATCTTCCTTAAACACCTTGCATGGATCCGCAGGCAAGATTGCCTAGCAAGCACGCTTACAATAACTAAATTAGTTCACAACATGATGAGGGTTTCAGCGTGATTCATCTACGAATGTGCTTAGCCACGCTCTAGGTTGGGTGACAAAATGGTGATGGTGACGCGTCTATTTTTATTGCGATTTTCCGCGCTGTCATTGGGGACAAGCGGTTGATTTGAAGCGAGTCCTACAGCGGATAAGCGGTTTTCACCTACGCCTTGGTCGATCAGCATTCGCACCACACTGCTGGCACGCACAGCTGATAGTTCCCAGTTAGATGGAAATTGTGGTGTTGCAATGGGTGAGTCATCGGTGTGTCCTTCTACTTCAACCGCGAAGTCTTCTTTGCTTAAAATTTCGGCGACGGATTTTAAAATTTTATGTGCGTCTTCGTGCAGGACAGATTTCCCCGCATCAAAGAGTGAGCTTGCGCTGATGTCCATGACTAAGCCGCGTTTTTCTAGTTTAATGTTTACTTTTTGTTGCTCCACTAACTCAGCCATCGCAAAGTTTAGTCGGGAGGTTAATTTCTTCATGCGGTCTTCAACCTTGCGTTGCTGTTCGCCTAAAACGGCTACGCGCTTATCGACTAAGACTTTGTTCAAATGAAGTGGGGGCGGGGCAACTACGTTGGTAGACTCTGTCGCCACGCTGGAACTTGATGGGCTATGGAGTGAAATTTTTAGGGACTCACTAAACATTTTGTACTTCGCCTCATTCACAGAGGAGATGGCGTACATCACCACAAAAAACGCAAATAGCAACGTAATGAAGTCAGCATAAGAAACGAGCCAGCGCTCGCCGTTGCTTTCTTCCTGATGGCGATTTTGATTTTTCATGAGAGGTGAATGAGTTTGCTTGGCGCCGAAAATTTAGAAAAAAAGGACTAACTATCCAGTTTATCGGACAGAATTTGAAAAACTTGAATTGATGATTAAACGAGCTGATGCCAACGTGCGATCCAGCTATCCGCAGCTTCAGGTTTGCCGTAGAGATAGCCTTGATGAATGACGTTGCCGCGGGCATTTAGAAAGTCCGCTTGTTCTTTTGTCTCCACGCCTTCAGCAACCACTTTTAAGCGCATGTGTTTGGCCACAGAAAGAATTGTTTCAACCAGTGCTGCGTCATCACTATCGGTTGGCGCATCCTGAATGAAGGCTTTGTCGATTTTCAGCTCATGAATAGGCAGGCGTTTGAGATAAGCCAGGGAGGAGTAACCCGTACCAAAATCATCGATTGAAAAATGGATGCCGAGTGAAGTTAATTCGGTCATTTTGGCGACCACGTCATTGATGTCTTGAATGACTAGCCCTTCGGTTACTTCCAAGGTTAGACGTGTTGGATCCGCACCTGTCATGGCTAGCACTTCTTTGATCCACGGCACAAAAGTAGATTGGCGGAAGTGGCGAGGGCTGATGTTGACCGACAGGTTGAGCGGCATGCCGGTCATTTCTTCTTGAGCAATGAGACGACAGCTTTCGTTCATCACCCAGCCATCGAGCTCAATGATTAAATCTGATTCTTCAGCGAGCGGTATGAACACCGCAGGTGGAATGAGTCCGCGCTCAGGATGTTGCCAGCGCACTAATGCCTCTGCGCCAACGCGCGAGCCGTCAGCATTGACCTGCGGTTGTAAGAATAAACGCAATTCACTGTTGACAATCGCGGTGCGTAATTCACGCTCAACACGGAAACGCTGTTCCGCAGAAGCCGACATGGCGGAGTCGAAGAAAGCAACTTGAGAAATGCCACGTTCTTTGGCGCGGTGCAGGGCAAGATCCGCGCGGCGAAAAATGTCTTCAACGGTGTCGCTAGGACCTTCTGGGCAGAGCGTAACGCCGAGGCTGGCGGTGATTGCAACGCCGTTGCTGCCATCAATTAGGAATGGGTTGCGCAGGCAGTCTTGAATTTTGCTGACCAAGATCATGGCACGGTGGCTGGCAGCTTCGCGATTAGCATCGAGCCCATGAACAAGTATGGCAAATTCATCCGCGGACAGACGTGCAATAGTATCGTCATCGCGAATGAGTTGAGATAAGCGCTCAGCGAAAGCGGTGAGCAAGGCATCGCCTAAAGCATGTCCTCGCGCATCATTCAGATGTTTAAAGCGATCGATATTAAGCACGATCAGTGCGCCAAAGACTGCTTGGCGATTCGCGAGGGCGAGTGACTGTTCCAAGCGATCAAGCAGTAATGTGCGATTTGGTAAGCCGGTGAGGGGGTCGTAATTGGTCAGGTACTGAATTTTGTCGACAGCTTGCTTAACTTCAGTGACGTTTTGTTTGATGGCAACGTAATGCGTGATGTTGCCGCCTGCCTGACGAATAGGCGCGACGATAGCAAACTCAACTACCTCCGAGCCATCTTTTCGACGATTAATAAATTCACCGCGCCAAGATTCCCCACTGGTGAGAGTTGCCCACATATCTGCAAACACGCTGGGCGGTGTTTTACCTGATTGCAACATACGAGGGTTCTTTCCAATGACTTCATCTCGGGAATAGCCAGTGTGAGCTAAAAACGCATCGTTGACGTATTCAATACGCGGTTCAAGGCTGGTGATGGTGATGCTATCTGGGCTTTGATCAACCGCTCGAGAGAGTTTCTGTAACTCGGTGTCTTTAGTGATGAGCTCGTTGGTGGCGAGTTCTACTTCTTGAATGCGTTGCAAATAGCTGCGGCGTGACAGCAGGGTTAATAAGCCGGTAAAGAATAGAATGAACAGCACAAAGAAAAGATGCACTATCGGATTGTCGGTATCTTTCGGTGGCAACCAATGCCAGTGTGCGGCGAAGGAAAAGAAAACCATCACGGCAGAAATGATGCCCCCCATCCATACCGTGGAACGAGTGCCGAGTAGCCAGCCCGATACCACGATGAACAAGGGGTAGCTCAAAATATTAGGCCCACTCAAGCCGCCGAAGCGCCAGCTAATACCAATCTCTAGTAGAAGCGTTAGCCACACCAATAAAAAAGCGGCAGCACGAGGGCGCTGAGCACGCAGCAGCAACAAGGCTAAAGCCCCAACTGGCGCGACAGCGAAATTGAGTAAAACTTGCGCTCTGGGAATTGAGCTATCTAAAGCCAGTCCGACAGCAAAGATGAGCGCGGCCAGAGTGACTGACCAAGCGGTGAAAGTGATAAAGCGTAGCGATAATTGATCCATTGGTTGACTCATTTTGCCCCCAATTGCAAATTACATTATCTCAATATAAACAGATTGTTAACTATTTTCTAGAGCGTTGGCCACCGCCACTACGCGTGCTGCACGAACCTGTTCGGCAATGAGCGTTTTGTCTGCACATGCTCGCGCAATGTCACCCGCATTAACTGCTTGTGCGGCACGGGCACAATTGAGCAGGTAAGCGCCTGGCGGATAAGTGTCGCCTTCGTGGCCTGTGCGACCACGGGCGTCAGCGGCACAGGCTTGCAGGATAAGGGCGAACCGTTCTGGTTTGCGCCAGAGGTCACAGCTATCAAAGAGCTTAACAAGGGTGTCGGCACGCAGTTCTTCCGCACGGTGAATGTTGCCGTGATGTTTCGCCACCAGTATTGCCAAGTCGCGACATTCTGCGGGCACGCGCAGTCGTTCACAAAATTTCTTGAGTAAGTTAACACTGCGTTCTTCGTGGCCGATGTGGCGCGGTAGCATCTCTTTGGAAGTGGTGGCTTTGCCAAGATCATGCGTCAGTGCGGCGAAGCGCACTTCCAGAGAGTAGTTGTGTTGCGCGGTGTCATCCAGCACCAACAGGGTGTGAATGCCGCAGTCGATTTCGGGATGATGTTTTTCCGGTTGTGGTACGCCAAATAAAGCGTCCACTTCAGGCATGATTTTTTTCAGCGCTCCGCAGTCGCGCAGAGTGGTAAAAAAACGCGAAGGATTATTTTCCATCAGACCGCGGGCTAATTCTTGCCAAACACGTTCCGCGACCAGTGCATCGACTTCGCCGTTATCAACCATGGCACACATCAGCGCTAAAGTTTCCGGTGCAATGGTGAAATTGAAGCGCGCCACAAAACGTGCAGCACGCAAAATGCGTACTGGGTCTTCAGCGAAGGCCTCACTAACATGGCGCAACACGCCAGCTTTTAAATCGGCTTGACCGTGGTAGGGGTCAATCAGATTGCCGTCAGTGTCTTGAGCGATGGCATTCACGGTGAAGTCGCGTCGAGATAAATCTTGTTCAAGCGTGACGTCGGGAGAGGCGTAAACGGTGAAGCCTTTGTAGCCTTGTGCCACTTTGCGCTCAGTGCGCGCCAGTGCATATTCTTCGTGAGTTTTTGGGTGCAAAAAAACAGGGAAGTCGCTCCCCACCGGTTTAAAGCCACGTGCAGTCATCTGCTCCGGCGTGCTACCGACCACCACCCAATCGTGATCTTTGATGGGTAAGCCGAGCAGTCGGTCACGCACCGCGCCCCCCACGCAATAAATTTCTAATTCATCACTTTTCATCAGGGATAGGTTTCTGGTTTTCAGGCGTTTTGGCTTCAATAATGCCCAAACGCTGCTTGAGCGAAACGGAAGGTTGGCCAAATAGTTTGGAGTAATAAACCGTGTTGCTCATGACTTTCTTCACATAATCACGCGTTTCATCAAAGGGGATGCACTCCGCATAGATTGCGCCTTCGAGAGGAATATTGCCGCGCCAATGACGTGCACGGCCGGGGCCTGCGTTGTAAGCAGCAGAGGCCATTGCGGCATTATTATCAAAAGAGGACAGCACGTTTTTCATGTAATAGGTGCCGAGTTTTAAATTGACTTCGGTGTCGTGAATCAGCGCGCTGCGATAATCGCGCATGCCCATTTTGCGTGCTACCCACTTTGCCGTGGCAGGCATAATTTGCATTAATCCGGCAGCACCTACATTAGATTTCGCATGGGTGGCAAAGCGGCTTTCTTGGCGCATTAAGCCGTACACCCACGCCTCTTCAAGTCCGTGTTCGCGCAATTTCCCTTGTAAATTTTCTCGGAACGGAGCGGGGTAGCGTAAGTTAAAATCATGCAATGTTGCGGTGCGATCAGCGGCGTTAATCGAGCGATCAAACATGCCATTTTTCTGTGCTAACTCAGCCGCAACCAGCAATTTTTTGTCATCAAAATTACGCGTGGCCCACGCCCATTCTTTGGAGGCTTCGGTGCGCAGTTCCATGCGATATAAAGCAAAAGTGCGCTGTATGGCGGGGAGTGCTTCCATCCAATGAAGCTCTTCTTTGCTGGGTTGGTAACTCGCGGTAACAATGCCGGCCGCAGGTGAGGTGCCCAATTCTTCAGCAGAGAGTTGGCCGTAAAAATTATATTCGCGGCTGAGTTCGGTAAAAATTGTTTGTGCTTCATTATTGCGGCCAAATGATTTAAGCGCGCGCGCCTTCCAATAACGCCAGGCCCCTTCGCGTTGTTGGCTTGGCGGCATCGCAGTAATGCTGACCCAAACCTCATGCCAATTTTGTGCGCGCAGTGCAGCACGTGTACGCCAAGCTAATTGCAATTCATTTAAGGGAGTGTCGCCTGCAGCTTTGAACCATTCTAGTGAACGTGGATTTTGTGCACGAGCAGCTTCAAATGCTAATCTGCCTAGAAAGTAACGTTGTTCGGCTTCGGGAAAATTGACCGCTATTTTTTGCCATTCCGTATAGGCCAGTTGCGGTAGCTGTTTTGCCAAACGCTGCAAAGCAAATGACACGACAACTCTTTCGCCTTCGCTAAATTTATTAGGGGTGCGTTTGTTGAGGAAGCGCTCAGGGTCGGCGGAGGCTTTGTCTAAATCGGCAATGGGGAATTCATATTTTTTCGGTAGTTTTACAGCGAGTTGTTTTGCCAACGTAACGTTGCCATTCTCCAGCGCTAAACGGATGCGAACCAAAATATCCTGCTCAGAAATAAAACCTTTGCTGAACGCAGCCTCGAAAATGGTTGAGCAGCTTTCGGGTTGGCCAGTGCCGGTAAACCATTTTTCACGCGCTTCAATGAGCGCAGGAACTTCGTCAATTTGCGCATGTTGTTGAATAGCGTAGCAACTTAACTCTGCGTCCACGTTAATCGCACGAGTAAATTCAGCGGCAAATTCATTCCAACGTTGTTTCATGGCTAAACGCTTGAGCCACTCGTTGCGGAATTGGCTCATCACAGGTGAATCCACAGGTCGCGCCAAAAATTGTTTTATGGCAGCGCTATCCCCGTTGTCCCATCGCATCCGCAATTGGTAATAGGTGAGATAAGGTTCGAGCGGGGAGTTTTTTAGGCGTGAAACCATTCGCTCAAGTTGAGCAGCGTTTCCTTTTTGAAAGGCTTCGCGTGCGGCGAGGAAATCCTCGTCCTGATTTGCCACCGAAACAGCGGGAATGAGTAACAGAAAAAGCAGTAAAAACTTCATGGAGGGTACGTTCAGATCACACAGGCGCAAGGATAACAAAGTTAAGTGCTCATTGCCTGTAGCGTTTGCAGAATTTCGACAAATAGAGGTCGTGTTGCTGGGGTGGGGTTGGCGCAGCGAAGATGAAGCTGTGTGAGCTTTGCAGTGATTTCATGGCGAGGTGTGTGTGCAATAAGCTCTTCCAGTAGGTTGGCAAAGGCCAAAACCTCGATCTGTTGGAGTGAAGTCGCGTCACTTTCGTTGACAATAAAGGAAGCCGCGCCAAAGTCGCCGAGCAAGGCTTCGCCGGATGGGTTAAACAAAATGTTGTGTGCGTAGAGATCGCCGTGCATCACACCACGACGATGCAGATGCTCGGCCGCTGAAGCGATGCTCAGCGCAATGCTCAAAGCGGCGTCAACGGAAAAATGTGTGTCTGCAGGATAGATGTCCCGGGTGCAGGAGGCGAGGCTGGGCGGTGCGGCCAAATTAGCAAAATCAGGGGACACCAATGTCATCACAAGTCCGTGCAAATCTTCAGGATGCCCGTCGACTTTGCCGTGAGTGCCAATTAAATTGGGATGGGTGCCAGCGTGGATACTGCTTGCCATTTCACTCCGCGGTAGCCCGTCGCTAGTAAGCGCCCCTTTAAAGAGTTTTACCGCAACATTTTGATTATATTTAGATATATGTTTTGCGTGGTGAATAATGCCAGAGGCCCCTTCGCCTAATTTGTGCTGTATTTGTAACGTTTCCCATGCGATTTCAGCAATGGGGTTGTGGTCGAGCGCGGCTGTTTCGACGGCCTCGCAAAAAGGATTGCCGGCATAGGCGAGCCAGGCCAGGCGAGGGAGTTTAAGCAACCAAGCGGGTAGCGAGGAGAGTTGGTTTGCCGCGATACGAATGAGTTCTAGATTGACGCAGTTCGACAATTCATCTGGCAGGTGTTGCAATTGGTTTCCTGCCAGCATGAGTTTTTGTAGTTGCGTGCATTGACCTAACTCAGCGGGCAATTCACTGATTTGGTTGTCGGTCAAAATTAACCATCGTAGTTGTTTAGGTAGTGCGCTAGCTGGTACATGAGAAATTTTATTGGCTTTAAAACCCACCATGCTGAGCAGTTCGCATTGGCCGATGGCCTTTGGTAATTCGGTAAATTGATTGTTTGAGCAAAACAGCACGCGCAATTTATGCAGGCGCGTTAGATCAGCCGGCAATGAACGCAGCGCATTATTCGAGAGGTCGAGAATCTCAAGCGTGTCAGCCAGCTGGAAAATCTCAGGCGGAAATTCGCTGAGTCCACCAGCTAAATTTAAGCGCTGACTTCCGGCGAGGGCGCCGCTACGAAGTTGTTCAAGATTATTCATGGAGAGTTGGCTACTAAGTACCTTGAGGAAGCTACTCCCAAAGTGAGGTCAGCGTTAGAACGACTTGCAAGTGTTTACCATCTAGCGTTTGCCATTGAATTGTTCAATAGCTTCTTTCATTACTTTAACCTGAGGGTGAACCGTTTTTTCGCTACTGCTAGTTGTCGAGGCTGGGCTGGCTTTTTTTGCGGGCTCTTTCACATGGGTCTCAGGGGGATGTTTTACTTCTGGTTTGGGGGTGACTTTGACGGGAGCAGGTTTTGTCGGAGCAGGCTTAGCAGTAGGTTTTTCTGCCACAGGGGGTGTTGGTGTCGCATGAGTAGAGGTGGGCGCACCGTGTGTTACCACGGGAGGTGCGGCAGGTGCAACGTGCGCGGAGGTTGCCGGTGCTGGTGTTGCAACAGTCGTGCTGGCAGGCAGGCTTAGCTGCTCTTCAAGTGTCGGGCGAATTTTCATTTTCACTTGCATCGGCGTAATGCTTTGAACGATTTTTGCAATTCGCTCTTCATTTTTGGTGTGCCATTCGCTTTGCAGATTCTTTTCTTTGGCAGCGGCGAATTTAAATTTTTCTAGTTCTGCTTTAGTCGCGGATAGCGAAGTATTGAGCGAAGCAATTTCTTCTTCAATTTTGCCGAGTTGTGCCACGTTTGATTTGTTGCTGTTCATGGCAAGCACTGCGACAACCAGTGCTGCAATAGCAATGGCGGGCGCGAGGCCCATCACGCCAAAATGAACAACAACTTTGAGTAGCACGCGCATGCGGTCGGCTTTAGATGGGGCGGCAGGCGCTCCTTCTTCACTGTGCGCACCGGGTTTGTCGTGTGCATCGGGTTTGGCTTCATGTTCTGCGTGGCTGCTCATGGTATTCCTTTCACCCTAAAACAATTTAGTTGCTGACTCGAGTGTATCACCTTGAATAATATTTTTGGCTCGGCCACACAGTTGTCGTGGCGCAGGAGCGGATAATTTATAATCGTCGCATTACCCTGTAGTCCAAGTCACGAAAAGAAAGAGAATTTGCGAGTTTATCTTTGGATGGTGGGCTGCTTACCCAGTTAAACTTAAGATTCGTGATGGTTTAAGCGCAAATATATCGGAGTGGTTTATGAGTTTAATGTTCGCGTCAAGCGGTGATCTCGTTATTGGCAAGCCGGTGCCTTGGGCCGTGTATGACGAATCACAAAATCCTTTGTTAGAGCAAGGCGCAATGGTGCGAGATGCGCAACATCGTGATGAGTTACTCGCCGCCGGTGCTTGTTACGAAGCGTCACTTGATATGCCCGTGATGGATGAAGTGGAAGCCCCTGTGCCGATCAAGCCGGTCAGTGCAAAAGTGGCCACTGCGCCTGCTCCGCTGCCAACGCCTAATTTAGGCAATGTTGAAAGTCCTTTTGCTGCTGCTAAAGTGTTGCCAGATCAAGTGGCGGAAGACCAAGCCAACAAACAATATACCTTCGATGATATGAGACTGAAGGTGGAAGATCGTTTGTTGTTAGAGCCACCGGCTAAATTAGGCTTGGATAAATTGCCGGTCAAGGTGCTTGGCTACTTGCGTGGTGCAAGCCTAATAGTGACCACGCCCTTTACCCCAACCGGCCAGCGCTTGCAGTTGATCGAAAATGAAACAGTCATCATGCGTTCATTCTCTGGACAAAACGCGTTCGCGTTTGCCTGCGATGTGATACGCATTTGCCGCCTGCCCTACGAATATCTGCACTTATCTTTCCCTGAAAATATTCAAGGGATGATGATTCGCAAAGCCCCACGTGTGAAGACGCGCATTATCGCGGCGGTGCATGACAGTCATTCTGGTCCGGATAAACAAACCTCGGCGCTCATTTCAGACATTAGCGCTAAGGGAATTTCGTTGGACTCAAAGCAGCAGTTGGGTGAAAAAGGCGAGATGCTCAATATCGCTTTTCGCGTGCAGCTACATAATGTTGAAGCATTCTTGGCGCTGAAGGGAATTATTCGCGCGGTGATAAAAAATGACGAACCGGATTCAAAATCTCCCCCAGTTCGTCATGGCATTGAGTTTCAGGATTTACAATCAAACGATAGTGTTGTGTTGCAAAGTATGATTTATCAGCAAATGATTGAGAACCCAGACAAGCTCATGTAATTAGAGCTTTTCGGCCAGCGCTTTTTCCAGTTTGATTTGATCGACGGTAAAGCCGCGAATACCTTCGGCTAGTTTTTCAGTTGCCATCGCATCCTGATTCATATCCCAGCGGAATTCAGCTTCCGTCATCGAAGCCGGGCGCGCTTTGATTGCGCCGGTATAAAGCAGTTTGCGCGGCAGAACTCCTTGTGCAGCTTGCAATTCTTCTAATAACGAAGGGCTGATGGTCAGGCGATCGCAACCCGCTAATGCCAAAATTTCTCCACTGTTGCGGAACGAGGCGCCCATGACGGTGGTTGGGTAGCCGTGTTCTTTATAGTATTGGTAGATGCGTCTAACCGAGAGCACGCCTTGATCTTCTTCAGCGGGAATTTCAGCGCGACCTTCTTTTGCTTTTTGCCAGTCGAAAATGCGTCCTACAAATGGCGAGATCAGCGTAACACCCGCTTCGGCACAGGCACGCGCTTGAGCAAAACCAAACATCAGGGTGAGATTGCAGTGAATTCCTTCGTGTTCAAGAATTTCGCCTGCGCGGATACCTTCCCAGGTGGAGGCAATTTTAATGAGTACGCGTTCATTTGAGATGCCAGCTTCGTTGTACAAATGAATCAGCTTACGTGCTTTATCCAGCGTGGCTTTGGTATCAAACGAAAGACGTGAATCGACTTCGGTAGAGATGCGGCCCGGAACAATTTTTAGCACTTCTAGACCAACATCAACGGCGAGTTTGTCCATCGCATCATGCGCCTGCTGATCGCGGTGGCTACTCTGCGCCTTGGCCCACGTAATGGAGTCTTGTATTAAGGGGGCATATTCAGGCAGGGTCGCCGCTTTGAGTAAGAGAGAAGGGTTGGTGGTCGCGTCTTCAGGAAGATGCCGACGTATTGCCTCAATGTCGCCGGTGTCGGCAACGATTGCGGTCATTGGTTTTAATTGTTCGAGCAGACTGGCCATGGTGCGATCTCCTGTGGATTTCAAATGAAAGCGAACAGGTCAAAAACTACGCCTTTAGTTGGCGAAACGCAAGAATTGGATATTGCCAGTTTTAAGGGATGGGCCCCAAAAAAATTGGGCAACCTTGCGATTGCCCAGAATAGGAGGAGAGTATGAAAAAGAGTCTTTTGGACTCGATAGCTTTACACTCAGGTGAGATTTTACGGCTTCATCTCAGCAGTGCATATATGCCAAACGGCCTAGTTATCTTTCCGTATATATAGACACACCCGAACGGGCTAGTCTTTTTTGCCCAGTAGAGTTTGCAATTCCCCGCTTTGAAACATTTCAGTCATGATGTCTGAGCCACCAATGAATTCACCATTAATAAAGAGCAACGGAATGGTTGGCCAATTTGCGTAGGTCTTCATTCCTTCCATGATGTCTAGGTTTTGCAACATGTTGACGGCTAAAAACTTATCAACTCCAGACGCTTTAAGAATGCGCGCCGCATTGCTTGAAAAACCACACTGCGGAAACTGAGGCGTACCCTTCATGTAAAGCACAACCTGGTTTTCCGTAACTTGTTGGCGAATAACTTCTTGAGCGTCCATCTGTAAATCCTTTCCTGAGTAATTATGTCGGGTATATTAATGAGGAGTGGGGATGAGGTCAAGTATTTATCCCAGATTAATGGAGTGGGCGTGGGTGCCCCGTGACGGAGCGCTTAAAGCCACCTACAATGTGACAAGGTTTTAGTGACAATAAATGTGGAGTAAATATCGATGAGTCGATTAATTTTTATCATTGTGGTGGTTGCGTTGGTCTGGTGGGTGCTTAAGTCGTATCGCAAGCAGTCTAACAATTCACAAACACCTCAATCTGCTGAAGAGATGGTGCGTTGCAAGCAATGTGGGGTGCATTTGCCGAAAAGCGAAGGCATTTTTGCGGGGGGCGAGTATTTTTGTTGTGACGCGCACCGACGTGAACGTGCTGACAGCAAAGAATAATGCCTATGTGGAGTAAGCCGCCCCATAACATCTGGCCATCCACAAGATTACCCACGGCCACGCCTTTAGCAGTAGACGACTTGTGGAGGTCTCTCTATTTCTTTGGCCTTTACCGATTGACGCTTGGTGGACTGCTGATGTTGTTGGCAGTTTTCGTTGGCGGATCAATGCTGCCGTCAGAGGCCGAGCGAGTCTGGGTATTTCGTATTTGCTTGGTTTATGTCTTTTTAACACTAGGTGCGTTGGTCGGTATTCAAGTCAAACGACCTACTTTCTCTTTGCAACTAGCGTTTCAAGTCGTCACCGATATTGTTGTTATTGCAATGTTGACCTACTTCAGTGGGGGTGTGCAAAGTAATTTAGGTATGTTGCTCTTGGTGACCTTGGCGGCAGCTGGCTTGATTAGTCGGGGTCGCATCACCTTGTTTTATGCTGCCTTGGCGAGTATCGCTATTCTGTTGGAGCACTCGTACTCAGTGCTAACTCAGGATGCTGATATTGCTCAGTTTTTACAAACTGGCATACTCAGCGCATCCTATTTTGCGGTTGCATGGTTAGCGCACACTTTATCTAAGTATGCTGTTGCGAGTGAAAGACTGGCGTTTGCTCGCGGCGTTGACCTATCCAACATGGCTGAAGCGAATCGACTGATGATTCAAGACATGCCAGATGGAGTGCTGGTCGTTGATGAACGCGGAGTAGTGCGCCAAAGCAATCCAAGTGCAGAGCGCTTGTTGGGTATTTCATTCGCACTCGAAAACAAAATTGAATTAGAAAAATATTCGCCCTTGTTAGCTGCGTTATTTGCAGCGTGGCGTCAAAACAGCGCACTGGGTAATGAGGTGCTACGGTTGCCCGATACACATCGATTAGTGCGAGTGCGTTTTTCAGCGGTACAGCGCGAGGGCTTTTGGGGTGTGGTGATTGTTTTGGAAGACATGCAGCGAGTTCAGGATCAAGCGCAACAAGTGAAACTGGCGGCATTGGGCCGACTCACAGCCAATATTGCGCATGAAGTCAGAAACCCACTTTCATCAATTAGTTACGCGGCAGAATTGCTAAAAGAAGGGCAAATAACGGCGGCACAAGCGAGGCTGACCCAAATTATTTTGGATAATACGGCACGACTCAATCGCATTGTGCAGGATGTCATGCAGTTAAATCGTCGCGACCGAGTGAATGAGGAAGAAATTGATTTAGCGCTGCGCCTATCAAGTTTAGTCGATGAGATCACCCAAACACTACGATTGGCCACGCCAGTAATTGAGGCCGAATTATTGAGTGACTGCAAAATTAAGTTTGATTGCGGTCATTTTGACCAAGTAATATGGAATTTGTGTCAAAACGCTGTTCGTTACAGCCAGGGCAATGCAGGTGACGTTAAGTTACGAGTTAACCGTAACGATGAGGGGAGAGTCTTGTTAGACGTGATGGACAATGGCCCAGGGATTGATGCGGAAACGATGCTCAAATTATTTGAACCATTTTTCACAACAGAGGCAGGCGGCACAGGATTGGGCTTATATATAGCGCGTGAATTGTGCGAAGCTAATGGAGCAACCTTAAATTACAGCACAAGAGATGAAGGTGGTGCGTGCTTCCAAATCGCCTTCGGAGTAAACCATGAGCACTGATAAACGACCTGACATGACAAAGATTCCGCGCGTCCTATTGGTCGACGACGAGCCAGATATTTTGGAACTATTGGAGTTAGCACTCATTCCTATGGGGCTAGAAGTGGCACGTGCGGCCAATGTGCGCGAGGCATATCAGCAGCTGGAGCGATCGCACTTTGAGCTTTGCTTGACGGACATGCGTATGCCAGATGGTGATGGTCTGGAGTTGGTGCGTCACATAGCTGAGCTAAATTTAGATACGCCTGTCGCCGTGATTACCGCGCACGGTAATGCTGAAAATGCCGTTGCTGCCTTGAAAGCAGGTGCTTTTGATTATTTATCAAAGCCAATCGCATTGGATCAATTGCGAACACTTGTTAAGTCAGCGTTAAAGTTGCCAGAAAAACAAATGGCGATGCAAAGCGGAATGCCGATTTTATTAGGGCATTCATCAGCATTGCAGAAAGTGCGGGATTTGATTGAGCGAGTGGCGCGTAGTCAGGCACCGGTACACATTAGTGGTGAATCGGGCAGCGGTAAGGAATTGGCTGCCCGTTTAATCGTAGAAAAAAGTGCGCGGCACGAGCAGCCCTTTATCGCGGTGAATTGCGGCGCAATCCCAGAAAATTTAATGGAAAGCGAATTTTTTGGATACCGCAAAGGCGCATTTACCGGGGCAGAAAAAGACCGGGATGGCTTTTTTCAGGCAGCAAATGGTGGCACATTGCTTTTGGATGAGGTGGCAGACTTGCCACTCAATATGCAAGTTAAGTTACTGCGAGCCATTCAAGAAAAGCGCGTGCGCAAGGTCGGCGCAACTGAGGAGGAGCCTGTTGATGTGCGAATAATCAGTGCTACGCACCATAACTTAGCCGAGTGCGTGCAACACGGAAAATTTAGACAAGACCTGTTTTACCGATTGAACGTCATCACTTTGTTGATGCCCGCTCTCCGCGAAATGCGCGAAGACATCGGCGAAATTGCCGGTCAAATCCTAAAACGGTTGAGCGGTGGGGAAGCGGTTAAATTTTCTGAGACTGCCATAAAGGAACTGGCTAAATACAACTTCCCAGGCAACGTGCGTGAGCTCGAAAATATTGTTGAGCGTGCATTGGCGCTACGTAGCGGCGAAGTGATTACTCCTGTTGATCTGCAGCTAGAGCCGGAGGAGCGCGCGATGACATCTGGCGGCCCAGAGATGTCGGGTGGGAAATACCCATTGACGGACTACTTAGATCGGGTGGAGCGCGAGGCAATATTAGAGGCGCTGAATCAGACAGGGTTTAATCGTACCGCTGCCGCTAAAATATTGGGTGTGACCTTCAGGGCGATGCGCTATCGCATGGAACGACTGTCAATCACCGATAAAGAGAGTGCTGAGTGAAGATCAATGAAAGGGGGTGGCTAAGTGGAGTACGCCGTATTTCTTCACCAAATTTTGATCCGCGACCACCTGGGCAAAAAGTTAATCTTCTAGTAATTCATAGTATTAGCCTGCCGCCGGAGCAATTTTCGGGGGTGGCTGTGGAGCAGTTATTTACCAATACCCTAAATTGCGACGAGCATCCTTACTACGAAAAATTGCGAGGGGTTAAGGTGTCTGCGCACTTTTTAATAAGGCGTAATGGTGAAATAACTCAATTTGTCTCCTGTAATCAGAGAGCTTGGCATGCTGGGGTGTCTGAGTGGTGGGGCAAAACCCGTTGTAATGACTTTTCTTTGGGCATCGAGTTGGAAGGAAGTGATTCGGTTTGCTATACCGATGCGCAGTACAAAAAACTCCAGTATCTAACCCACCGTTTAACGCGTAATTACCCTCTTAAGCAGATCGTTGGTCATGCAGATATTGCCCCCGGCCGAAAAACCGATCCAGGCCCCTTTTTTGACTGGAAGCGATACCTAAAATCGCTCTGATATCGACCGTATATTAGCCATTAATTATGCAGCTGGCGAAAAAATATATAGGCCGAAATTCTTCTTGCATAAATTTATCCATACACTAGAATTAGCGAAATTTCACGAGTTGACCACTAGATGTAGTGGTTTTTTAATATTCCGGTTTTTTAGTTTGCGAGCTAAAAAACTCAAGATTTCGATAAGGAGTTGTATTTTGTTAGCGTCCGAAAATGTCTCACCTTCCTACTCCGTTCCGCCGCGTCAAGAAGCAGATTTGCAGTCCTCCGCAGTGATCACGATGTCTCTTGATCAATACAAAGTAATTCGACGCAACGGCTCAGTTGTATTGTTTGAGCCAAGCAAAGTATCCATTGCCATGACCAAGGCATTTTTGGCGGTTAATGGCGGCCAAGGTGCTGCCTCAGCGCGCGTGCGCGAAATGGTCGAGCAGCTAACCGCGGGTGTGGTGAATGCGCTAGTGCGTCGTCAGCCACATGGCGGCACATTCCATATTGAAGACATCCAAGACCAGGTTGAGCTGTCGCTGATGCGTTCAGGTGAACATGATGTTGCGCGAAGCTATGTGTTGTATCGCGAGCAGCGCACGCAAGAGCGTTCCAAAACTAAAAAAGAAACTGAGTCAGCCATTGTTCTGCAAGTAAAAGACAACGGTGTTTTGCGCCCACTGAATATCGAGGGTTTAGCTGCGCAGATTAAATCTGCATGCGAGGGTCTAAGCAATGTTGATCCAGAAAAGCTTTTTAAACATACCCTTAAAGATTTGTATGACGGTGTGCCAATGGAAGAGGTGCGCAAATGCGCCATACTTTCTGCGCGTTCACTCATTGAGCAAGATCCTGCTTATGGTTTTGTCACCGCCCGTTTGTTGCTGAATAACATTCGCTACGAAATCCTTGGCGAAGAGGTGCCGCAAGAAGACATGGCGGTACGTTATGCTGAATATTTCCCCAAATACATTAAGCGCGGCGTTCAGGCTGAGCTATTAGATGAAAAATTGGGTAATTTTGATTTGGCGCGTTTGGCTAAAGAGTTGGATCCAAGCCGTGATTTGCAATTTGGCTATTTGGGCCTGCAGACTTTGTACGATCGCTATTTTTTGCACATTGAAGACGAGCGTATTGAATTGCCGCAAGCCTTCTTTATGCGTGTTGCGATGGGCTTGGCGCTGAATGAAATTGACCGCGAAGCGCGCGCGATTGAGTTTTATAAGCTGCTCTCTAGCTTTAACTTCATGAGTTCAACACCAACATTGTTTAACTCAGGTACACGTCGTTCCCAATTGTCGTCTTGCTATTTGACAACAGTAGCGGATGATCTCGATGGTATTTACGAAGCGCTCAAAGAAAATGCATTGCTCTCAAAATTTGCGGGCGGGCTAGGTAACGACTGGACCAATGTGCGCGCATTGGGTAGCCATATTAAAGGGACCAACGGCAAATCACAGGGCGTTGTGCCATTTCTCAAGGTAGTGAATGACACGGCGGTGGCGGTGAACCAAGGTGGTAAACGTAAAGGTGCGGTTTGCGCCTACTTGGAAACTTGGCACTTAGACATTGAGGAATTTTTAGAGTTGCGCAAAAACACGGGTGACGATCGTCGCCGCACGCACGATATGAACACCTCTAACTGGATTCCAGACTTGTTTATGAGACGTGTGATGGAAGGCGGCGAATGGACCTTGTTCTCTCCATCAAACTGCCCTGATCTACATGACAAATTTGGCTTTGAATTCGAAAAAGCATATGTGGCTTATGAAGAAAAAGCAGCCAAAGGCGAGCTGAAGCTCTTCCGCAAAGTTCAAGCGGCGAGCCTGTGGCGCAAGATGCTTACCATGTTGTTTGAAACTGGCCATCCTTGGATTACATTCAAAGATCCATGCAACGTCCGTAGTCCGCAACAGCATGTTGGCGTGGTGCATAGCTCAAATCTGTGTACTGAAATCACGCTTAATACTTCGGAGTCAGAAATTGCGGTGTGCAACTTGGGTTCTGTGAACTTGGCCGCGCACATCTATCCAAAAGGGCACGAGAAATTCGGCCAGATGGATCATGACAAGTTGAAAGCCACCATTAATACTGCGATGCGCATGTTGGATAACGTGATCGACATTAACTATTACGCAGTGAGCAAAGCGCGTAATTCAAACTTGAAGCATCGCCCAGTGGGTCTCGGCATCATGGGCTTCCAAGATGTGTTGCATGAATTGCGTCTGCCTTATTCATCGCAAGAGGCGGTTGAGTTCGCAGATCGCTCAATGGAAGCGGTGTGCTACTTCGCCTACATGGCCTCAACCGAGTTGGCTGAAGAGCGCGGCCGTTATGCGAGTTATCGCGGTAGCTTGTGGGATAAGGGCATTCTTCCGCAAGACACCGTACAAATGTTGCGTGAAGCTCGAGGCGGTTATGTGGAGTTAGATGATTCGGTTTCTATGGATTGGGATTTATTGCGTGAGCGTATCAAGCAGCACGGCATGCGTAACTCAAACTGCGTGGCGATTGCCCCCACTGCAACCATCTCCAATATCATCGGCGTTTCTGCCTGTATTGAGCCGACCTACCAAAATATATTTGTGAAGTCGAATTTATCCGGTGAATTCACGGTTATTAATGATCATTTGGTTAACGATCTTAAAGCGTTGGGTCTATGGGACGAAGTGATGATTGCTGACCTTAAGTATTTTGATGGCAGCCTAGCGAAGATTGATCGTATTCCGGCGGAATTGCGTAGCCTCTATGCGACTGCCTTTGAAGTAGAGCCACAGTGGATAATTGAAGCAGCAGCACGTCGTCAAAAGTGGATTGACCAAGCGCAGTCTTTGAATATTTACATGTCTGGCGTGTCAGGACGTAAATTGGATGAGACGTATAAATTGGCATGGTTGCGTGGCCTGAAAACCACCTACTACCTGCGCACATTGGGTGCGACCTCCGCTGAGAAATCAACCTCGACTAGAGCGGGATCACTCAATGCTGTTTCAAATGGTGGGGACAGCAGCGGTGTTGCGGCGGCAGTAGAAGAAACACAGTTTTGCTCGATTGATAACCCAGAATGCGAGGCTTGTCAGTAGCAAGACTTGCTTTCTGGATTGCGGCGAAGACTAGCCTTTAGGTTATGTCGAAACCAAAATCCAGAATGCAGGCACAACTATTAAATTAATCAACTTCTACGCCGAGTGTGTGGAAATAACAGTAGCAATAAAGGAAAATCATGTTGTCATTTGATGAAGAAGCAACACCAACAATCGGCGCAACAAAAATGGCGCCAATGGGAATGGGCTCGGCAATGAAAAACGAAGCAAGCGATCATTCGTACACCATCGCATCCACCTCAACAGGTCGTATTCGTGTGGAAGACAAGCGCATTATTAACAGCAGCGCAGATGTAAATCAGCTAGTGCCATTTAAATACAAATGGGCGTGGGAGAAATACCTAGCTGGTTGTGCTAATCACTGGATGCCGCAAGAAGTAAACATGTCTGCGGATATCGCATTGTGGAAAAATCCTAATGGCTTGACTGACGATGAGCGTCGCTTGGTAATGCGCAATCTGGGCTTTTTTAGTACGGCCGATAGCTTGGCCGCAAACAACATCGCGCTGGGTACCTATCGCCACATCACCAATCCAGAGTGCAGACAATACTTACTGCGCCAAGCCTTTGAGGAGGCAATTCATACGCATGCTTATCAGTACATCGTGGAAAGCTTGGGTTTGGATGAAGGTGAAGTGTTCAACATGTATCATGAAGTCGCAAGCATTCGCGACAAAGATGAATTTTTACTGCCATTCATCGATGTGCTGACTAATCCGGATTTCAAAACCGGCACGCCAGAAAGCGATCAAAAATTACTACGTAGCTTGATCGTTTTTGCTTGCATCATGGAAGGTCTATTTTTCTACGTAGGATTCGTGCAAATCTTGGCGCTGGGGCGTCAAAACAAGATGACCGGCGCAGCCGAGCAGTATCAATACATCTTGCGCGATGAATCGATGCACCTCAACTTTGGCGTAGACGTGATTAACCAGATTAAGTTGGAAAATCCTCATCTGTGGACCCCGGCATTCCGTGAAGAAATTCGTGGCCTGATTCAAAAAGGGGTTGAGCTGGAATACCGGTATGCTGAAGACACTATGCCTCGCGGAGTATTGGGCTTGAATGCAGGCATGTTTAAAGAATATCTACGTTTCATTGCAAATCGCCGTTGCCAGCAAATCGGTATCGACATTCTTTATCAAGGTGCAACTAACCCATTCCCATGGATGGCGGAAATGATCGACTTGAAGAAAGAGAAGAACTTCTTTGAAACACGCGTGACGGAATATCAAACCGGCGGCGCGCTTTCTTGGGATTAAAAAGTGCAACAATATGGTACGTCGCCGACTCCTTTTGACGGACACATAACCCTGCTCTGGCATGAGTAAAAATAATCGGCGGCCTTTTTTAGGCTGCCGTTTTTTATTTAGGGAAAAATACGTACGGGTATTGAATGACCGAGATGAGCCGCATGAACTCAAGAGGTCTTCGGTCGTATCATGAAATGTGCAGGTTCATGGGAAGGCTCTCCATTGTAGAAAATCATCGTATTTTCAATCGATTTCATTAAGCGCAAAGTGACGATCCCCTATTTTTTTGAGGAGGTCATCATGAAAACAACTACCGCAACCCACCACCGTGAACAATGGAATAAAGGCTAGCTCATCGGGCAGAAGGTACCGCTCAAGCTGAAAGACATTTGGGCAATTCGGGTGCGACTTCAGTTAGGCGAACGCATTCGTGAACTTGCACTATTCAACCTCGCCATCGATAGCAAGCTCCGAGCGTGCGATTTAGTAAAACTTAAAGTGAGAGATATTTCGCATGGAGGTCACATCGCCTCTCGTGCCATCATCATGCAACAAAAAACTCAACGACCAGTTCAGTTTGAAATCACTGATCAAACTCGCGATGCGCTGAACAATTGGATTAACTTAGAAAAGTTGAGATTGGAAGATTTCCTATTTGGGAGTCACATTCATGAGTCACCTCACATATCTACTAGGCAGTAACTTACACAATGTGGAGATGATGCAGACATACAAGTGAGATTTAATGATGCGTTAAAAGATTGTTTTCGAGCATCGCTTGAGAATAGAGCAATCAGTAAATTATCAATTGGACAAATAGCATGCGCTGCCATCATTGCTACAGGGAGGTCTGGACACCATAGAGCATCCTCTCACCAATATGATTGTTATTCATTTCCACAATACACTGGTACTGATCCACAGCTTTATCAGCGATCGCAAAAATATAAGCTACGATCAACAGAACAAATCCAAACAAGAAAGTCAGTCCAATCGTAGCCTTGATTGTGTTGTCATTAATCTGCTTGGAAGACGCTACCGAGTCTGAGTATTTTGCAGCGCCTATTCGGTGATCTCGTGAATGAGCAGAGGTGTCTCGATGAGTGGCCGTTTGATATGCTGAAATTTGGTAATGCCTATATAGGAAAATAAAAGTAGCCGCTGTCACTGTCATTACCACCAACAAAAACAGCAGTAATATTTTTTTGAGTTCGGTGAAATTGAGTGAAAACAGATACTCGGTCAAGTTCGTGCATTTTTTGTTAGACATGTTGATTACCCCAAGATTCGTTATTACCTCGCCGAGCCTCTACGTAACACTGAGTTAAAAGGCCTTTGTTTGCGTTCGCTTGGGTGTTATTGTTTTTCTCAATCAAAATGTTGGTCAGTGATTTTCCGTCCGAAGTGTTTTTTCGGTAGTCTGCTCCTTGAGCGATAAGTATCCGCACGATCTCTATATTTCCCTGCTGGGCAGCGAGGTGTAATGGGGTCATGCCACCTTCGATAAAGTTGACATCCACATTCATAGACATCAAACGATGAAGCGTAACAACATCCCCCATCATTATCGCAGTCAAAAGTGATTGACGAGTATAGGCAGGAATTTCGGATGAAGTTTCTTCACCTGTTGGTAATAGCTTGACGGCCCGATTAAATAAATAAATTGCAATCATGATACCTAGCGATACGAGTAATGCCAGTTGGCTTACTCCAAGTGCAGAAGCCAGTTCTGCGGGAAGATTCGCGCCGATGGCAAGAATTGATATCGCCAATAGAAACGCTATCTGAAGATAGCGGATCATCGCTACTACAACTAAGGCTGTTAGGGCGATTAATAGCGTCTTTCTATCCACCAAATTGCCTAAAACAGAATCTGGCAAATTGGCGAGGAAGCTCATTGTTGAAGCAGCAAGTAATATCAGCACTTCGCTAGATTTGATCTTTAATTTCATAATTACCTCCTGTTGGCAACTTAAAACATGTGCGAGGTGTCCACGTTGAAACTGGCGTCTCGCTAATAAAAATGGTGCAGATACAGCTTAATTAGCCGACACAAATATAGTTGCTTGGTATTCGTTAATGATGCGCCCAATTACAGATGTCGTGAAAAGACACTAACAAATGGACTCTCATGTCCACAAGTCGCCATGTCTGGAATTATTGACGAGCGATGAATGGTTTAATAAAACGGATGGGCGGAGCCTTTACACTGACGGAGTGCGGCGCAACAGTCAGAATTACAAATGTCCGGAGACCTAAAAGTGATCGGCTAGTTTGCTAAATAAATTATTTTGGATGGAGAATCCGTTTACGGATAGGGATGAAGCTTGCAGATAGTTGAAATTTTTGATGCAGCTCACCTGTCAAGCTTCCACCTTATCAAAATGAGTTCAACTACAATGCCCAATACCAACTTGAGGGATAGTGCACACTGGGCGTTTAAAAATTATTTATGTTTACAGGTCAGAAAAAACAAAAAATGTTCGGCGCCGGCATGTATGCAATGCTGCTAGTAATGTCAAGTGCATACGCGGATATTGAATCTCAGAGCGAGACTTGGCGCCACAAGTTTACCCCGACTTACTATGTCACCACCAATCAAACAGATGCCACTGATCTTAATCTTCGTGCGAATCATTTAACTCATGTAATTTGGGTGGGGCACTACTGGCGAGGTAACGAATTTGAGCAGACGCGTATTGGCTATGAATACACGTCGCAATTTTCTTTCATACAATTAGTGCCATCACTACAAATGGCAACACACGGCTTTGTGGGTGGCTCCATCAACACTCAGATTGGCGAATCAATATACGCGGTCTTGGGTTTGGGGCGAACTAACGCACAGGATTACTACAATTTAAACTTCGATCCGAACGACTCCCTTCTTTATGGGGTCGGAACAAAGCTACTCCCGAAATCGAACCTTTCAGTTTTTACTGTCATGGATAATCGTTTGCACACAGATCAGGTCGTCACACACCTAGTCTGGAAATTTACGCCAGACATTCATCAGCGATTGACAGTGGACTGGTCGAGAAAGCAGGGGCGTGCAACAGTTAACGATGACTCGGTTTTTGGTGATGCACTCTCTGTGACTTATGATTATGGAGATGTTTTCTTGCGGATAGCACAGGATCACAAGGTCAATTTCTCAACTGAAGACCAAACTCGCTTGTCGGTTGGTATTCGATATTAGCTTACGGTCAACGTAAAGAGGGAATGGCCGTTATTGGCAATACTGCAGTTGCAGTTTAATCGAGGAGATCAAAGTGAAAAAAATAAGCGCATTAATTTTGGTATCTGTGTTTGTTTCTGCTGCCGCATTTGCTGATGGCGCTAATCGCCCGCAGGGAGCTCCCAATGCAAACCCTGAACGTACGCCGAATCCTACCCTTCAAGCAGATCGTGAAAAGCTACGCGAAGACCGTCAGGCACTCAGAGCGGATCGCGAAAAGCTGCATGCTGATCATGACAAACTAAAACAAGACCGTGAACAGAAGCGTGCGGATCGGCGAGCCAAGCATGAAAAGCGTGTCCAACAACGTGAAGAAAATCGAGATCGCCGCCCCAGCGGTAAAGCAGGTCCACAGGGCGTGCCTAAATAAATTTCGGTGAACTCAAAAATGACGAGTACGTCAACTGAATAAGGCTGTGACCCGTTAATGACTCGACAACATTGTCAATTTTTTAAATTAAATAGGAGATTCACTATGAGCAAACTTTTATCTGTATTGATCGCGGCAGTATTCGCGGCTGTTTCTTTTTCTTCTATGGCTGCTGAAGCTGCGGCTCCTGCTGCAAAAACAGAAGCTGCGGCTCCTGCTGCTGAAGCTAAGCCAGCCAAGGCTGTTAAGAAGCATAAAAAAGCAAAGAAAGCTAAAAAAGCTGAAGGTCAGGCTGACGCTCCTGCAAAGTAATACGGCAGGCACTAAAAAAGCAGGGGGTAGCCCCTGCTTTTTTTATGAGCTTTATTTGCCTGTTTTACAGGAACAAATAGAAACCGTCGGCGAAGAATATCAAGCCAGCAAAACCAGTCACCAAACCGGCATACCAAACCATTTTCTTTTTCAGTAAGCCAGCAATTGAACACAGCAAAATTGAAATTTGTAAAAAGATAATCGCCATTCCAAATTTCTGAGAGTGTTTTTGAGCATCATCTCTCACCCCTTCTCGCTGCTTTGCCTTTTCTTGAATATCTACTTTTTCGAGTTCGTACTTTTCAATCTTTTTTGAGTAATCGGTAAGCTTAGTTTGATATTGATTGATAGCGTCGCTGGCTGAGTTTTTGGGCAACTCGTGCAGTTTTAACTCCAAATTGTCTTTCTGCATTTGATACATATACGACTTGATGGCTTTTGCCTGAAAAAAAGCCCATTCATCTGAGGCTTGAGACTGACTCATCACTGCACGAGTGGAATAACCGCCACCCTTAAAGGTGGACAGGGTAGCGCAGACCGCGAAAATAACGGTCGTTAACGCTAAATAATTAAGCCAAGCTTCTTTCTTTTCTTCTGCCATCTATAACTCCTGAATTAGTTTGGTGAATATTTTTTGTGGCCCCCAGCGCTCTGGTGTTAAGGGCTGCAAGCCTCGGGGAGATAATTCAGCCCTTCGCTGTCGAGCGTGAATGTGACCCGCTTAACTTTATTTAGTTCAGTGATACGAATAACATAAATGCTGTCAAAGTTATGATCAGCCCACTCTGGCACTTGTTGGACATTTCCCCCAAGTTTCTCAAGTAAAACCCGTGCTGCATATTCTGGAGCAACGTGAACACCGATTCTGCTTGAACGTGGAGTACGGCGTATTTTATGTGTTTGACGAAGCGTCAAGCCAGCTTACCCCTACTGGTGGCTATGGAGTGCAGTTAGAGCAGCTTCAGACGATGACGATACAAGATGGGTTGGTTGGGCAGTGCGCAAAAAGGCGCACGTAGAGAGATTATTCAGCACTTTGTCCAACTACCTAATCCAAAAAATCAGCGGCCGTACCTTTACGAACTTGGATGACAGGGGGGGAATACAAATCTGAAAAAGAAGCCACCGCGACACTTGCGGACATCGAAAAATATGTCCGATTCTGGATTGAGGAGGAATATCACCAGCGCATACATAGTGGCACTTCTCGAGCACCGATCATGCACTGGAAGGAAGAGACAGCTAATTTGCCCCAAGGATTGACTGATGTCGATGTTGATGTGCTGGCTCGTACACCAAATCTATTCCGACGGGCAGATATTGAAAATATCGACCTTGAGTCGTTGCGTATCATGGAGAGGTACCCCACAAATGCAGGGCGGAAGGGGAAAGAGAAGGAATAAGGCTGTATGCCCGCTCCCATCTGGAGGGGCTGAAGCGATTCTGAAATTAAATGAGCGAATAGCAAGCAACTGATCGAACGTCGGCTTTTTAGGGAAGGCCGCGCTACAAACTGACATGGAAAGCACCGTCCTCATTGCGAGGGCGGTGTTTTTTTACTTCCGAAAAGAGTCCTGCAACTACGCTGTAAATAAGAAGAGACCAGCATCATCAAGCAGTGAAATTATTATGTTCGCATGAAGCCTTAGGCCTAACTTGATGAAGGAAGGGATATGTGTCGATAAAATCAACGAGGGAAGGATTCTGTGTCAGTGAGGGAGGGGCTTCTTGTCACGGATCCTCTTAACCGATTGATTGCTGGATGCAGCCAAGGAAAAGTTATCTGACCGTCAATGGAAGGCGTTGAAGCACTAATTTAAATTAGTCCGAAATTAAAACAGGATCGCGAAAGCGGCCATGTTTTTTTATTTGCGATGAATCGTTATTTTTTTTCAACAAATTGCAATGTTAATGTTGACTCGAATCATAAATCGGGTAAAGTTGCAACATGAAAAATATAGTGTTGTTTTAATTGAAAAACACTAGATGTAGTAGTTAACGAAAAAAGGAAAGCGCTTGCGCAAGCTTAAACTGGGGTTAGTTTCTTGAAGTCGAGGCATTCGACTTCGCTATTGCAGTCTCTTACCGACTTTTTGCCTCGGTACGTTTCTTCCTCTGCTCTTCCTGTATTTTTATCCTCAAAAAATATTTCTGATCCCGTCGCGTTGCGACTCGGCGGAGCCAAGGCGCATGCGCCATTCATAACTAATTTATCAAATTTTCGTGACCGCATTTTGGGGGTCGGCGAAGAAGTTAATACATGCCACGGCATGTGTTGACTTAAAAGACTTTAATTGGCTGCTAAGCGGCTAACTAAGGGGGCAGTCGTTGTTTTGATGTAATTTGAGAAACTTTCACAATTAAGGAGATTGAAATGGCAACAGCCAAAAAGAAAGCAGCTAAAAAGGCCGCAGCAAAGCCTGTAGCAAAAAAAGTAGTAGCTAAGCCAGCAGCTAAAAAAGCCGCAGCTAAGCCAGCAGCTAAAAAAGCCGCAGCTAAGCCAGCAGCTAAAAAAGCCGCA